>JBAQSX010000066.1:0-56926 GCA_049296695.1 Methylococcaceae bacterium | reverse complement strand
AAGGTATTGGCGATATAACCGCATTAACTCTTTTATCACAACTACCTGAATTGGGAAAGTTATCTAACAAAGAAATAAGCGCGTTAGTGGGATTAGCTCCTTATGCAAAAGATAGCGGCAAAAAAATAGGACATAGAGTTATATCAGGCGGACGTTCATTAGTGCGCAATGTTTGTGTATGGCGACTTTAAATGCAACACGTTCTAATCCTATTATCAAAGTCTTTTATACTCGATTAGTCGCAAACGGTAAAGCTAAAAAGTTAGCTATTACCGCTTGCATGAGAAAGTTATTGGTTATTTTAAATTCTATTACTAAAAGAGATTGTGAATGGGATATAAACTACGCCAAATAACTTTGACTTTTATCACAGTTGCTGGCAGTCGTTATGTCAGTTTGATATGAAACCGTTATAATTAACGCCCCAAACCCTGCTCAGTTTCTAATACTAATTGTGTAGTCGTTAATACCGTATCAGGATTTAAACTCATCGAATCAATACCCATTTCCACTAAAAACTGCGCCATTTCAGGATAATCCGATGGGGCTTGTCCGCATAAACCACAATGCCGCCCATTACGTTTCGCGCCATTCACTGCTTGGCGAATCATCTCTTTCACGCCATCATCGCGCTCGTCAAAATCTTCTGCCAAAATCGCTGAATCTCTATCCACGCCCAAGGTTAATTGGGTTAAGTCATTAGAACCTATAGAAAAACCATCAAACTGCTCGGCAAAGGCATCAATCGAAATCACGTTATTCGGAATTTCGCACATCACATAAATCTGCAAACCGTTGTCACCACGCTTTAAGCCCAGCTCTGCCATATAAGCCAGCACTTTTTTAGCCTCAGCCACACGGCGGCAGAACGGAATCATTAACACCACGTTGGTCAAACCCATGTCTTCGCGCACTCGTTTCATAGCGGCGCACTCTAAAGCAAAGCCTTCACGATAGGCGGGGTGGGTATAACGAGACGCGCCTCTAAAGCCTATCATCGGATTTTCTTCATCAAATTCAAAGTTTTTGCCGCCCAGCAAGGTGGCGTATTCATTGGTTTTGAAATCTGACATTCTAACCACCACAGGCTTGGGATAAAACGCCGCGCCAATTGTGCCAACGCCTTCAGCGAGTTTTTGGATAAAAAATTCCGCGCCGCTAGCATAGTTACGCGTGAGTTGAGCGAGTTGTTCGCGTTCGTTTTCATCGGTGACGCGCTCAGGGTGAAGCAAAGCCATAGGGTGCGCTTTGATGTATTCGGTAATAATAAATTCCATCCGCGCCAGTCCTACGCCGTCATTGGGTAAGAAGCTGGTTTTAAAAGCAATCTCAGGATTGCCGATATTGAGCATAATGTGGGTTTTAGGGCGTTGTAGACCTGTTAAGTCGGTGCTTTGAATCTCAAACGCTACCTCACCTGCATAAACTTTACCCACGTCACCCTCGGCGCAAGAGACTGTTACTGTACTGTTATTGGGAATCACCGTGGTGGCATTGTCACAACCGACCACAGCAGGAACGCCTAATTCACGCGAAATAATGGCGGCATGGCAATTATTCACCAGTATTGGCGTATAACGCTCGCTGAATACTAAGTAATTATGATGCGCATCGACCGTAATATTATAAACGTCTTGCGTTTCTAATTGTTCTAAGAAACTCATGCGGGTTTGCCGAATATCACTGGCGAGTAGTTTTTCTAATCGCGCTGATAACTGCGTGTCTTTTAATTGCGCTAAGGTTTCTTGTAGATGCTTTTCATCAATTAAATAATGCTTAGCGCAACGATTATTAATATCAGAGTTAATTGCACCAGAGAATAATTGTTTGGTATTAAAAAAGCGTGTGCCAATGCGCTTACGTTTATCAGCGCATCGTACCCGTTGGGTATAATTATTTAATATGTCCAGTTTTTCAACTAATAACACATTATAAATATTGCGATTAGTCGTCACGCTAGGCACAGTACCAATCCGCAAACAAGCAACAATAATCGCTTCTAATAATTCTTGTTTAGAGACATAAATATTAACGCGTCCGCCATTAACTGAGCCGTCACCATCAATAACCCCTGCTAAAAAAGAATAAGCAATCTCAAGCTCGGCTTTTAATAAAGTTTGTACAATACTGTTTTGCTCTTCCTGTAACTGCTCGGCAATATCTTTTGAAAAACAGCGATAGGCATTGGCTGAGCCTACAACTTGTTTGCCGCGAATAAAACCTTGTGATTGTTTTTTAACAAAGGTTTTAAAGACTTTGCCATAAACGCTTTCTAATGCGTCATTCATCGCGGCAATAAATTGTTGTTTAACTGCGGTAGGTTTTTGAATAAAAACCACCTCGCCTTTGGTGCGCGAACGATGAATATGACCATCGGTCATAATACCGCCTAATAAATAAGCGAGTTTGCGTTGTTTATCGGTGCTAGTTGTTAATGCAGGTATAGATTGAGCGACTAAAGCGCAATCCTGTTGTTTTAATAAATCTTGTAATTGGGTATCAATTAATTGCCCATCTTTTAAATTAAGCATTTTATGGTCGGGGGTTACTTTTAAAGTATTACCTTTCATTCTGCCCGTTTGCGAGATATTCACTTTAAATAACGGCGCGGTTTTTTTCATAATCGCGCTAATGGTTTGCCATTCCATTTTTAGGGTCTGACGATTTAAAGCGGGGGTTTGTAAATCGTGATAACCGCGTTGTTCAATTTGAGCAAACGATAAAAAGCCTTCATTAGTCAGTAATAAAGTATCACCCGAAAAACAAGTTCTTCCGCCGCGATTAGTAACAATCGCTGAGGCAATTTTCATTACAGGTTCCCAATCGGGCGTGGTCATATCGGCGACTAAGACATCACCTGCTTTAAAAGTATGCAGTTGCTCTACGTTATCAATAATTCTTGCCTGACCTGAGGCGATTTTACCGCCCACCGCGTGACCTGTAATAATGGGGCTGGCGTGTTCTTTGAGGGTGTACTGCTCGAGCATCATGCCTTTGAGTTGTGAAACCACGGTTTCAGGTCTGGCTTGGACAATGTATAAGGTGCCGTCTAGCCCGTCTTTTGCCCATTCCATATCCATGGGTTTGTGCTGACCTGCTTTGTTGCTGTAATGCTTTTCAATTTTGATGGCATAATCGGCAAGCGTCAAAACATCGGCATCACTTAAACAAAAACGGTTACGTTCTTCGTTAGAAGTGACTACGTTGCGCGTGGCATCACGGGTGCTACCATCGCTATACACCATTTTGATTTTTTTCGCGCCTAAAGTACGTTTTAAAACAGCACGATAGCCTTGTTCAAAGGTCGTTTTATGCACATAAAACTCGTCAGGGTCAACCGCGCCTTGCACTACGTTTTCACCCAAACCATACGCGCCCGTAATAAAGACCACATCAGCAAAACCCGATTCAGTGTCTAGCGAGAACATCACGCCGCTAGCGTTTAAATCTGAGCGCACCATTTTCATAATGCCAATCGATAAGGCAAGTTTGAAATGGTCAAAACCTTGGTCAACGCGGTAATGAATCGCCCTATCGGTAAATAAACTGGCAAAACAACGTTTGCAAGCCTCAAGCAAAGCCTGTTCACCACGCACGTTCAAATAAGTATCTTGCTGACCTGCAAAGCTCGCCGTGGGCAAATCTTCGGCTGTCGCTGAACTACGCACCGCCACGCTTAAGTCTTCGCCGTATTGGTCTTGTAATTGTTGGTAAGCATGAATAATTTGCACTTGCAAATCTTGTGGCAAGGGCGCGGCAAATACTACTTCGCGGGCTTTTCTGGCGCGTTTAGCTAAATCGGTGACATCATCGGGGTTTAAATCATCTAAAGCGGCATGTAGTTTATCCCAGCCATTGCAACTATCTAACATATAACGATAAGCTTCGGCGGTGACGGCAAAACCGTTAGGAATTTGTATGCCTTGCGGACTGAGTTCACGATACATCTCGCCCAAAGAGGCGTTTTTACCGCCCACTAAAGGCACATCATCAATACCTAGCTCATTGAACCAACGAATATAATTTGTTTGGGCTGTCATAGCGCTCTCCTCAGGTGTTGTTATTAATTAGGCGTTGTTTTGCTACGGCTGTGTTGCCGATTACGAAACAATCATACGCCTAAATAGAGACAATATTCAAAGGGGATTGTTTAATGCTTAAATCGCGTCTAGCTCTTAATGACGAGTTGTTATAATATAACATCACATCAATCATAAACGCGCTTACCTTCGATGACCACGTCTTTTCAGCCGCTGATTTTTAACCAGCACGACCACGCGCACTGCATTCAACAAGCCTTAGAAACCGCAAGTCAGTTGTGTGTGCAACGCGGTGTACAACTCACGCCGATTCGCAAGCAAGTATTAGAGCTGATTTGGTCGAGTCATAAAACCGTAAAAGCTTATGAATTGCTAGACAGAATAAAACCCCTGCAACAAGCCGCCAAACCCGCCACTATTTACCGCGCTTTGGATTTTTTAATCGAGCAAGGCTTAATTCATCGCGTCGAAAGCTTAAATGCTTTTATTGGCTGTTGTTGCTCGGAACAGTCTCACGAGCAATTATTATTAATTTGTAAACAATGCCAGCAAGTAGAAGAACGCACTGCTAGCGAAGTAATGCAGGCTTTAACGCTTGAATTTGCCCAAGCAGGTTTTACCGTACATAGCAAAGCCATTGAAATTCATGGCTTATGCCTCACCTGCACGCAAACACCGTAGAGACCTTGCACCGCAAGGTCTAAACACTCTCTAAACAATCCACAAAACACAACACACAACTGTCATTACGCATTAAAGTTGTTACGTTATAACATCACTTTTTCTTATCTTAAGCAGATTATTTATTATGAAAAAACTATTAGCTATTGCTATCTCTACAGCGAGCATTCACTGCGTCTATGCTGACAACGCGCCAGTACAACAACTCGATGACATGTTGGTCACTAGTACCGCTTTTGCCACGCCCAGTTCAAAACTGGCAAGACCTGTCACCGTATTAGCTGAAGACGAATTACGCCGCAAAATAGGCTCTAGCCTAGGTGAAACCTTAAGCAATGAATTAGGCATTAGTAACCAATCTTTCGGCGCGGGTGTCGGTACACCTGTAATACGCGGTCAAGCAGGTTCGCGGGTGAAAGTATTACAAAACAGCTTAGGCACAAACGATGCCGCTTCACTCAGCCCCGACCACGCCAATGGTGTTGAACCGATTTTAGCCGAGCGCGTTGAAATTTTACGCGGCCCTTCGACTTTACTTTATGGTAGCGGCGCGATTGGCGGCGTGGTTAATGTCATCGATGGGCGTATCCCTGAAAAACTGTTTGATAAAGTTTTAGGTGGCTCTGCTGAGCAACGCTACGATTCTGCCACGAATCAAACCGCCAGCGTGGGCAAACTTGAAGGCAGTCAAGGCAACATCGCCTATCATCTTGATGGCTTTTATCGTGACCAAGACAATACCCATATCGGTGGCTTTGCCATTGATGAACCTGCGGTGCGTGCCACTGACCACAGCCTTGATGGCGTACCCGTGTTGGCTAATACGCGCGACGTAATCAGCAACACCCAAGCACAAAGCCAAGGCGGTTCAATCGGCGCGTCTTGGATTAATGACAGCGGTTTAATTGGTTTATCAATTAATCAATTAGATAAAAACTACGGCATTCCAGCCGATGGTAGCGGTGATTCAGCAATTACTATTGCCCTTAAACAAAGCAAATATGATTTAAAAGCCCAATTAAATAAACCTTTTGCTTTAGCCGAAAAAATCAAATTTAAACTCAGTTACACTGACTATAAACATACTGAATTAGATAGCGGTATTGCCGCGACTACTTTTTTAAATACCGCTTATGAAAGTCGCTTAGAACTTGAACACCGCGCTATTGGTGCATTAAAAGGAGTATTGGGTTTTCAATCATTAAACAGTGACTTTTCAGCTTTAGGCACAGAAACCATTGTGCCGCCCACTAAAACCGATAGTTATGGCGTTTTTGCCGTTGAATCATTAAAACAGGGCGCGTTGACTTATGAATTAGGAGCGCGGGCTGAATGGCAAACCATTACCCCACAACAACAAGCTATTAAAAACTATATTCCCTTAAGCGGCTCGGCTTCAGTATTGTGGGATATTAATAATACCCATCAACTCAGCTTAGCCTTTACCCATTCGCAACGTGCGCCGCAAATTCAAGAGCTATATTCTAACGGGGTGCATGATGCCACGCGCAGTTATGAATTAGGTAATAACCATTTAAACAAAGAATTATCTAATAATATCGAAGCCACTTATCGTTTTAAAAATGAAGGCATTCATGCAGAATTGACTTTATTTAATAACTGGGTCAGTGATTATATTTATCAAGGGCGCACAGGGCAAGTATTTGATAGTAATATTGAACAATTTAATAACAGTTGCTCAAGTAATGGCGGTTGTTTTCCTGTTTTTAAAACCCAACAAACTAGCGCGACTTTTAAAGGTTTTGAAGCGAAAACCGTAATTAATTTACTAGAACATCACGCTGATATAATCGATTTAACCTTATTTAGTGATTATACGCGCGGGACATTTGATAATGGTGGTAATGTGCCGCGTATGCCGCCGTTACGTTATGGTTTTCAATTTGATTATGACCATAATGATTGGCATAATGAATTACGACTGACGCGTGCTGAAGCGCAAGATGATGTTGCCATTAATGACTCAAAAAGTCCCGCTTATGTATTATTAAATCTCAATACCCAATATAAATTGGCGAGTTTTGCTAATACTGAAGTATTAGTATTTGCCAAAGCGAAGAATTTATTAAACGAGAATATTCGTAATTCCACTTCATATTTAAGAAATTTTGCTCCAGAGGCAGGTCGTAGTGCGGAGATTGGTATTCGGCTGAGTTATTAACTCAAGCTACACAAAAATAATAAAACTGTAGGGGCAAAATATTTTTTGCCCTTCACTCACAAGCGTTTGTCATTAAGGGCAAATATGATTTGTCCCTACATTTACAACATCTGCGTAACTTGAGTTATTAATACGAAATAAGGTCAGATTTAATCTAACCAACGAATAATATGGTTTTTAGGATTAGTTTTTTTATCGGCTTTAATAGCATAACTACTCACCGATACCCCCGCTTTTTGAACGCTATCACGTTTTCCAGATAGTAAAGGATGCCAATTAAATAAAGGTCGCCCTTCATATATTAAACGATAAGCGCAACTATTAGGTAGCCATGAATAATCACTAAAATTAGTATTTAAATTAATACAGTCTGCTATTAATTGGGTGCGCTCTTGATAATTAGTACAACGACAGCTTTTTAAATCTAATAAACGACAAGCAATTTGAGTAAAATGTAATTCGCCCGTGCGCTCATCTTCTAATTTATGTAAACAGCATTTACCACAGCCGTCACATAAAGACTCCCATTCTTCAATGGTCATTTCTTTAAGGGTTTTTGTTTGCCAGAAACTCATAATAAGCTTTGTATTTGTGAATAATCGGTTAATAATTGCTGTCTAAAAGCTTCAATTAAAGTTTCATTATCACGCTCATCTCGCGCAATAGTGACTTTAATATCTTGCACTATACGCATGGGTTTTGCCGCTAAAAAAATTAATCTATCCGCTAAAGTAATGGCTTCGCGTAAATCGTGGGTGACAAATAATACCGTGTGTGGACGTTGTTGCCATAAACGCATTAATAACTGACGAATATCTCGAATCATCGGCGCGTCTAAAGCTACCGAATGTTCATCCATTAATAAAATATCAGGATTAACCGCAAAAGCGCGAATAATAGAAACCTTACGTTGCATTCCTTGCGATAAGGATTTTGGATATTCATTTTGCACTTGGGTTAATTGCATTACCGCTAATAATTCATCAATAATAGCTAATTGCTCTTTATTTAACACTAATTCTATATTTTCACGCACCGTGCGCCACGGTAATAATCGCGGACTTTGAAATACATAAGCGATTTTAGCGCGGCTGTGTTTTTCACCTAATTGTATCTCACCTTGATAATCAGTATTTAAACCTGCAATACAATTTAATAAAGTAGTTTTACCACAGCCTGATTGACCAAATAAACAGACAAATTCATTTTTAAGCAAGGTTAAGGCAAAGTTTTCAATAATAGCGGGGCTATTTTGATGATAACTTTTATGGGCAATATGAATTTTAATATCAGTCATTGCGCCACCGTAAAGCCTGTCTGTCTAAGGGTTTTAATATTGCGTATTCAATTAATTGAATGACGCTAACAAAAGCTATGGTATAAGCCAGAATACTTGCTATATCAAATAACTGAAAGAATAAATGTAATTGATAACCCATGCCGTCACTACGCCCTAATAATTCCACCACTAATATTATTTTCCAAATTAACGCTAATCCTGAACGGGTCGCGCTCATTAAAAACGGATGTAATTGCGGCAGTATTACATGTTTTAAAGTTTTATAACGATTAAAACCATAACATTTAGCCATTGCTAATAATTCAGTATCTAAAGCGCGTGTGCCTTCGCGCAAGGTAACTATAACATTGGGTAGTTTATTAATGACAACGGCGGTAATTGCCGCTGATTCAATTAAACCAAACCAAACGTAACATAAAATAATAGTGACTAAGGCGGGGATATTTAAAAATATTACTAGCCATTGGTCAAAAAAGCTATTGAGTTTTTTATTAAGCCCTAATGCGATACCTATGGCGCAACCCAATAGCATTGAAATACTAAAGCTGATAATTAAGCGTCGTAGGGTGACACCTAAATGATAAGGGAGTTGTCCTGATAAGCAACTTTGCCAAAATACTTTAGCGACTATTTCAGGTGTGGGTAGGGTATTATTGTTTATGTAATCAGCTAAGCCTTGCCAGAGTAATAAAAAACTCAGTAGTGATAATAAGGGCAAGTAATAACGCGAGGGATTAATGAGAGGTCTCCTTGTTTTAAATAGTTAAACTTTGTAACTTCAGTGATTAATTATTATTTTCCTGTCAGAATCAGGATTTATAAGATTTTAGGATGCACAGGATAATAATATCTTGCTAATCCTTTAATCTTGAAAATCCTGATTCTGACAATAGGTATTAATTCAATCACTCATTATTAAAATGAATTACTCAGCTTTCCAAAACGTACCCGCTTGCAAACCAGTAGATGAACCTGTTAATTGATGATTACTTGCAGTATCTAATAAATTATAAATCTGCGTGGCGGCTTGTTGCTCTTTATCACTCCATTCAGTAACCATTCCCGCGCAATAACCCTCACGCAACAGTTTTTGAGTCGCGGTATCGTCAGTTTTAGTTAAAGGAATTACTTTTTGCCACGCTTTATCATCACTGCACAATTGTTGTTTAGCCATAGAACTGGCTTTTAAAAAACTCGTTAAGGCTTTTTTATGCCCATTTGCCCAACTTTGTTCAAACACATAACCGATGCTAGGTACAGTTTCACTAATGCCTAAGCCTTGTAAAATATCTTTACCATTAAGCAGTTGCAGATAGCCTTGTGCTTGCAAAGGCGCGGCAAAATGCCAATAAGTGAGCAGTGCGTCTAGGCGATGTTGTTTGAGTTGTTCATTAAGTAACGGCGGCGCGCCGAAAGTTTTTTCGACTTTGCTTAAATCGATGTGTTCTTTATGTGCCAGTGCTTGCAGTAATAACCAATTTTTATCTAATTCACCACCTGCAATCCCTAGCTTTTTGCCTTGCAAATCTTTGATAGTATGAATTCGACTGTCATTAGCCACCATTAACGCGCCTGCGCTTGTTGAATACGGGTAAAAAGTAAAATCTGAGCCTGTGGCGCGTAAGCGTGACACCCATAACCAATCAGAAACAATCACATCCACCGCGCCTGATTGCAAAGCGATTTTACTGGCTTCGGCGTTAGCAACGGGATGCACTTGCACTTCAAAATCAGGTGAATTAGGCAAGGCAGACAATTCCCAATCAACAGTGCCTGAAACTTGTACACCCACACGGATAGTCGTTTTTTCTTCAGCCATACTATTGGTGGCAATGACCAAACTGAGTAATAACAAAGAGACTTTGAATTTCATAACGGCAACACCCTAAAAATTAAAACTTAAAGAAGCACCTATTCTATCTTTAGCCAAGATTTGGTGCGCGATTGTTTAATAAATTACCATCACACGCTATAAAATAGCGCGTCGACAATTTTTGTCATAACATGACAAAATAAGTCATAGCTTGCTTTATTAAAACTAAAAATTATTCATTTTCTGTGAAGTCTGTACGCTTTGTTTTTCAAAAAAACATGCTTAATTTTTATAAAATTATTTTAACTAATTGATTTTATTTATTTATTTTTATTGGATATTCTTTTTTTTCCATTAAAAAGCATAGTGGTATACCCTGTGCTTTTAGGGTTTTGTATTAGGATTTGTGCGAAAGTCGTTTTTTAATGTCGCCACCATTTGGTAAGTTGTTTTTAAAGGCAACTTTGAAAAGTTGAGCGAATTACGCCATCATTGAAAAACAGCAAAGCATTTTTTAATAGTGTCAGTTTATAAAAACAGTAAGTGATACAACGCCATCACCTGCTGATAACTGACCACGCCATTATTAAAAAATGTAACGGTTGATTGTCGCCCGTGCCGCCACGTTATACAACACAGCTTGTTGGTCAACCGATACTCACGCCCACGCTGATAAAGTGGTTATGCCATCATGGGTAGTAAAACCAAAGTATGGTTTTTGTATAAATCCTATTACATTTCCTTTTGAAACTCATCTTTGATTAGTTACCCCTCCTAAAGACCCGTAGAGCATAACTTGCGGGTCGTCTTTTCTAGCTAAAAAGACGCTTGTTATTTGCCAAAGCATCATTATGTTGTTAATTCAAATAAGCATTACATTTAACACGTCCCGCAATTATCTACACTTAATAAAAGTGCGTGCCTTGATACTTAGCGATAGTTAGCATTTTTATGAAAAAATTCAAAAAGACAGCCACTTTTTTGAGAGACATCAATAAGCTGTGCAGGTGTTAAACCACAAGTTATAGTTAAAATACGCGCTATTTCAGTAATAGAAAATCGTTCTAATAACGTAGATATATTATTTTATTTTGATAAATATTTTGGATAATTTTTTATTTTAAATAAGTTTTTAATATTATTGCTACTTGATTATAATCACCCATAATTATCTATTTCAGAATGTTTTATTTTGTTTGAATTTTTAGTAATTATTTTAATTTTAACTTAATCTATAGTAATTCAATTTTATGCAGTGTTTAGCAACTACATAACGACCAGTCTTTTAAAAAACTGGTCGTCGTTTAAATCACTATAATATAATCAATTTGATTACTAGGCTTGTTGCGACAACAAAGTTAATTATGATATTAAATAATGGCGTACAAACCTAAGTTTGTACGCCATTATTTAAAAATAAATAGATTATACCTGTATTGTAACAATGCTACTGATGGGGAATGGTTAGGGTTTCCCTATATAGATTTAGTCGTAGCTGTAATGCTTACGCAAGGGTTTGACTACTTGCCAATGACTATCTAAACCCGCATGAAACACGACCAAATCATTAGGGACAATGCGAACGGGTTCACCGCCCATAGGGGTGACAATAATCTCACCTTCCAAAATATAAGCGGTTTCGGTTTCATCAAAATCAATGGTAAATTCAGAGACTTCTTTTTCCCAAATTTCCCAATTTGCTACGCCTAATTCTGCTAAACGCGCTTCACTGGGGTTGTGTTCAATGCTAATCTGGCTCATATTGTTCCTTTGTTAATCATAAAAGTGCGCGATTTTAACATTGTTTAGTGATAATTTACGTTTTACTGATAGGGCATTTTCAGCGGCATTAGTCGTTATAATTGACATGATAGCGATATTTTTCGTGGTCATTTTGGCTAATTTACCGCCTTTTTTGATAATCAGTATTGATAATAAATAATTAAAAGGACATCCAACCATGCAAACCATACTTATTACAGGTGCAAATCGCGGTTTAGGTTTAGAATTTTGTCGACAATATAGCCAGCAAGACATCAATATTATTGCCTGTTGCAGACATCCTGACTTAGCGAGTGAATTACACGCTATCGCTAAAACGAATTCACGTTTGACTATTTATGCTTTAGATGTAAATGACTTTAAGCAAATTGATAACCTCGCACAGCAATTAAAAGATGAAACCATTGATATACTGCTCAGTAATGCAGGTGTTTATGGTGATACCCAAGAACATAATTTTGGTGAGTTAGATTATCAAATCTGGGAACAAACTTTGCGTATTAATAGCTTAGCTCCTGTTAAATTAGCGGAAAGTTTTTTGAATAATTTATTAAAATCTAAAAACCCAAAATTCATTGCGATGAGTAGTTTAATGGCTAGTATTTCCGATAATAGCAGTGGCGGTAGTTTATGTTATCGTTCCAGTAAAGCGGCATTAAATGCGGCGATGAAAAGCTTAGCAATTGATTTAAAAACCCAACATATTGCCATATTAATACTGCACCCCGGTTGGGTTAAAACTGATATGGGCGGCAGTAATGCCCCCATGAATCCACAAGACAGTATTGCAGGGATGCGCCAAGTCATTGCTAATTTTAGTTTAGAAAAAAGTGGTGCATTTTTAAATTATCGCGGTGAAGTTTTACCTTGGTAATAGGGTTTAGAATACAAACTTAGGTTTGTATGCCACTATTACAAAATACAATAACAATAATAATTCTATAACGCCAACATCCCAAACAACACAATGAATAATCTATTATTTCAAATTCATGGCAACGCAGACCATGACGGTATTGCCGATGGTTTAGCGCATCTACTAGGCTTTATTGAAGGCTTAGTAGCTCAAGGCGATAGTGGCGGTGGTTTTTTTGCCGCTTTATTACCTGGCATTGCCGCTTTAGAAAATATCCATCCTTTATTAGTACACTTCCCGATTGCATTTCTATTATTCTTCTTTTTAATTGATGTGCTTGGCACATTGACTAAAAAACTGCAATGGCGTGAATTAGCCAGTTATTTATTATATATAGGCACAATCAGCGCAGTCTTTACGGTATTAGCAGGTTTTAGCGCGGCCAATTCAGTGCCGCATGGTGATAATGTACATGAAATCATGGAAGACCACGAACATATTGGCGTGAGTATTTTAATATTAGCCAGTAGCTTGTCAGTATGGCGTTATTTCACTAAACAACTCATAGCCGATATTAAAAATACCGCATTTTTAATACTAGCGGCAGTATTATGTTTATTAATTACTTTTGGCGCGGATTTAGGTGGACTTATGGTGTATCACTATGGCGTGGCGGTGCAGGCAGTCCCTGTGCCTGAGGGTGGTTATAGCCACCATCATCATGCGGATTAACTTGTATTTTGGCACAATAGCCCCATAGTGCATATACACTTACGCAAATAGCCTTGGCTATTTAACTTAAAATAATAACTCTTCTATGAATGCAACAACATCGAGATTGGATGTATTAATCGCTAATAAAAAACAAGCCTTATTATGCGGTGGTTTAAAAGGTATTGAAAAAGAAAGTCTGCGTTTAAATGCAGTTACTGGTTTTATTGCTCAAACCGAACATCCTAAAAACTTAGGCGCGGCATTAACTCATCCTTTTATTACCACGGATTATTCAGAGGCTTTAATTGAATTAATTACCCCCCCTTTTGAAAAAATCGAAGAAACCTTGAATTATCTGCAAGCGATTCATCAATTTGTTTATGATAATTTAGACGACGAATTATTATTAAATGCCAGTATGCCTTGTGGTATTGATGGTGATGATAGTATTCCTATTGCTTATTATGGCAGTTCTAATGTCGGTAAAATGAAGCATGTCTATCGTCATGGTTTATGGCATCGTTATGGACGAACCATGCAAGCGATTGCGGGGATTCATTTTAATTATTCATTGCCTGAAAACTTATTAATTGAACTGCATAAACAAGAAAATAGTGCGTTAAATTTAGAACAATTCACCTCATCTGTTTATTTTGGTTTAATTCGTAATTTTCAGCGTGTTGGATGGATTATTTTATATTTATTTGGTGCATCACCTGCTATATGCAAAAACTTTTTTAAAAGCAGACCTGCATTAATGGCACAATTTGAAGAATTTGATAATGGCACGCTCTATCATCCTTATGCGACTTCATTACGGATGAGTGATATTGGTTATAAAAGTAAAAACCAAGCGGCTTTGGCTATTGATTATAATTCGGTTGAAGGTTATGTTGAGAGTTTGAGTGCCGCGATTAATACGCCTTTTGAAGATTATGAAAAGATTGGTGTAGTCGTTGATGGGCAGTATAAACAATTAAATAGTAATGTTTTGCAAATTGAAAATGAGTTTTACAGTATTATTCGCCCTAAACAAATTGCTAAATCGTGTGAAAAACCTACCTTGGCTTTAAAACGTCGCGGGGTACGTTATGTGGAAATGCGTTCATTGGATTTGAATATATTTCAACCCTTAGGACTTGATATTGATACCGCTCGTTTTATTGAAACCTTATTATTAAGTTGTGCATTGCAAGCAAGTCCTGATATTTCAGCTCAAGAGCATAAAGTGAATAATAGTAATCAATTAATTGTTGCTAATTGCGGTAGAAAACCCGTGTTACAATTAATGAAAAACGGGCAGAGTATTAGTTTAAAAGATTGGGCGGATGAAATACTTAATGCTATGCAGTCTGTCGCTGAGATTTTAGATAATGGTGATACGCATAAACCCTATAGCAATGCGTTAATAAAACAAGCGGCTGTGGTTAATAATTCTGATTTAACGCCCTCAGCGCAATTATTAGCGATGATGAAAGCGCGTCAACAACCATTTGCCAAAGTGGCTTTAGATTTATCGCGGCAACATGCAGAAGAATTTCATAGCGGGCAATTAGATGCTGTTAATAAACAGGCTTTTGATCAAGCCGCCAAACAATCGCATTTAAAACAACAAGACATTGAAAGTTGTGAGCAAGCTCCATTTGATGAGTTTTTACAGCGTTATTTTAATCAATAATAACTAACTGAAGTTACGCAGAAACTTCCCCCTTTGGAAAAGGGGGAATCTATCCCTTTTATTATTTGATAATATTGGTTTGCGTAACTTGAGTTATTAAGGGCAAATATGATTGATAAACTCTATGCAATTTAAATAGTGTTGAAACCCCTATAATTGTCTTATAGAGTATTTTAAAATTCAAATCCTAAGATTTTCACTATTTAAACTCAATTTGAGAAATATTGCTTATGATAACCAGTAAAAAACAGCATTACTATAAATAATTAACTTTGTTATCGTAATAAGTCTATTGATTATTTCATAACACTTGCGTAACTCCAGTTATTTAATTCATAGGTTTTAATTAATTAAGTCTTTTTGATAAATAACCCGCCCATTCTGCACTGTATGCGTAACTCGACCTTTTAAAGTACGTCCCCAAAATGGCGTATTATGACCTTGACTATGCCATGTCTCATTATTCACTTCCCATAATAATTCAGCATCAAAAATACAAACATCAGCATTAAAACCCACCGTTAATGCGCCGCTATTTAAACCCAATATCTGTGCAGGTTTTTGCGTTAAAGCGGCAATACCATGATTTAAAGTAATCACATGCTGAGAAACTAATTTAAGCATTAAGGGTAATAGCGTTTCTAATGCTGAAATACCCGCCTCCGTTTCAGGAAATGCACCTAATTTAGCATCTAAATCATGCGGCTGATGATCTGAACAAATACTATCAATAGTTTCACCTGCTAAACCTTGTCTTAAATATTGTTTATCTGCCTCAGTTCGCAATGGCGGTAATACATGATAAGCACTATCAAAAGGAATCATATCATTTTCAGTTAAATGTAATTGGTGCATTGCCACGTCGGCGGATATTTTTAAACCGTATTTTTTGGCTTGATGAATTTTAATAACCGAACCTTTACAACTTAATTGCCCAAAATGTACCCGACAACCTGTTAATTCAGCTAAATCTAAATACTGCGCTAAAGCAATAGTTTCAGCGGCATCGGGAATACTGGGCAAACCATAACGAGTAGCAATTGCCCCTTCATGAGCGCAACCTTTATTACTTAAATACGCATCATTAGGACGCACCATTAATAATAAATCATGGCTGGCGGCATATTCCATCGCACGGCGCAACGTTAATAAGTTTTTAATAGGCTGATAAGCATTACTCACCGCAATACAACCTGCTTGTTTTAATGCCAGCATCGAACTTAATTCATTACCTTCGAGTTTCTTAGTCAATGCGGCTATGGCATAAATATTATCGTAGTCTGCTTTATAAGCCAGTTCATTAATTAATTCAGCCACAGCGGCAGTATCAATAACGGGGCTAGTATCGGGTTGAATACATAAGGTGGTAATACCTGCACTTGCCGCCGCTTTGGTTTCACTTTTAAAAGTTGCTTTACGGCTTTGACCCGGTTCGCGTAAGCGGGTACTTAAATCAATAAACCCCGCACAAACAATTTGATTAGTGGCATCAATTATTTTATCGGCTTTAAAATCAGCAGGTATATTAATAACTGAAATAATTTTGCCATCGGCAATATATAAATCGCCAATGCAATCGATATTATTAGCAGGATCGATGATTCTACCGTTTTTGATATGTAATGTAGTCATGGATTTGGGAAGAGTAATAGTTAAAATTAGAGTGGTTGCAATATTGTATTTAAACAAAAGATTGCTGAAAAAACTAGCTAAGCAAAAAATAATGCCCTAAACCAGTACAAGCACCGAGAATAACATCATAAAAATTAAAATCATGAAGTCTTAAGCAATCAGATAAAATCCGATAACGTTTCGTAGCACTAATACTATGTTCGACTATTAGTTTTTATGTGGAATGGAAGTGGTTTTACAAACAAAATTTACATAACCAAGGTCTACTTTGCTATTAAAATTAGCAAAATAATTTTCATTATGAAGAAATTCTTCTTTTCGTGTTAGACACGATTTTAAACTAATTAAAGTAAACAAGGGTATTGAATACAATCCTTTGGTTTACTATTACATAGTTATCTTTTAGTTATTTTCTATAGGTTTGTATATCATTGTAATTTTTATTGTCTTTTATTTTTTAAATTTTTTGTTGATATTTTATTTTTTATTAAAAAACCTAAGTATTTTATAGTATTTTATTCTGTCGCAACAACTCTATTATAGGATTTACAAGATAAGTATTCCTGCGCATCTTTTAATCCTAAAAATCCTGATTCAGATAATAAATAATAACACCCATAAAAAAAGGCGCGATAGTTTAACTATCGCGCCTTTTTTAGAATGACAAAATCTAAAGCTTATAACTTATCAGCGTTTTCTGCTAAATAAGCCGCAACACCCGCAGGATTTGCATTCATACCAGCATCGCCTTTTTTCCAGCCAGCAGGACAAACTTCGCCATGTTCTTCAAAGAATTGCAACGCATCAACCATACGCAACATTTCGTCAAAGTTACGACCCAGTGGCAAATCATTAACCACTTGGTGACGCACTAAACCGCTACGGTCAATTAAGAATGAACCACGGTAAGCCACACCCGCGCCTGCTTCTACGTCATAGTCTTTGCAGATACTATGGGTAATGTCAGCGGCTAAGGTATAACGCACAGGGCCAATACCACCTTGGTTAATTGGGGTGTTGCGCCATGCGTTGTGGGTGAAATGTGAATCAATAGACACGCCTATCACTTCAACATTACGGTTAGTGAATTCTTCAATGCGGTGATCCAAAGCGATTAATTCGCTAGGGCAAACGAAAGTAAAATCTAAAGGATAGAAAAACAATACGGCATATTTACCGCTTGTGGCTTCTGAAAAGCTAAATGAATCAACAATTTCGCCGCTCGCTAAAACCGCAGGAACAGTGAAATCAGGTGCTTGCTTACCAACTAATACGCTCATCGATTATCTCCAAGTATTGAAAAACAAAGGGTTTGTATGTGTCTCGCCACTGTTTTAAGTGGCGTAGTAGTATTCTACCACTGATTTAGTCGGAAATAGATGCTATTCACGGAGTAAAAACTATGTTTTTTTATTCCACTCAAGATGCCGCTAAACCCGCGATATTATAACCGCAATCTACATAAGTGATTTCACCCGTAATCCCTGAGGCTAAATCTGAACACATAAACGCCGCCGCATTACCGACTTCTTCAATGGTCACATTTTTACGCAAAGGCGCGGTATCAGCGGCTTTGCTGAGCATGGCTTTAAAATCATTAATCCCCGATGCCGCTAAGGTTCTAATCGGGCCTGCTGAAATGGCATTGACGCGTGTGCCTTCAGGGCCTAAAGCCACTGCCATATAACGCACATTGGCTTCTAAACTGGCTTTGGCAACGCCCATGACGTTGTAGTTAGGAATGGCGCGTTCTGCACCTAAATAGGTTAAGGTCAATAATGAACCGTGGCGACCTTGCATCATAGAACGACCTGCTTTAGCCAAAGCAGTAAAGCTGTACGAGCTAACATCGTGAGCAATTTTAAAATTATCGCGGGTAGTCACTTCTACATAATCACCATTCAACGCGTCACGCGGCGCGAAAGCGACTGAATGCACGATGCTGTCTAAACCATCCCAATGCTTACCCAATTCGGCAAATACGTTGCTGATATGCTCATCAATGCTGACATCGCATTCAATCACGATGTTTGAACCGCATTCGGCTGCCATTTTTTCAACTCTGCTTTGCAGTTTTTCATTTTGAAAAGTAAAAGCCAGTTCCGCGCCTTCGCGGTGCATGGCTTGCGCTATACCCCATGCAATGGATCTATCACTTGCCAGACCTACAATTAATACGCGTTTGCCCTGCATAAAGCCCATAATCTTTTCCTCTAATTTTTGTTGTTACAATAAGCCTTTAAGTATAATATTTTTTTACCCGAAACTGTAAAAAATATAACAAATTATATCAATATAAAACTCGCTATTTATTAAAAATACAAGATAATTATTTTATTTAACAGTAACTGGTGCCTATATTAAAAGTATTTAAATATAGGATTTATCCAGCTAAGCAATAAGAAATTTTATTAAATAAAATTTTCGGTTGTATACATAGTATATACAATTGTGTATTTTCTATACAAGTTACTCTTTTGAGGTACTATCAATGACGCTTATTAATACCATTCAACAAAGTTGCTTACGCTACTTAGCATTACGAGAACACAGCCAACAAGAATTATTACAAAAATTATTAACTAAAGGTTTTAGCCAAGAAGATAGTCTGCCTGTATTAAATAATTTAGCGCGACAAGATTGGCAAAGTGATTTACGTTATGCACAAAGTTATGCGCGCTATCGTTTAAATAAAGGCTATGGCGCGGTCTTTATTCGTTATCAATTACAACAAAAAGGAGTTGATAGTGAAATTATTAATAGCGTATTAGCAACAGTTAGCGATGATTGGTTTAGTGTGTTACAGCAAGTGTATGAAAAAAAATATGGCGATAACAGCCAATTAACACGAAAAGATTGGGCAAAACGGAGTCGTTTTTTAATGCAGCGTGGTTTTGAATCTGAATTAATTAAGCGTTTATTTAATCGCTTAATTAAATAAACGATTAAATATAAAACAGAGTTTTTTTTAAATAAATTTACGCAAAGCAACTAATTGTGTTCTCTGCCAATCGTGTGCAGTATAAAACTCTAAAGCACTAGTATTACGTTTATCAGCTAATAATTGTAAACGTTTTAAATTGCGTTCAATTGCCCATTGTTCAGCGGCATTGAGTAATTGTCTTGCAATGCCTTTGCGACGATAATCAGGACTGACAATAACATCTTCAATTAAACCCACCGCGCCGCCTTCAGCAGTGGAAATGAGCGTTTGTACAGAACACATTGCCACAACTATTTTTGGCTCAGTGTTTTGATGCGCCACTAATAATACGTCTTTATCGCTATTTAAAAGTAATTCTAAACCACGCACTACTTTGTCATTGTGAAAAGCAAAATCACTTTCAATAGCAAATAATAAGCGTAATAATTCCACGCAAGGCGCAATATCTACCATAGTGGCGGGGCGTATATTAATCATAGTTTCCTTTAGTGGTGATATATCAAAAGAGTAGGTTTTATATTTATAAAGTACAACTACTCTTTTGATGCACTATTCAATTATCCTTATAAAACTTATAAATCCGCTTCGTCAGGGACAAATTCAGAAACTGCCAATAAGGGTTTGCTAAAAGCTTCAGCGCGAATTTTAGCTTCTAATTCTTTAGCTTTATCGGGATTATCTTTTAAGAAGGTTTTAGCGTTTTCTTTGCCTTGTCCGATTTTGTCACCGCCATAGGCATACCAAGAACCCGATTTTTGAATAAACCCAAATGCCACGCCTAAATCGACTAATTCACCGACAAAAGAAATGCCTTCGCCGTATAAAATTTCAAATTCGGCTTGTTTAAACGGCGGCGCGACTTTGTTTTTAACGACTTTAACGCGGGTTTCATTGCCTAAGGTATCATCGCCTTTTTTAACCGAACCAATGCGGCGAATATCTAAGCGCACCGAGGCATAAAACTTAAGTGCGTTGCCGCCTGTGGTCGTTTCTGGAGAGCCAAACATTATTCCTATTTTCATACGAATCTGATTAATAAAAATCACCAAAGTATTGGCGCGTTTAATATTACCCGTGAGTTTTCTTAACGCTTGTGACATCAATCGCGCTTGCAAACCCATGTGCGAATCACCCATATCGCCTTCAATTTCAGCTTTAGGGGTGAGTGCGGCAACAGAGTCGATAACCACAATATCCACCGCGCCTGAACGCACTAACATATCCACAATTTCAAGGGCTTGCTCACCTGTGTCGGGTTGCGAGACTAACAAATCTTCAACATTGACACCCAATTTTTGCGCGTAAGCGGGGTCTAGGGCATGTTCGGCATCAATAAACGCCGCTGTGCCGCCGAGTTTTTGCATTTCAGCTATTACTTGCAAAGTGAGCGTGGTTTTGCCCGAAGATTCTGGGCCATAAATTTCCACCACCCGACCGCGTGGCAAACCACCCACGCCCAAAGCAATATCCAAACCCAGCGAACCTGTCGATACCACGTCAATATCACGCGAAGCCGCCGCGTCGCCCATCCGCATCACTGAGCCTTTGCCAAATTGCTTATCAATTTGCATTAATGCAGCACTCAGAGCTTTCTTTTTATTCTCATCCATTTGTTTCACCTGTTGGGTTAAATCAGTTACGCTATTATCACACAGCGACCTAGCTTAGAGTAGTCTTTAATATCAATAGTATTATTAAAATAACAATTAAATTTCTATTCAATCTGATTGTTTTAATCGATTTTTATCATGCTCTGTTAAAACAATAGGACTATTGCGTAATTCACGTTTAATATCGACATATTCAATATGTAGCGTATCAGTCTTTAACTCAGCCCTATTTAATTGAATATGAAAACCACAGTATAAATGTTGCTCACCATAAATAGCGGCAACATCGGCTCTTGGAATATCAGCCAGCACCGTCATTACTACTTTATTATCGGCAATGATTTTAATACTAATCGGGGATTGTTTTTTTAAACAACTCGCCCAACCTGTTAAAAACTCACCATCCCATTGTTCCACATAACTAATAAAATTATTAGCCGCCATTTTACGATAACCGCGTATAAAATCGCCTAATAATTGCACAGGTTTAATTGCGGTTTTATCACGCAAATAATGAACGCTTTCAAGTAATAAACCTTTATATTTACCATGAATACCCAAACGCACCGCATTCCATAATAATAATAACTCAGGCGGCGTTTTAGCTTTTGCTTTAATAAACGGTTCTAAAACCGCTTTGGCTTCTTTTAAAAAATCGCCTTGATATAAAGCCGTGGCTTTTGCCAAAGCATTCGCTTGAGCCAGTGTGGGCGAGGCTACCGTAAATTGCGCCATGACATTACCCATAATATAATCAATTACTGCTCTATCAACATGTCGAAAATCATCTGAGCGCCATAATAAAGTGGGATTACTTAAGGTGACAAATTCATAACTGGGAAAATAATTAACATTGGTTTTATTACTGACAAATTTTTCTACAGCGGCGCGTAATACTGCCTTGGAATAAGCATTAGCCACTAAAACATCTTGCGCTCTAAAGGTAGCATGTAATGGAATAGGTGAGACGGTAATTAATAAGCGAAAACTGGGTTTTAAATGAGTTTTTAATAACGTATAAATATCTTCTAATACTTGCGAGGTTTTTTCATAATCAAACACATGTAATTCAAAGCGGTCAGGATAGTGTTTTAATAAATTTTTTGAAGGCGCGGCATTTAAATATAATTGCGTTTGACAATCAAACCAGACCTCACTTAAGCCTAAGGTAATAATAATAATATCGGCTTGTTTGACGGCTTGAAAAGCGAGATTAAAAGCCTCTCTAAATTGTTTAGCAAATTGGGGTTCATCGGCATAAACACTACCTGTTAATTGATAATCTTGCAAACGATTATCACTGCTTTCAATTAATATTTTATCGTGACTATACTCTTGGGGATTAAATGCCCAATATAATTCATTATAAATAGAACTAACGTTATATTTATTAAACATACTAACATCGGATTTTTTACGATGCGCTGATTGTGGCAGATTTTGAAAAGTTGATAATACTTTAAAATCTAAACGGCGCAACGCCTCACCAATTTCTCTGGCAAAACATGAACCCATACAAAATATAGTTTCTTCATGCCCAATTTTAAAACTGGCATTGGCTTGTGGCGTGGCTAATGGATAAAGTCGAGAAGCCATTTGTCGAGACGGCCATACACCAGTTTTATTCTGCTCTAAGGTTTGCCTTGCTTGTTTGCCTGAAATAATTTCAATTGCCATTGTTGCACCTGTGACATGATTAATAGATATATTTGGTAGTGCATCAAAAAAGTAGGTTAGTTAATATTAAACCTTTCGGAGTTCAAACCTAGGTTTGAACTCCAGCTAAAATGGCGTTTTGTTAAAACCTACTCTTTTGAAGCACTACCATATATTTTAAATAGTATTTATTTTATTATCTGAATCAGGATTTACAGGATTATAGGATTCACAGGATTTATCCTGTAGTTCTGTTAATCCTGTAAATCCTGATTCAGGCACACTATAATTTTTAACAGATTAAACGGAGAAAACCTATGAAAAAATTTTTAAATTCAACGGATAGTTTATTAACAGAAAGCCTTAACGGTTTTGCTAAAGCGCATAGCGATATTATTGCTTTGCATACTGAGCCGACTTTTATTCATCGCGTCCAGTCCAGTCTTCGTCCTAAAGTGGCTTTAATTTCAGGCGGCGGTTCTGGGCATGAGCCGCTACACACAGGCTTTGTCGGCGTGGGTATGTTGGATGCGGCTTGCGCGGGACAGATTTTTACTTCACCCACACCCGACCAAATGCTCGCCGCCGCGCAAACTGTTGAAAATGGCGCGGGGGTGTTATTTATTGTTAAAAATTATGCTGGCGATGTGATGAATTTTGAAATCGCCTCTGAAATGCTTGATTGTCCTAATGCTACGGTGTTAGTCAGTGACGATGTTGCCCTGCCAAAATCACACAGCATCGGACGGCGTGGTGTGGCTGGCACATTGATTGTGGAAAAAATAGTCGGGGCGGCGGCTGAGGCAGGTGCGGATTTAGCGACTTGTAAAGCTTTGGGCGATAAGGTCAATGCGCTCACTGCTTCAATGGGGGTGGCGTTAAGCAGTTGTACTGTTCCTGCCTTGGGCAAGCCTACTTTTAAGCTTAGCGACACTGAAATGGAAATGGGTGTGGGCATTCATGGTGAACATGGGCGCGAAACCTTAGCTTTGCAATCCAGTAGCGACATCGTGGCGTATTTAGCAGGTGCTTTGCAAGACGAATTACAGCCCCAAGCAGGGCAGAGAGTGTTATTACATGTTAATGGTTTTGGTGCAACGCCATTAATTGAATTATATGCTATTTATGAAATAGCCGCGCAATATTGGGAAAAACGCGGGGTTATTATTGAGCGTTCTTTAGTGGGTAATTATACCACTTCATTAGATATGGCAGGTTGTTCATTAACTATTACTTTATTAGACGATGAATTAATGAATTATTGGGACGCGCCTGTACATACTGCGGCGTTGCGTTGGGGTTATTAATTGCTCATGAATAAATTACACCGCGTTTATGAATTACTGCTCGATTATAGTCACCATGATAATCATAAAGTTGAAGCGATTATCATTGGTTTAGTGTGGACGGCTTGTAAAACTCAGCATTTGAATAACGATATAATAGGTCTTGCCATGAGTCCTAATACTCCCACACGGATATTACCGTGGTCGGGAACACTAGTCGGGAAAACCTTAGGCGAATTATCACACTGGTTATTAGATTGGGAAAGTTATAAAGCCACTATAGGTATGTCTGCGATTAATTGTAGTATTAATGCCCAGCAAAATTTAGCAGATGGTACAGTATTAAAGGCGGGTAATTTAGCGGTATTTGAGCATTTTATACCGCAATTAATCGGTAAAAAAGTGGTAGTCATTGGACGTTATCCACATTTAGAGCGTTATCAAGAACAATTAGATTTAACGATTATTGAACGCCAACCCCAAGCTAATGATTATCCTGATACCGCCTGTGAATACTTATTACCCAAAGCCGATTGGGTATTTATTACAGGCACGTCAATAACCAATAAAACCTTTCCGCGTTTGGCAGAATTATCCAGTAATGCCACCACAGTATTAATGGGGCCTACTGTACCGTGGCTTTGTGAATTTAAAGAATTTGGCATTGATTATTTAGCCAGTGTTGATATTACTAATAGTAATCATGTTTTAGAAACTATTATGCAAGGCGGCGGAGTGCGTATTTTTGAAAATGGCGCGTGTTATCGGGTATTGGCTTTATAGAAAACAAGGAGGTCAGGCTTTGCCTGACACTAAAAGCATCAAGCAAAGCTTGATCTCCAACAATTAATCTTCGTCTTTAGTAATGAGTTGCTTACCTTTTTTAGATAAATAACTCGCTGAGGCAATAATTTGTTTTCGGTTTTTATTAATAATAATCCCCGTTACTAATCCTAAACCAAATAAAAACACAGGATTTTTTGCCATAGTATGTAATACGGTCGTACCTAATTGTGTTCCTGCGGTAATTGCGCCAACTTTAATAATGGCATCGGTTTTTTTTATCACCTCTTGATTGAGGTTTTCATCGATTTGTTTTGCTGAATTCATAATGAGTTATCGGTGTTATAAATTAATTGAAAGTGACTTTTAAATCTATTGAAGTAAAATGCGCGACCCCTCACGGAGTTGCCATGAATAATTCTTGTCTTGTTAGTCCTTTTGTCGTTGAGCTTGCCCAGCGCGATTGTCGCCAAATGATTCGCTTAGTGCGTTGCTTATTTGCCTTAAGCCAAAATAATGCCTATCAAAGTTTATTACAACCCAGTTTAGCAATGACAGCCCAACATCAGCCTAAACATAATGCAGTGATGATGGGTTATGATTTTCATTTAAGTCCCCAAGGCCCTAAATTAATTGAAGTCAATACCAATGCGGGGGGCTTATGGTTTGCCTGTTTAGCGCATAATGCCACTGCCAACAGCTTTCCTAAAGCCTTAGCCCAGCAATTAATCAACTCATTTTTTAACGAATACGCCTTATTTTGTCAAAATTCAGCGGTAAAACCACGCTGTCTGGTGATTTTAGATGACGCGCCTGAGCAGCAATTTCTTTATAACGAAATGTTGCAATTTGCTGATTTATTTAGCAATGCAGGCATAAAAACCTTTATTGCACAGCCAGAAGATTTACAACTAAGCGACCAAGGTTTGTTTATTGAAGGGCAACGCGTTGATTTAATTTACAATCGCCATTGTGATTTTTATTTAGAAACTCAAGTCATGCAAACGGTACGCCACGCTTGGTTAAATGGGCAAGTGTGTTTAAGCCCCAATCCTAGAGCTTATGGCTTGCTTGCTGATAAACAACGCATGATTTTATGGTCAAATACCGCTGAATTGGCAAGATTAGGCGTATCGCCTCAACAGTTACGCTTATTGGCAAAAATGATTCCTAAAACTCAATGGTTACACACCATGAGCCTTGACGAAGTCTGGGCAACGCGTAAAGCGTGGGTATTTAAACCCGATACAGGTTATGCCAGTCGCGGCGTTTATGTGGGCGATAAATTAACCAAAGGCAAATTAGCCCAATTAAATCCCGCGACTACCTTGATGCAACAACGCATCACGCCCTCGGTTTATAAAGTGGATGAACAAAACCAATTTAAAACTGACTTTCGGTTATTTGTCTATCAAGGGAAAATTTTAGGTATTACCGCGCGACTCTATCAAGGTCAGGTGACTAATTTACGCACTGAAGGCGGCGGTTTTGCGCGGGTTAAAATCGTTTAAAAAAATACAGTGCGTCATCTCGCCTATTTAACTGTGTCAAATGACACAGTTACTCTGCAAGTCTTATCACAGCTAGCTATGTGAGCGGTATTGAGAACTTTTTTATTAAAAAGCGTGTTAAATACCATTGTTTTTATAAAAAATCGGCAAGCTTTTAAGCGTTAAATCCCTTAGTCTCTATAAATTCACCCGAAAATTTACCTTGTAACCTATTAATAAATAAACATTATTTATTATTGTGAGCTTGGCATCGTTCCTGCTTTTTATAAAAATCATCACTTTGATTTTTAACGCAATCGCAGAGGTCATTATGGAAAGTAATATCACTAAAGTAGCCACTACACAGCACAATAAAAGTATCGCACCTTTATTAGTGGGAACGAGTTTGGCATTGACTTCAATGATATTAATACCCGCTTTTGCTATGCGTTTGGGTTTAAGTGCCAGTTTAACAGGCGCGTTACGCATGGCGGCAATGAAAGCGGGACATCAAGCTATGCGTGGTTAATGATGAGTTAGTTTGCTAAACATTTGAGAGTGTTTTATCCTTGACGGAGCGAATATAATGACTATATTCGCTCCGTTTTTCTTTGTTTAATTTTTAATTTGTATGTTGTTCTTTTATACAAAGTATAGAAAAGCATAGTAACACTAGAAAAGTATACTGTTAAAATTATATGTTTTTATTAAAAAAACAGTTTGACAAAATCAATATTATATTTAGAATCGCCTCACCTCTTAATATTAAGAGGGAGCATTGAGAGTTAACAATGCTATACGAACGCAGAGCGAATAGAAGACTTTTTAGGTTTTTCCTTTGAGCAGTTTGTGTTGAAGCGTTTAGATGAACATAGTTAATACTTTTCTATGGAATTCATAACTATTGAATCTTTAAGCAATTACGCATAGAATTAATTGTAATTATTTATTTTAATAACTTAACTGTGTAAAAGCATAATGAAAGACGATAAAAAAGCGTGTGATCTTTGCGGTCTTGCCATTGAAGTGAATGGCTTTGAATTACTCACCCAAGAAGGTGAAAAGAAGTTTTGTTGTGAAGGTTGTAAGGGTATCTATCAAATGCTCAATGAAGATATTATAGTCATTAACAAAACAAAAACCGATAATAAGGCTTGATGTTATGAGAGTAATAATCAATGGCGCATAATCAACATATTATACAAAATAACAATAATCCTATGGGTAAAGAAATTTTTAAAGGCTCGATTGCTTCGGCAACCGTCCATGCTGGAGGGCAACTAATGAGTAAAATTACTAAAAATCCTGTTATCGTTTTCGGTTTAGGTGTAGTCGCGGGTTATATCGTTTATAAATACCGCAAAGAAATTATTGCCAGTACCACTAAAGTGGTGGATGCGGGCAAAGATTTTGTGTTGCAACAAAAAGAAAATTTAGAAGACTTAGTAGCAGAAGCTAAAGAGCCTGAATAAATTTTAATTGTTTAGCTTGATTTATTGAAACGAGTGTTTTCTTTAAATAGAAACACTCGTTTTTTCGTTTAGTTGCTTCTATTTTTAAAACTATGACTATTCAAAAACAATTTATTTTACGCTATAAAGAGTTTGGGCATGTGCGTTTTGAAATACCTGCTCTTTATACTGAAAGTTTAAATGCTAAAGCATTAAGCCAAGCATTAACTAAAATTGAAGGCGTTTATCGCGTTAAAGTATTTAATAGTCAACAAAAACTCTCTATTCGTTATAATGAATACAGTTGTGATTTTACTACGCTAGTAAAAGCTTTATTTCAAATTATTACTGAATTAGAAAGCAAACGTCTGCAAGAACAACAGTCTTTATCGGCTAAAAAAGCCCGAGTTAAAGAAAGCATTAAAGAAAAAGTGAAGCATTGGAAAGTATCCAAGTGGTTTAAGCAGCGCGTTGAAGATGCTAAAGATACGGTGCAAGCCGCTAAAATCGTTAGCAAAATTGGCTTAAAAAAGAATAAAGCTTTTTTAAAAGACCCTGAAAAAACCATTATTGATTTTTTAAATGATGTACTCACCTTATTTTTAATTCGTCTGCATTGGGATCATATTGTTAAATTATGGATTCCTAATCCCTTTAAATACCGTAATGAATGGCTGGCGGTGTTTTATATGATTTTCCTATTAATGCGTTCACGCAGACCTAAATAATAATAGGAGTGCAAACCTAGGTTTGCATTCCATCAAATTAAACCCCGTAGGTTTTTAAAATCTGCGGGGTTTTCTCTTAATTAAGGTAACGCTATGACCTCCACTACTTATAAAAACTTCACCCTCGCCCACGAATTAAAACGGCGCATTAGAATCCGCTCACCCTTATTAAAAAATGATGCTGAGCGGGTTTATATTTTTGAAATCTTGTTAAAAAAACGCTCCGAAATAAAATATATTAAATCCACAGTGGCTATTGGCTCTGTGGTTATTGAGTTTGATACTAAAAGTTTGCCCAAAGCCAATTTATTAATTTTAATTGATAGCGTTTTAGGTAATATCTCTCGCAAACCACACGTTAAAATCGACGCGCCTAAAACTGAAATTCAAGGCAAACTCTGTGATATTGATTTAGCCGTTGAAGGTATGAGTTGCGCGTCCTGCGCATTATTATTAGAAATGGTATTAAAGCGCGACCCTAGAATTAAAAACGCCAGTGTTAATTTTGGCACTGAAACTTTAAATGTTCAGGGCGTAATTACTAAAGAAGAGGTCTGCGCCAAAGTAGAAAGCGTAGGTTATAAAGCCTTTCCGATGGACACTTTATCGCAACGCAAAAAAATGGTGGAAAAAGAACAACTGCGCGTTAAATCCGCGTGGCGGCGATTCTTTTGGTCAGCGGTATTAAGTGCGCCTGTGATAGTGGTTGCCATGAGCATGAGCCAATCCCGCCGTTTGCATTGGTTACAATTTTTATTGGCAACGCCTGTGGTGTTTTGGTCAGGTCAGCCTTTTTTTTCTAAAGCGTTCCGATTAGCCTCACACCGCGCCGCTAATATGGATACGCTCATTGCTTTAGGCGTTGGGGCGGCGTACGCGTACAGCTTGCCAGCGTTTTTTAAACGGCGTGGACATATTTATTTTGAAGCGGCGGCGGCGATTATCACCTTTGTATTATTGGGGCGGTATTTAGAAGAACGCGCCAAAGGCAAAGCAGGTGAGGCGATTCGGCAATTGGTCGATTTGCAACCGCAAAACGCTACGCTACTGCGCGGTGAGCAAGAATTAATCGTTGATGTAGAAACCCTAATCGTGGGCGACATCGTATTAATTCGCCCCGGTGAAAAAATCCCCACCGATGGTGAAATTATCCAAGGTTTATCTACCATTGATGAGTCTATGGTGACAGGTGAAAGTATGCCTGTGGTGCGTGAAGTCGGGCATAAGGTGATTGGCGGTTGCGTCAATGGGAATGGCGTGTTGCGCGTGCGGGTCAGCGCGATTGGTATGGATACCGTATTGGCGGGGATTGTTCACATGGTTGACCAAGCGCAATCCACCAAATTACCCATTCAAAAACAAGTCGATAAAATTTCAGCGGTGTTTGTGCCTAGCGTGATGGCATTATCAGCCATTACCTTTGGTGGTTGGTTAATTTCGGGCGCGACTTTTGGCGTGGCTTTAGGCAATGCCATTACGGTGTTATTGATTGCCTGTCCTTGCGCTTTAGGTTTAGCCACTCCCGCCGCCATTATGGTAGGCACAGGTCAAGCCGCTAAAAAAGGCATTTACATTCGCAACGGTGAAAGCCTAGAAGTTGCCGCAAAACTCAACGTCATCATCTTTGATAAAACAGGCACAATTACCGAAGGCAAGCCCAAAGTGAGCGATTTTTATAAAAGCTCACGGCTCAGCGATGATAATTTATTAATACTCGCCGCCTCGGCTGAGCATAATTCTGAGCATTTTTTAGGCAAAGCCATTGTCGAACATGCCAAAGACTTGCACTTAACACTTAAAGACAGCTCAGAGTTTTTTAGCCAAACAGGACGCGGCATTGCCGCTGTGGTTGATGGTAAAAAATTATTAATCGGCAATAAAGCATGGCTAGAAGAGCAAGAAGTCAGCGTCACCACTTTATCGGCTAGCGCGATTCAATTTGCTGAGCAAGGCAAAACCCCTGTGTACATGGCAATTAACGGCAAAGAAGCCGCCGTCTTCGGGATTGCCGACAAACCCCGCGAAAACGCCCAGCAAGCCTTAAAGCGTTTGCATAAATTAGGCATCACCACCTTAATGGTCACAGGCGACACCGAAAAAACTGCCCTTTTTATTGCTGGCAAAGTCGGCATAGAACAAGTGATTGCCAACGCCAAACCCGAAGAAAAACTCGCCATCGTTCAGCAATTACAAGCCCAAGGCAAACAAGTGGGCATGATAGGTGACGGCATAAACGACGCGCCCGCGCTCACCGCTGCTAACGTGGGTTTTGCTATTGGCACGGGCACAGACATTGCCATTGAAGCCGCTGATTTAACCCTCGTGCAAGGCGATATTATGCGCGTCACCGATGCTATTGAACTCAGCACCGATACCATTGCGGTGATTAAACAAAATCTGTTTTGGGCATTTGCTTATAACACCGTCGCCATTCCCGTTGCCGCGTTAGGCAAACTCAATCCCATGATTGCCTCAGCGGCAATGGCATTGAGTTCGGTATCGGTAATTGTTAATTCATTAAGATTGAGTCGGAAGTAATTAAAGATGGTGTTAAATAACTTTAACTATTTAAGTCATTAAGGCGATTAATACTAAGTGAGTTTTAAGAGTTGAAGACCTAAGTTTACACACCATTATTTATAATTATTATCTCAAATTACGCAAATGTAGGGGCAAATTATATTTGCCCTTAATAACAAACGACTATTATCAAAGGGCAAAAAATAGGGGTAAAAAATGTTTTACCCCTACATTAAGGTAATTTCAGTTATTTAATATAATGGTGTAACTAATACCGTTTAAAAACTTTGCATAACTCAACTATTTTTATAAATAATCATAATGCAATATTATACTTGTCCTATCTGTGCTTCTACTGCATTACCTTTAGACGTGGTTGATTTTAACAAATCTTGCGAAGAATTAAGACATAAGTATTTACCACTATCTGGGATTGCCGTTTATTATTATCTTTGTGAACACTGTTATTTTTGTTTTGCACCACAATTATATCAATGGAAACTTTCTGAATTTGAAAAGAGAATTTATAACGCAGATTATAGTGTAATAGACCCCGATTCGGTTGATATACGTCCGCGTAGTAATGCTAAAAACTTAATTCATTTATTTGCTAATCAAAAACAAGTTATTCGACATTTAGATTATGGTGGAGGCAGTGGTTTATTGAGTCAATTATTGCGTCAAGAACAATGGCAATCATTGTCTTATGACCCTTTTTATAATAAACAAACGCTTATTAAAGAATTAGGGCAATTTAATTTAATTACTGCTTATGAAGTTTTTGAACATGTTCCTGATATAGAAACATTGATGACAAATTTATCATTATTACTCGCAGAAGATGGCGTTATTTTATTCAGTACCTTATTATCAGATGGGCAATTAGATAAAAATAAACGTATTCAGTGGTGGTACGCCGCGCCGCGTAATGGACATATTAGTCTGTTTTCTAAAACCAGTTTATTAATAATGGCTAAACGTTGGGGATTTACTTTAGGCAGTTTTTCAACAGGCTTTCATGCTATGTGGAAAGTTGTACCATCTTGGGCAAGTCATATTATTAAATAAAGTTACGCAGAAAACTAATTTTTCCACGAAAAGCACGAAAAAGAAAAGCTTTATTTAATTCTTAAAAAATAAACTTTTATTTTAGTTACTTAATTTTTCGTGTCTTTCGTGCTTTTCGTGGACACATAAGCTGTTTGCGTAACTTAAGTTATTACTCAAGTTACGCAAATACTGTGTTATAGGTAGTGTTCCAAAAAAGGAAAAACCGCCACCGTTTTATCAAGAATGGTTACGCGTTATTGAAGATAGTTTAGATAATCAAGTCGATGAAACCCAATACCATTTAGCTGAAATTGAAAAGCTATTAAGTCATATTGAAAAAGAGGAACGCACCGCGCAAGATAGAGCGCGAATGATTGAAGAATCTTATATTAGTGATGCTAAAAAAAGAGGTATTGAGCAAGGTTTAGAAGAAGGCAAATTAAAAGAGAAACTGACAATTGCTATTAAAATAAAAGCTAAAAGCTAAAAGCTAAAAGCTAAAAGCTAAAAGCTAAAAGCTATGACGTTGCTGAAATTGAAGAATTATCAGGTTTAAATATAGACACGATTGAACAATTATTATAAACCTCGTTCCCACGCGCTGGCGTGGGAATGCAGTTAAGACGCGCCGCGTCAAATACCGCCAGCGCGGTAAAACTGTATTCCCACGCGGCGCGTGGGAACAAGAAATTTTGTTAAAATCAAGCCGAGTTATTGAATAAACACTATATTATTAATTTTAGGAGTGATAACCATGTCTGCTATTTCTTATCGTATTGAAGGTTCAGATTTGCAATATGTTGAAATTGAATTACCGCCCAATACTAGCATTATTGGTGAGCAAGGCGCGATGATGTACATGGATGAAAAAATAATAGTGAGTACCATATTAGGTGATGGTTCAACATCGAGTTTTGGGGCAATAGGACGCTTTTTTAAAGCGATTAAACGTAGTTTAACAGGTGAGGCATTATTTAGTAGTCGTTATTATAATGGCTCAAATAAAACTCAACGGGTAGCGTTTGCTAGCGCGAGTATTAGTAAAATTATTGCTATAGATTTAGCTGAATTAGGCGGGGAATTAATTTGTCAAAAAGGCGCGTATTTAGCAGGTGAACAAGGGATTGAAGTTTCTTTAGCTTTTCAAAAACGCTTACGCGTGGGATTTTTTGGTGGCGAGGGTTTTATTATGCAACGCATCAAAGGTAAAGGTATTGTGTTTATTAATGCCACAGGCGCGTTAGCCCACATGCAGCTCGCCCCCGCGCAAAGCTTGCAAGTGGATAGCGGTTGTTTAGTAGCATTAAGTCCATCGATTAGTTATGAAATTAAATACGCAGGCAAAATAAAAACCGCTTTATTTGGTGGTGAGGGTTTATTTTATGCCAGCCTCACAGGCCCGGGTAAAGTATGGCTACAATCATTACCCGAACAGCGTTTAAGCAAAGAAATTATGAAAATGTCCATGCTAGGTGGCAGTAAAAGCTTAGGCGGGAAAGTCTATTTATTATTAATTATTCTAATAGCTATTATTTCATTTCTTGCTGAATTAAATAAATAAACTCGGAGTGCAAGCTTTGCTTGCTAATCATCAGCAGGCAAAACCTGCACGCCAGCTTTTTCTATAAAAACCAATATGAGTATTTATTCATGAAAACCTTTAAAGCCAATCTGTGCAACGAAAAACAGCCTTTAACAGGTATTAGTGTTGAGGCGTATTTTGATAATAAAGCATTGCATATTAAAAACCCAGCTATCACTATAGCGGTTGAATATATCAGTGTTAGCGTGGGCGGTTTTGAGCATAATGAATTATTCTTAAATTGGTATGATAATGACAATCAAGCCCATAGCTTAAAACTGATTGATAAAACCACTATTCAATGGCTTATTGAAAACGCGCCTACACAATTACATTATCAACTCAATAAATGGCACAAACGCGATTTGAGTATTAAATTAGTTTGGGGTAGTTTATTGGGACTTGCATTAATAGCGGTATTGGCTACTACTTTATTATGGTGGCAATATGATAATACAGTTGCTTGGCTGACTAATAAAATAACTATTGCCCAAGAAGAAAGTTTGGGTAAAGCAGTATTAGCACGACTTGAAAGTGATGATGATTTAATTAAACAAGGTATCGCCGTTGACACTATAAAAACTATAGGCGATAAGCTCACGAAAAACTCGCTCTATCATTATCAATGGCGAATAAAAAAAGATAAAAGCGTGAATGCTTTTGCTTTGCCAGCGGGAATTGTCGTAGTTAATTCGGGTTTAATTGCAAGTATTGATAATGCCGATGAATTAGCGGCTGTTTTAGCGCATGAAATCCAACACGTTGAACAGCGACATGGCTTAAAAAGTATGATAGACAGTTTAGGTTGGGCGAGTGCGTTAATGTTAGTATTGGGCGATGTGAATACTGCCACGGCAATTATTGTGCATCAATTAGGTAATATGTATTTTAGCCGTGATAAAGAAGAACAAGCCGATAAATTAGGTTTTCAAGCCTTAATAAAAGCGAATATAAAACCTAATGCGATGCTTGCAGTATTAGAGAAATTAGAAAAAATCCACGGCAATAATGGACTTGAATGGTTATCATCACATCCTGATACGTCTGCGCGTATTAAAGTTATTCAAAAACTACTTAATGAAAATCACTGTAACAATTGCCAGTCACTGAGTATTGATTGGAAAAAAGTACAGCAAGATAAAAATTTGCTTAAATAATAGCTAAATTATTCAACTCCCATTTACTAATAAAACCACAGGAAAAACAAACGATGGATCACTCGACAATGGATCATTCCATGATGGGTATGAATCATGATATGCACGATATGGCTGGCATGGCAGATATGGCAGCGGGCAGTATTGACTATACTCTAACCTTTATTGCAGGCTTTTTAGGCAGTGGACATTGCCTTGGTATGTGCGGCGCGTTAGTGTCGGGTTATTTTATGAATACCTCCAGCAACCGCTCGTATTTACCGTATTTAATGTATCAACTAACCCGCATTATGGTCTATACCTTAATCGGTTTTGCCGCCGCATCATTGGGCGTAGTATTAGTATCAAGCGGGGTATTTGGCAAAATTCAAAGCTTATTACAAATGTTTATCGGTATTGTTGTTATTGCTTTAGCTTTTGGTATTTTAGGCTGGCTTCCTTTTCAAGGCTCAATTCGATTAATACCGATGAGTTTATTGCGTAAAGGCTATGCTAATTCAAAAAAACGCGGCCCGATTATTGGCGCGATGCTGGCAGGATTATTAAATGGTTTAATGCCCTGTCCATTAACCTTTGCAATGGCAGTTAAAGCCACCACCGCGCCGACAATACTTGAAGGGGGTTTATTAATGCTCACCTTTGGCGCGGGAACATTACCGATGATGTTATTTATTAGCGTGGCATTTGGCAAAATTAAAGCCAATATACGCGGCTTAATGTTAAAAGTTGCCGCTTTTATTATGCTCTTTATGGGCTTTAATACTTTTTATCGCGGTTTGAGTTTTTATGTCGACCAAAACTTTAAACATCACAATTACTTTTTTGTAATCAAAGAAAAAATAGATTTATTAATTGGTTATTTACATCAAGTAATGATTTATTTAGCTGATTTAATTATGACTATTCAAAACATGTAATTATTAAGCTTAGTGCATTATTTTAAAAAAAATCAAGCAAAGCTTAATCTTCATTTTAAATCAGAAACGCTATAAAACTTGGTTTATTGAATTAACATCCAGAGGAATCGTTATGAGAAAAATAATAGCTTTGCTAATTGCACTTAGCGGAACGCATGTAAGTTATGCAGATTTAAATACAGGTATGATTGCCCATTGGAGTTTTGATGATTGCACTGCCAAAGATATAACGCAGTCAGGTTATGATGGGGTCATCAATGGCGCGGTGCAATGCGCCAATGGTTTAAATGGTAAAGCCTTAAACTTTAATGCGGTTGATACTTCTGTTAAATTACCGCCGTTACCTGCTGTTTTAAAGAAAGGATTTTCAGGTTGTGCGTGGGCTAATTATAAAAACAATAATGACTGGGGTTCATTATTTGATTTTGCTAATGGCGCATATCTTGATAATATCGCGCTGATTAGAAATCAGACCTATAATAGAATTCTGTATTTTTATCAAAGTGATTATATTGCCACAGGCGGCAAAATTACCAATAATCAGTGGCAATTATTTTGCGTAACAATCAATAATACCGCTCATACGGCGCGGCTTTATGTGGATGGTAAATTGGTTAATAGCAATACTAATCATCAAATCCCCAATATTAGTCGTAGCAGTAATTTTTTAGGGAATAATAATTGGAATGAGCAGTTTTATGGTTTATTAGATGATGTGCGTATTTGGAATCGGGCGTTATCTTCTTCAGAAATTGCGCAACTGTATTCTGATGACACGCCATTGGCAGGTAATTTAAAAGGTTCGGATAGTTTTAATGTGACTTGTACTAATACCGTCACTAATCAATCTGTGACCTTAGCTGCGCAAACCAATAGTAATTGGGATTGTGGCGCGGCGGGTTTAAAAATAGCCCCGCATGAGAGCTATCATATTAGTATTGATGGACTTAAGAATTAAATACGTTAATTGACAATATTAGAGTACAAATTTAGATTTGTACTCTAGCTATTTAATAAATCCTTCAATTTCCATCTTCATCTTTTCTAAATCTAATAATCCCAATTTATGCAAAACAATAGTGCTATCGGGAGCTATTAAAAAACTATTAGGCGTTAAACTAACATCACCAAACGCGTGGGCATAATTGCCATTTAAATCAAACACCACCTCATAAGGCAAAGCCTTTTCCTTAGTCATTGAAACTACATAATTAGGCGGATTATATGCCATAGCAATGGCAATAATTTCTAAACCTTTAGCATGATAATCCTGATATAACTTAATTAAATGTGGTATGTCTTTAATACAACTAGGACAATCGGTTGCCCAAAAAGTGATTAATACCGCTTTACCGCGTAGGCTTGATAAACTAAAGTGCTTATTAGACAGTGTCGTAAAATTTAAATCAGGTAACTCGCTAGGGGATTTATAGATTTTAAAGACATCATAAGCCGCTACAGTAATGAATAACAGTATCATTAAAACAAAGATTTTTATTTTCATAAATATTTAAAAGAGTTAAATAGAGTCGTTTTGTTATTTATCGCCGAAATAGCAAGTATAGATGATTATAAAATCAAATCATGAAGAAAAGCTGTAAGGAAAAGTTTTAATAACAGCTAGTTACTTTTATTAAATTATAAACAATGGGTTTTATACATTTACATTTTATCTAGTTTTTTAATAATTCACTATATTAAAGTTTAGCTATGCCATAAGTAAGGGATTAGAGGCAATAATATTGGCTCTGCTAACGCGCCCGTTTTTTTCAAATTATCAGTTTAATGCGTTAAGATAGTCATACAATTAAGCCAGTTGTGTGACTGAGCCTTTTCCTTTTTATTGATGAGTTTTATTTATGTCTTTAAGTCCTAGAAAACCAACCCAAGCCGTCATGGTGGGTAACATTCAAGTCGGCGGCGGCGCACCGATTGTGGTGCAGTCGATGACCAATACCGATACTGCCGATGCCTTGGGTACAGTTAAGCAAATTATTGAATTAGCCGATGCAGGTTCAGAATTAGTGCGTATTACCGTTAATTCTGAAGAAGCCGCCGCCGCCGTGGCGCAGATTCGCAGTGAATTGGATGCTAAAGGTTATAGCGTTCCCATCATTGGAGATTTTCATTTTAATGGGCATAAATTATTAGAAAAATACCCCGATTGCGCCCAAGCGTTGGATAAATATCGCATTAATCCCGGCAACGTTGGGCGCGGTAAAAGTCGTGATCCACAGTTTCAGCAAATGATTGAATTTGCTTGCCTTTATAACAAGCCTGTGCGTATTGGTGTCAATGGCGGGAGTTTAGACCAAGCGGTTTTAACCCGTTTGCTCGATGAAAACCGTAACTTAAGCCAGCCAAAACCCTTATCAGCGGTGACGCGTGAGGCGATTGTGTTATCAGCGTTAGAAAGTGCCGCTAAAGCGCAAGAAATTGGTTTAGGTAAAGATAAAATTATTTTGTCTTGTAAAATCAGTAATGTACAAGAGCTAATCAGTATTTATAAAGATTTATCTGAGCGTTGCGATTATGCCCTGCATTTGGGTTTAACTGAGGCGGGTATGGGTTCAAAAGGCATTGTGTCATCGTCTGCGGCGTTATCGGTGCTAATGCAACAAGGCATAGGCGACACCATTCGCATTTCCTTAACCCCCGAACCCGGTGCATCCAGAACCCAAGAAGTGATTGTGGCGCAAGAGATTTTACAAACAATGGGCTTTCGTTCTTTTACGCCCTTAGTGATTTCTTGCCCCGGTTGTGGTCGCACCACTAGCGATTATTTTCAAAAACTCGCAATGGATATTCAAGGCTATTTGCGTCAACAAATGCCTGTGTGGCGCAGTCAATACCCCGGCGTTGAAGCTATGGAAGTGGCGGTGATGGGTTGCGTAGTGAATGGCCCGGGTGAGAGTAAAAATGCCAATATTGGGATTAGTCTGCCCGGCACTGGCGAGTCACCTGTCGCGCCTGTTTATGAAGATGGACAAAAAACGGTGACGTTAAAAGGCGATAGAATTGCCGAAGAATTCCAAGAAATTGTGCAACGTTATATTGAATCGCATTATGGCGATAATACTAATAGTCATTAAAATATAATAGGAGGTCAGGCTTTGCCTGATTTTAAGAAAGCTCAAGCAAAGCTTGACCTCCAGTTTTAGGGCAATAATGCTTGTATATTTTTTAATTGATTTATTTGCCAATGCTTAATTGCCCACTCTAATACCTTATCAACACTCTCATGTTGCAATTCAAACGGCGGTTGTTGTTTTAATAATTGCAATAACTGCACTAATAATAAAGACGGATTACCAATATCAACAGGACAGGCTAAAGTTTGTTTGCTTAATTTTTGTCCGTTAGCATCAATTAACACAGGGACATGGGCATAACTAGGGATATTAAAGCCTAGTAATTGTTGCAGATAAATTTGTTTAGGCGTGGAATCTAATAAATCCACACCGCGCACAATATGATTAATCCCTTGATGATTATCATCAATAACCACAGCAAATTGATAAGCAATAATATTGTCTTTGCGTTTTAAAATAAAATCGCCATGTTGCGATGCTAAATTATGGCTAATTAAACCTTGTAATTCATCATCAAAACGAATGATTCGATTATCGGTTTTAAGGCGTAAAGCGTGAGCAATATCAGGGGAAATGTTTTGATTGCGGCAAGTGCCAAGATAAATATCAGTGAGGATTTTGCGACTGCAACAACAACGATAAAGCTGTTGTTTATTGTCTAAATCATGCAAATAATCTTCATAAAGAGTCATTTGCTGGCTTTGATAAACGACTTTATCATCCCAATGCAGACCACAAGCGGCTAAGGTTTTTAAAATTGTCTCAGTCGCGCCTGTTTGATTGCGCGGCGTGTCCAAATCATCAATGCGTAGTAACCAGCGACCTTGCGCAGAACGGGCTTGTAGAAAGCTAGCCAGAGCAGTGTAGAGTGAGCCTAGATGTAGCGGGCCAGTTGGCGAGGGTGCGAACCGACCCGTATAAAATGCAGCAGACAGAAGCGTTTAACCCATTTGTTTTTCTCGAATTTCATCGAGGGTTTTGCAATCAATACATAAAGTCGCAGTAGGACGCGCTTCTAAGCGGCGAATACCAATGTCGACACCACAGGATTCACAAAAACCATAATCACCTGATTCAATGGCTTTTAAAGACTCGTCAATTTTACGAATCAAACGGCGTTCACGGTCACGGGTTCTCAGTTCTAAACTGAATTCCGATTCTTGCGTGGCTCTATCGTTAGGATCGGGGAAGTTCGCGGCATCATCTTGCATATAATGCACAGTACGATCCACTTCGTGCATTAATTCGGCTTTCCAATTCTTTAGAATGGTCTCAAAATGCTTGAGTTGAGCTTCATTCATGTACTCTTCACCATCTTGTTCAACATAAGCTGTAAAGCTAAACGGTGATGTGCTTGTTTTAGGACTCTCGGTCATTCATTAGCTCCTGAGGCAAGATAAATAAACCGCGCATTTTTAGCAGAATAGTCTTACCTTAGCAAGCGTTATTACTCGTGCCGTGCTTTTTTTACAGGCTTTATGATTGCTTGTGCATTTCATAAAAGCGGTTTTAAAGGTATTAATGGGTAGCTTTTTAAAGCTAGCCATTTTTAATGTTTAAAAGTCAAGAGTGAATTATTGACTTAATTGCAACAAAAAAATTGCTAATATAAAAGAGTGAGTAATAAGACATTATTCTATAAAATAGCTACATATAAAAAATTATGTAACCAAATTAAATTAATAACTGACGTTATGCAGTAGGAAAGGGCGAATGATTATTTGTGAGTATGGAATCATTGAACTGTAGGGGCAAATTATTATTTGCCCTTAATAACAACCGATTGTTCCTAAGGGGCAAAAAATATTTTGCCCCTACGGTTTTATTATTTCTGTGTAATTTAAATTAATAACATAAAAGAGTAGTGTCTTAAAAAGTAGACTATATAAAAAACCACAAAAATTGATATATAGCGCGTAAAAACTTGGATTTAAAAACAAACATAAAAAGACTCATTAAAGAAATGATTTATTTTTCAAAATCTGAGGTGATGCACTCTATTGTTATTGGCTTTTTGTGCGTCAACATCTTTTTTAATCCTATTCTTTTGAGATATTACTGATTATTATGAATAGCCATACTTTTATTGATATTTGTTTGCATAAACAACAATTAACCTTGATTGAAAATCAACAAGTAATCAAAACTTATTTAGTATCCACTGCTAAAAACGGTGCGGGTGAATTACGCGGCAGTGAATGCACACCACGCGGCTGGCATTGTATCCGCGCCAGAATAGGTGAACATCAGCCTTTATACAGCGTATTTGTAGGCCGTAGACCAACGGGGGAAATCTATAACAGCCGTTTGCGAGAACAATTCCCACAGCGCGATTGGATTTTGACGCGGATTTTATGGCTAGGTGGCTTGGAAGCGGGAAAGAATCGTTATGGCAAGGTCGACAGCGCGTGGCGGTATATTTATATTCACGGCGCGCCCGATGAATTAATGAGCGCGACACCACAATCACACGGCTGTATTCGCATGAACAATGCCGATGTTTTAGATTTATTTGAACGCGTACCAGCGGGTATGAAGGTATTTATTCATGAGTGAAATTAAACGTTGGGTATTGGGCATCGAATATGATGGTAGCCATTTTTGTGGCTGGCAGTGGCAACGTAATGGACGTAGCGTGCAAGCCGCATTAGAACAAGCCTTAAGTGTTGTTGCCAATCATGCGGTCACGGTGTTGTGTGCGGGGCGTACTGATGCGGGGGTTCATGCTTTAGAGCAGGTGGTACATTTTGATAGCCATGCACAACGCTCAGCGAATGCGTGGTTATTGGGTGGTAATAGTCACTTACCCGCCGATGTGCGTATTACTTGGACACAACCTGCACAAGCTGATTTTCATGCCCGTTATAGCGCGATTGCGCGTTTGTATCGTTACGAGATTTTAAATCGTCCCGTGCGTTCAGCCTTGTTGCACAAGCAAACTACATGGTGCTACGCGCCCTTAGATGCCCAAGCGATGCACACTGCGGCGCAAACGCTTGTCGGCTCACATGATTTTTCGTCATTTCGCGCTGCTGGTTGCCAATCAAATAGCCCGTTTCGAGAATTGTATTTTATTGATGTGCATCGTGACCACGAGCGCGTCATTATTGAAGTATCTGCAAATGCCTTCTTACATCACATGGTACGCAATATAGCAGGGGTGTTAATTGAAATTGGCGCAAACAGACAAGCAATATCATGGACGCAATACTTATTAGAAGTTAAAGATAGAACACAAGCAGGTTTAACCGCTCCCCCTGAAGGTTTGTATTTAGCCTCAGTGTTTTATCCTAAAGAATATGGTATTGCCGCTGATGCGTTATTTAAAAAACTGCCCAGTGATGCTAAGCGTTTTGATTAAAAAAGCAATCAATTAAAACAGAAAAACAACAGGCTAAAGAAATAATTGACGAAATGCTAAAAGTTTCTTTTCCTTTTTCAGTTGTTTGGTCGTGGCATATATTAAGTAATTCGTTTTTAAATAAAGAACGCAATAACTCAAGTTACGCAAAGATAATAAAAATAGTATTGTGGAAGTGGGCGCGAATAAATTCGCGCCCACAATACATTTTTTTAATCTAAGCATTTGATTTTTTGAATCATGCGTAACTTGAGTTAATAACTAAACTAGTCACTCGTCATTTCAGCATGGATGCTGAAATTCAGTCACAGGGATACGTTGTAATATATACCAACTGTGGCTTGTGGATTGTAGCAATCCCTACCGCAATGAGAAATATTTAATAACTAATCTAAATTGACCATACTGTATTATTATCTTTTCAATTCAGATTAAAAAACGCCAGCATTGCCACTACTGATAGCATAAAATAACCTTTCACTCGCCCCGCTTTCGGAAATTTTTATGAATTCGATTATTCAGCGTTTCCCTGCTCTACTAAAAAGAAAACCGATTAAAATATTGCTTATTGTTTTTACATTATTAATTAGCAGTAGTATTGCACTTTATTTTGCTTTGCCGCCTTTATTAACTGCCAAAATACCCGAATTAATCCACCAACAAACAGGCAGAAAAAGCTCTTTAGCGGCTGTACAACTGTCTTTATCACCCTTGCAACTGCAATTACAACAGTTCAAATTATTAGAAACTAATGGCAATTCCTTTGTTAGTTTTGAAAATTTCAGCTTACAAATTAATTTTTTGGAATCACTCAAACAAAAAACCTTATTACTTAATTCAGTAATATTAACTAAGCCGTTTATTCATATTGTTAAGCAAAAAGACGGCTCATTTAATTTTAGTCATTTAATTAAAACCAATAAAGAATCCAAAAAGCCAAGCAATGAAGACGCACCCTTGTTCCCTGTTAAAATTGCCAAAGTAGAATTAAGCTCAGGGGAACTAATTTATGCAGATAATCATACCAAGCAAAGCATTAAACCCATTAATTTAAATATTAGTAATTTTTCCACGATAGCTGACAGTCAATTTGATTTAGGCTTTGCTCTCGTTTTAGATGCTTTGGGTGAATTGAATTGGCAAGGCACAATGAGTATTAATCCATTGGCTTCAAAAGGACGTATCCAACTCAATAAAATAGCCTTAGAAAATATTAACGCGCTTATCAATAATGAAGCGCATCATACCAATAATCCAAGTCTACAAGGCGAGGGGCAATTAACTTTAGATTACAATTTAAAATATGCGCATAATAAATTAACAGTCCAAGCCGATACTTTACAAGTAACCTTACAAGGACTTAATTATAATAATCAACTTAAATTAGCAAAGTTCAATTACGAAACCGATTTAAAACTTAATTATGATAATAAAACATGGCAGTTTGAAGCCACTAAAGCCAGTATTCACAGTGATAATGCCGTGGTGCAATTATCGCCAGCGGCATTATTAAAAATCGATGACTTAAAATTAGCATCTGTTTATTCAGGTTCTTATACGAAAGATAAATTACAGTTTGCCTTAAAACAAACTAAGCTTGACAGTAAAGATATTCAGCTTTTTGAAACAAAACAAGACAAGCCTTTAATTAAAATTCCTGATTTTTCAGTGCGTGGGGTGGCATTAGATTTAGAAACTAAACAGCTTAGTATTGATTCAGTTTCGCTTAATAATGCCAATGTGCAAGCGTGGTTAAATAATGATGGCGTAGTGAATTATCAAACACTATTTACTACTAATAAAGCTAGCGATGTAGCACCCGCAGAAACGACTACAGAAACCACCAATAATAGTCAAGCTTGGGCAATTCAGCTTAATAATTTAGCTTTAAAAGAAGCAAGTGTTTTATTTATCGATAAAACGCCTGCTAAACCTGTGAGTTTTAATTTAAAAGCAATTAATTTAAGCCTGAAAGACTTTAATACTAAAGAAGGTGCGGTAATGCCCGTACAATTTGCTATGGCAATTAATGGTAATAGTCTGTTGAGTTTAGAGGGTACTAGCACTTTAAAACCGATTAGTACGCAATTAACAGTTGCCTTAAAAGAATTATCCTTAAAAAATTTACAACCTTATGTTGATAAGGTGGCTAAATTGGAATTAGTCGATGGTAAATTTTCTGTAGGTGGACAATTATTTATTGCGCAATCAGAAACAGGGACAGCAATTAAGTTTAATGGTAATAGTTCCATTGCCCAGTTTTTAACCAGAGATACAATTCTACATAAAGATTTAATTAAATGGGAGGATTTATCCTTAACTGATATTAATATCGATATGCAAGAACAACGTTATACCGCAAGCGCGTTAGTATTAAAAAAACCTTATGCTAAGGTGACTATTGCTGAGAATAAAATCCTTAATTTTTCTGAAATACCTATTAATACGCCTGAAAAAAATAGCGTAGCTGATAAAAGTATCAAGGAAATTAAAGAAACAACAGTAATTAAAAAGCCGTTTTTTAATTTAGGTAAAATTCAATTAATTGACGGTTCATCTGATTTTACGGATTTATCGTTAATTTTGCCTTTTTATGCGCAAATTAGAAGTTTAGAAGGTGGCGCGAGTGGTTTATCGTCTGAGCAAAAATCGACGATTAAAGCGCAATTAAAAGGTACGGCTTATGATTTAGCTCCAGTGAGTATTACAGCGGATATGAATCCGCAGTTAGGTGATTATGCTATTAATTTAGATTTTGACGGGATGCCTATGCCGTTAATGTCGCCTTATATGGTGCAGTTTGCGGGTTATAAAGTAGAGAATGGTAAATTATCGCTGGATTTGAATTATCAAATTGCTGAAAAAAAATTAACCGCGACCAATAAAATAGTAATTGATCAATTTGAATTAGGCGCTAAGGTTGAAAACCCTAAAGCAGTGTCTTTGCCTTTAGATTTAGCAGTGGCTTTATTAAAAGATTCTAGCGGTAGAATTAAATTAAATGTACCCATTACGGGGAGTTTAGATGACCCACATTTTAATATAGCCGCTGTGCTATCAGACGCGTTAATGAATGCCATTAGTAAATTAGTCACTTCACCATTTCGATTATTAGCCAGTTTGGTGGATAGTGAAGCAGATATGAGTAGTGTGGCTTTTAATGCGGGTAATGCGCAATTAGATAACGCGCAATTGCTTAAATTAGACACGCTAGCAAAAGCTTTAAAAGAACGTCCGCAATTAAATTTAACCATTAAAGGCATTTCTTTTCAGGCGCAAGATTGGCCTGTAATTCAGCATGATGCTTTGTATGATCAATTAAAAATTATTCGCGCCGCTGAAATTAAGCAACAAGAAAAACGTGATATTTTGCCCGAATATGTACAAATATCCGATGAGGATTATCGTCGATTATTAACGCAATTATTTACCGAAAAACTGCCTTTATTAGCTGAGCAGGTGTTGGCTTTAAAAGACTCTAATGATATTAAATCAGTACAAAAATATTATGCTACCGCTGAGCAGAAATTGGCTGAGATATTATCGCCAGAACAGCAACGTTTAAAAAATCTTGCCGCAAGTCGGGCGCAAACTATTGCTAATTATTTAGTCAAACAAGGTGGCGTTGATAATGCACGGGTGTTTATTTTAGATACGCAAATTCAGCCTAGTAGTAATGGGGAGTTATTGAGTATTTTGGCGTTGAAAACGCAGTAATGATTTATATTTAAATAGCGACTGATTACAATTATAGAAATGGAGTCCAAAGCTTGCTTTGTAGTGGATATAAAGTAAGCTTTGGACTCCATTATAATTTATAAATTCAGTAACTAAATTTAATTCATTAAAAATAATATTATTTTAATTTGTAATGGCTATTAATTATTGATAAATAGTTTCTCTATTGGCATTAAAATTTACTGCTGGCTTGTTAAAAAAACGCACGGGTAGTTACTGCTCATGCCGCATTGATGAAATTTGTATATACTATGCGCCAATGACAGCCGCCCTAGCTTTAAGGCTTTGCGCTAAGAGAATTTATATAAGTCATCACGCACTACACTCTCCATAGGATTCCATAATGAACAATAGTTTACCGTCAGACATTACTCGACAACAGGATAGTGATCCGCTAGAAACCAAAGAATGGATCGAAGCCCTGCAATCTGTATTAGAACGAGAGGGTAGTGAACGCGCCCATTTTTTAATTGAACAGCTAGTGGCTGTCACCCGTCATTCTGGCTTTGATATTCCTTTCAGTGCCAACACCGCTTATCTCAATACCATTCCCGTCGCTCAGCAGGCTCAATTCCCCGGTGACGCGACTATCGAACAACGCATCCGCTCTTATGTACGCTGGAATGCCATGATGATGGTGTTACGCGCTAATAAACACACCAATGTCGGCGGACACATTGCCAGTTTTGCCTCAGCGGCAACTTTGTATGACGTGGGCTATAACCATTTTTGGCACGCGCCTTGTGAACAACACGGCGGTGATTTGATTTTCACCCAAGGACATTTAACCCCCGGTGATTATGCCAGAGCCTTTTTACTGGGCAGGTTCACTTTAGAACAAATGGATAATTTCCGCCAAGAAGTGGGCGGTAATGGTTTATCGTCTTATCCTCATCCTTGGTTAATGCAAGATTTTTGGCAGTTCCCCACGGTGTCTATGGGTTTAGGGCCGATTATGGCAATCTATCAAGCCCGTTTTATGCGTTATTTGCAAGACCGAGGTTTAACCACCACTGAAGGGCGTAAGGTTTGGAGCTTTTTAGGTGATGGTGAAACCGATGAACCCGAATCATTGGGCGCGATTGGCATGGCAGGACGCGAAAAACTCGATAACTTAATTTTCGTGGTCAACTGTAACTTGCAACGTCTTGATGGGCCAGTGCGCGGCAACGGCAAAATCATTCAAGAATTAGAAAGTGAATTCCGTGGCGCGGGTTGGAATGTGATTAAAGTGGTGTGGGGGCAACGTTGGGATATGTTGCTGGCGCGTGATAAAGAGGGTTTATTAGTGCAACGCATGATGGAATGTGTAGACGGCGATTATCAAACCTTTAAAGCCAAAGACGGCGGTTATGTGCGCGAGCATTTCTTTAACAGTCCACAGCTTAAAGCCATGGTGGCGGACTGGTCAGACAGAGATATATGGGAGTTGAACCGTGGTGGTCATGACCCCGCTAAAGTGTTTGCCGCTTTCCATACCGCTGTCAATCATAAAGGTCAGCCTACGGTGATTTTGGCCAAAACCATTAAAGGCTATCGCATGGGTAAATCGGGTGAAGCGCAAAACATCACGCATCAACAAAAGAAAATGGACACTGAATCGCTACGCATTTTCCGTGACCGTTATGAACTACCCATTAATGATGAACAAATTGAAAGCCTTGAATACTTAACCTTCCCCGAAGGCTCAAAAGAACTCAATTATATGCAAACGCGCCGTGAAGCCTTAGGCGGTCATCTACCAGCGCGTAGAGCCAAGTCTTATAGTTTAGACGTGCCAGTGCTGAGTGATTTTAAATCTTTGTTAGAAGCCACGCGTGAAGGTCGTGAAATTTCAACCACGATGGCGTTTGTGAATCTGCTCAATATTTTGGTGAAAGACAAAAACATCGGCAAACGCATTGTGCCAATCGTCCCTGATGAATCGCGCACTTTTGGCATGGAAGGCATGTTCAAGCAATTGGGTATTTGGTCACAAGTGGGTCAGTTATACACCCCGCAAGATGCTGAACAATTGATGTTCTACAAAGAAGACAAGCACGGACAAATCCTGCAAGAAGGCATTAACGAAGCAGGTGGTTTATGTGATTGGATTGCGGCGGGTACGTCCTATTCAACCCATAATGTGCCGATGATTCCGTTCTTCATTTATTATTCGATGTTTGGTTTCCAACGGGTGGGCGACTTGATTTGGGCGGCCGCTGACCAACGGACACGCGGCTTTTTAATGGGCGGCACTGCGGGTAGAACCACTTTAAACGGCGAAGGCTTGCAACACGAAGACGGTCACAGTCATTTAATGGCGGCGACTGTGCCTAATTGCGTGGCTTACGACCCGACTTATCAATATGAATTGGCAGTGATTATTCAAGACGGTTTGCGCCGTATGTATGTGGAACAAGAAGATATTTTCTATTACATCACCGTGATGAATGAAAACTATGTTCACCCTGCTATGCCTAAAGGCATTGAGCAAGACATCTTAAAAGGCATGTATTGCTTTAAAAAAGGTGAACAAGCTCAAGCTCCACGGGTACAACTGTTAGGTTCAGGCACAATTTTCCGCGAAGTCGAACATGCCGCGCAATTATTGCGTGATGATTGGAAAGTGGAAGCGGATTTATGGAGCTGTCCTAGCTTTACTGAGCTGGCGCGTGATGGGCAAGCCTGTGAACGTTGGAATCGTCTACACCCCACCGAACCGCAAAAACAAGCTCACGTTAGCCATTGTTTAAGCGATGCAACTATTCCTGTGATTGCGGCGACTGATTACACCCGCGCTTTTGCTGAACAAATCAGAGCTTATGTTAAAGCCCCTTATACCGTATTAGGTACAGACGGTTTTGGACGTTCTGATACCCGCGAAAATCTGCGGAGTTTCTTTGAGGTAGACCGTTATCACGTCACCATTGCGGCACTGAAGGCCTTAGCCGACAGCGGTCAGTTTGACTCTGCTAAAGTCGAAGTGGCGATTGCCAAATACGGCATTGCTGCCGATGTTGTTGCACCTTGGTCGCGCTAGGAGAGATGATGGCTACTATTGAAATTAAAGTCCCTGATGTGGGCAATGTTGGCAAAATCGATGTGGTTGAAGTCTTAATTCAAACAGGCGATATTGTCGCTTTAGACCAAACCATCGCCACGCTAGAAACCGATAAAGCCAGCATGGAACTCCCCGCCACAGCGGCGGGAACAGTCCAGCAAGTGCATATTAAAGTAGGTGATAAAGTCTCCGAAGGCTCATTGGTGGCAACGGTGTTGTTAAGTGAAACGGCTAGCGCACCTGCACCTGTTGTAGCAGAAATACCAAAACCCGCGCCAGCACCTGCTCTTGTTGTTCAAGCAAGCCCAGCTCCTGCTCCTAAAGCAGTAACCACGCCCGCGCCTATCTCGCCTATCGTTAGCACTAGCCCACAACAAGGCTTAGCGCACGCTTCACCTGCGGTGCGTTTATTTGCGCGGGAATTAGGCGTAGACATTGGCAAAATCAGCACAGGCAGTGGACGTAAGGGACGGATTTTAAAAGAAGATGTCCAACAATACGTTAAAAAACTCATCGTTGAAGGCACCACCATTCAAGGCTCAGGCATTCCGCCTATTCCTGAAGTAGACTTTTCACCCTTTGGCGACATTGAAATTCAAAAGCTCAGTAAAATTAAACGCTTAACAGGTCAAAATCTCACCCGCGTGTGGTTAAACTTACCGTTAATCACTTATCACGATGAGGCAGATATTAGCGAAATGGAAGCCTTCCGTGTGGCGTTAAATGCTGAAAAGAAAAAAGACGAGCTGAAAATTACAGGGTTAATTTTTATCATCAAAGCCTTAGCGATTGCCTTGCAAAAGCACCCCACCTTTAACGCGTCGTTATCGGCTGACGGTGAAAATCTGATTTTGAAAAAATACGTCAATATCGGTGTTGCTGTCGATACACCGAATGGTTTGGTTGTGCCAGTATTGCGCGGTGTCAACAGCAAAAGCATTAACGATATTGCCTTAGAACTGGCTGAAAAAAGCGAAAAAGCCCGTTTAGGCAAACTATTCCCTAGCGATATGCAGGGCGGTTGTATGTCGATTTCGAGTTTGGGCGGCATTGGCGGCACGGCATTCACGCCAATTGTCAACGCTCCCGAAGTTGCCATTTTAGGCGTGACTCGCGCCAAAATGCAGCCTGTGTGGGATGGCAAAGAATTTGTACCACGCTTAATGTTACCGCTCGATATTACCTACGACCACCGCGTCATTGATGGCGCAGAAGGTGCTAGATTTATGAATACGCTCAAATATTATTTAAGTGATATTCGCAGGTTATTGGTTTAGTTATTTTGTAGATGAATTAAACGACTTGCAATACGAATTAAAAAAAGATGGAGTCCAATAACTTTAGCTATGCAAATAGCTAAAGTTATTGGACTCCTTCATGTGTTATTACCTTTGCAAGATTACCAAAAAAATTACAGCAAACGTTTTTCATTACAGCACTGCTTATTGGGCAGACTTTTTAATGAAAACCCGCACAAACCATTTCAATAAACAAATTAATAAGTGAGCATGACACTATGTCGGAAAATAATGAACTAATACACGCAGAAGTTTTAGTATTAGGTGGCGGTCCTGGTGGTTACACAGCGGCATTTAGAGCCGCTGATTTAGGTAAACAAGTGGTGTTAGTTGAACGCGACCCCGTGTTGGGCGGCGTGTGTTTAAATGTCGGCTGTATTCCTTCCAAAGCTCTGCTACACACCGCGCACACCATTCATGAAGCGCAAGCCGCTGAGCAACATGGCGTAAGTTACGGCAAGCCCAATTTAGATTTAGATAAAATCCGCGCATGGCGTTATAGCGTCACTAAAACTTTAAATGACGGTTTGGGCGCGTTGGCTAAACAACGCAAAGTCACCGTTGTGCAAGGTGATGGTCAATTCACCTCAGCGAATACCTTACAAGTAGGCGCACAAACTATTCAGTTTGATAATGCAATCATTGCCGTGGGTTCACAACCCACGCAAATTCCTAGTTTTCCTAATGATGACCCGCGTCTGTGGGATTCTACCGATGCTTTGGCATTAAGCAGTATTCCTAAAAAACTGTTAATTGTCGGCGGCGGCATTATTGGTTTAGAAATGGCGACGGTGTATCACGCTTTTGGCTCTGAAATCAGCGTAGTCGAGTTTATGGAGCAGTTAATTCCTAGCTGTGACAAAGACTTAGTTACGCCACTTTTGCGAAAAATTCAAAAACAATACGCTAATATCTGGTTAGGCACGAAAGTCACTAGCATTGAAGCCCAAGACGATGGTTTAAAAGTTTCTTTTGAAGGTAAAGACGCGCCAGCTTCTGAACTGTTTGATGCAGTGTTAGTCGCCGTTGGCAGAAGACCCAACGGTAAAAAAATCGCCGCTGAACTCGCTGGTATTGAAGTGACTGAACAAGGTTTTATTAACGTTGATAAACAACAACGTACCAACGTCCCCCATATTTTTGCTATTGGTGATGTGGTTAGTAATCCCATGCTCGCCCATAAAGCCGTTCACGAAGGTAAAATTGCCGCTGAGGTGATTGCAGGACACAAAGCCAGTTTTGACGCGCTGACTATTCCTTCGGTTGCCTATACTGATCCTGAAATTGCGTGGATGGGTCTGACTGAAACCCAAGCCAAAGAACAAGGCATAGACTACGACAAGGGTGTATTTCCGTGGGCGGCAAGTGGGCGTTCACTGAGTATGGGACGCAAAGAAGGCATTACAAAATTATTGTCAGATAAAAGCACAGGACGCATTTTAGGCGCGGGTATTGTCGGCCCTAATGCGGGTGAATTAATTGCCGAGGCAGTGCTGGCATTAGAGATGGGCAGTGATGTTGAAGATATTGCCTTATCAATTCATCCACATCCAACGCTTTCTGAAACCCTCGCCTTTGCCGCTGAAATGATTACAGGCTCAATTACCGATTTATACATCAAGAAAAAATAAGTCCTCAGCGTAGAAGCGATTACGGTCGCTTCTACTCAATTCTCATCATTACTACCTTAACGCAATTACTTAAAATAAACTCGCAAGTGATAGCATGATTGTTTTTCAATCGCGAAAAACACCTTGAAATTTAATCCGTTTTATAAAGGTATAAGTCGATGTTTTTAAAAAGTTCTTTTAATACCTCAGGTAACGCTTATAACTTGCAAGTGACGGGCAGTATCGCTTATGTAGTCGGTGATGCAGGACTTTTTCTAATAAACATTAGTAATTCTAACTCACCGACCTTAATAGGCACGGTCAGTACAGGAAATGCGTTTTATGATGTGCAGATAAGCGGTTCAAATATCGCTTATCTGGCTAGCAGTGGTTATAACGCTGGCTTACAAATTATAGATTTTAGTAATCTCGATAATGCCACCCTTAAAGGCAGTTATTTTGCCAATAACTATGCGAACAGCCTACAAATTATCGGAACGACCGCTTACCTTGCCGATGGTGTTTCAGGTTTTCAACTAGTCAGTATTAGCAATCCTTATTTACCGATTCTTAAAGGCGTGTACACCAATGGCTACAGTAGTGTTAATGATGTGCAGGTAGTCGGAAATATCGCCTATCTTGCCGACAATGGTACTGACGCTTCTGGGTTACAAATTATTAATATCAGCAATGCTTATTTGCCGTTTCGAGTGGGCAGTTTGACCACTTATGATGCAAGAGATGTGCAGGTTATCGGCTCACGCGCTTATCTTGCCGATGGTTATGCGGGTTTAGATATTATCGACATCAGTGACCCTAGCGCACCTTATTTAATAGGCAGTTATGAAAACACAGCAGGGACAGCTTACAGTGTTGATGTTGTGGGGCATATTGCCTACATTGCCGATGGTACGGCGGGTTTGCAAGTTGTTGATGTATCTAACGCCAACGCGCCTGTACTTAAAGGTGGTTATTTAACGTCAGGTGAAGCGCGAGCTGTACAGGTTGTGGGTACTAATGCCTATCTTGCTGATAATGAAGGCGGTTTTCAAATTATCAGCGTGATTGAATTTGACAATGTGCTGGTCGGCGGCACGGGCAATGATGTGTTATTAGGCGGCGCGGGGGCTGATCAATTACAGGGCAATACAGGCAACGACACTGCTTCCTACAGCACCGCTACGACAAGCATTATCGCAAGTTTGAGTAGTCCTAGTAGCAATACAGGTGATGCTAAAGGTGACACTTACAGCAGTATTGAAAACCTAACAGGCGGTGCTTATGCGGATACGCTAACGGGTAATAGCGGTAATAACACGCTAACGGGCAATGCGGGTAATGATAGTTTGATAGGTGGTGCGGGGGCTGATCAATTCATTGGTAATGGTGACAACGACACCGCCTCTTATACAACCGCCACGCTTGGGGTTATCGCAAATTTGAGTAGTCCTAGTAGTAATACAGGTGATGCTAAAGGTGATACTTATAGCAGTATTGAAAACCTAACTGGCAGTGCTTATGCCGACAATTTAACAGGTAATAGTTACAGTAATACTTTAATAGGTGGCTTAGGTGGTGATACGCTCAATGGCGGTACGGGGAATGACACTTATATTGTTGATAACAGCAACGATAAAATTAATGAAACCAGCACTATTGCCACTGAAACCGATACCGTACAGTCTTCAATTAGTTGGACATTAGGTGCAAATTTAGAAAAATTAACCTTAACAGGTACAGCCGCGATAAATGCGACAGGTAATAGCTTTGCTAACTTGTTAATAGGCAACACGGCTAATAATACCCTAACAGGCAATGCTGGTAACGATACCCTTAACGGCAGTTCGGGTAGTGACAGCCTAATTGGTGGTACGGGGAATGACACTTATATCGTTGATAACAGCAACGATAAAATCAATGAAACCAGTACCAGCTTAACTGAAATTGATACAGTGCAATCCTCAATTAGCTGGACTTTAGGCACAAATTTAGAAAAGCTAAGCTTAGCAGGCACTGCCGCGATTAACGCCACAGGCAATAATTTAGCTAATTTGTTAATAGGCAATAGTGCTGTCAATCTACTCAATGGTAGTTCGGGTAATGATACCCTTAATAGTGGCACAGGAAACGACACACTAACAGGCGGCACAGGTAAAGACTTATTTCAATTAACAACATCTGCAAATTACGATCGGATTACTGATTTTTCGGTCGTCGATGATACTATTCAACTCGAAAACAGTGTATTCACCAAGCTCATCAGCACAGGCGCGTTGCCAGCGGCTGAATTTAAAATTGCCTCCGCCGCCACTGATAGCAATGACTATATTCTTTACAATAGCAGCACTGGCGTTTTGTCTTATGATGCCGATGGCTCGGGTGCGGGTAAAGCGGTGCAAATCGCCTTACTAGGAACGCACTTAGCCTTGAGCAGTGCTGATTTTATTGTCAGTTAAATTTAATTAAAAATCCAAGCTGAGTTTTCAGCTTCATTTTAACGACTTCTACCCAATCCTTTACTTTTCGCGTTTAGTGAAACTCAAATGAAAACAAAGATAGCTACCTTTATCGCGCTTGCCTTACTCCTATTCGTGAATTTCAGTATATGGAGTTATGTCAACAATCCCTTGCAATTACAGCCGTGGACAAAGACAACGCTGGGTTTGACTTTTAACCCCATGCGTAAGCAAGACACCCCCAAAAGCAACACCTTTCCTAGTGCTGAAGACATTGACAAAGATTTAGCCCTACTTGAAAACAAAGTCCACGCCATTCGTACTTATAACGTTGACAATGGCTTAGACAAAATCCCTGAACTTGCCGCAAAACACGATTTAAATGTGACTTTAGGCGCGTGGATTGGTGATGATTTAGAAAAAAATCGCCATGAACTCGATGTTTTAGGCGAGGTTATCAAACAAAATAATTCTCGCGTGATTCGGGTGATGGTCGGCAACGAAACCTTGTTGCGTAATGATGTTACTGAAGCGCAACTGATTGAATATTTACGCGAAGTTAAAAAATATAATTGGCGACCTGTGAGTACCTCAGAAACATGGGATATTTGGATTAAACATCCCAAATTAGTCGATGAAGTCGATTTTATCGCCATACATATTCTGCCTTACTGGGAAGGTATTGCCGCCGAAGACGCGGTCGATTATGTGTTTGACCGCTATCATGACGTTCAAAAAGCCTATCCCAATAAACCGATTGTGATTACCGAAGTCGGTTGGCCCTCAGACGGACAAGCTTTCAAACATGCAACCGCTTCAATTTCTAATCAAGCGAGTTTTTTACGCGAGTTTTTAAACCGTGCGGACAAAGAAAAAATCACTTATTACATCGTTGAAGCCTTTGACCAGCCTTGGAAAATGTCCTTAGAAGGCTCAGCTGGCGCGTATTGGGGGATTTTCAACGCTGACCGTCAGGCTAAATATCCAATGGACGGCGATGTTATCACCTTACCCGGTTGGGAAAACTGGGCGACAGGCGCGGCCTTTGCCAGTATGGTCTTGATGGGTTTGTTCCTATTCACCCGCAGTAGTTTGAAATTACCCGGCATTGTGTTTTTTGGGGTGATTGCCAACTTAGCCGCCTCGGTGATTTTTTGGTCAGCCTCCACAGGGGCGCAACAATATCAAACCAAAGTGGATGTGTTCTTTTGGTGTTTATTGCTATTGATGCAAGTGGTCGCGGTTATCATCTTGCTAATAGAAAGCGTTGAAATTGCCGAAGTGATATGGAATCGCAAAAGTGCGCGAACTTTCCAGCCGCTCAGTCCCACACCAGAATTTACTTATCCTAAAGTCTCTTTACATCTGCCCATACACAATGAACCGCCGATGATGGTGCGTAAAACCCTTGAAGCCTTAGCTAAAGTCGATTACCCCAACTTAGAAGTGTTAGTGTTAGATAACAACACCAAAGACCCCGCAATCTGGCAACCCGTCAAAGAAGATTGTGAACGTTTAGGTTCAATGTTCCGTTTCTTTCATTTAGAAAATTGGCCGGGTTTTAAAGCAGGAGCAATTAACTACGGTTTAGAACAAACCGCCGAAGATGCCGAAATTATTGCCGTGATTGATAGTGACTATATATTATCGCCCGATTGGCTGAAATGTATGGTGCCTTATTTTGATAATAAAAACGTCGGTTTTATTCAATCGCCACAAGATTATCGAGATAGCACCCAAAGCAGTTTTAAAACCTTTTGTTATTGGGAATATGCAGGTTTCTTTAATATCGGTATGGTGCAACGTAACGAATATAACGCCATTATTCAACATGGTACTATGACCATGATTCGTAAATCGGCGTTAATTGAAGTCGGACGTTGGGCGGAATGGTGTATTTGTGAAGACAGTGAATTAGGTTTGCGTTTATATGAAGCAGGTTATGATTCAGTTTATGTCAAAGATTCTTTTGGTCGGGGATTAATGCCTGATACTTTCTCAGGTTATATGACGCAACGTTTCCGTTGGGTTTATGGCGCGATGCAAATTATTAAAGGGCATTGGCGTAGTTTTATTCCCTCCAAAAAATCACCCTTAACCCCCGCGCAACAATATTATTTTGTCGCAGGTTGGTTGCCTTGGTTTTCAGATGCTTTAGCCTTATTATTCACCAGTGCCAGTTTAATATTAACCGCATTAATATTATATGACCCCCAACACAGTGAATTACCCGCTAATGTGTTTTTAATGCCTACGGTGGGTTTATTTAGTTTTAAAATTTTGCGGGGCTTGTGGTTATATCGGGCGCGTGTTCCGTGTTCATTATGGCAATCCATAGGCGCGGCTTTGGCTGGCTTATCTTTAACTCATACTGTAGCGCAAGGGACTATTCAAGGTTTATTTACTTCAGGTAAACCGTTTATGAGAACGCCTAAATATGAAAAACAAGGCGCGTTAATGGGTGGTTTGCGTATTA
>JBAQSX010000065.1:0-18142 GCA_049296695.1 Methylococcaceae bacterium | reverse complement strand
TAGGTTTTAACAAAACGCCATTTTAGCTGGAGTTCAAACCTAGGTTTGAACTCCGAAAGGTTTAATATTAACTAACCTACTTTTTTGATGCACTACCCATTAATTTAATAAGCGTAAAAATAACAAGCAAAAAAAAGGCAGTTCATAGAACTGCCTTAAGAGTATTTAGGGGGGATATAACGCAACTTTTCAGCTATTAAAAGTTGGGTTAATGATAGCAGTGACTCAGTCAAATGAAAACGTGGCATATTGTCGCAGTTTAATTTATTGCAGTAGTATTTACCCTAATTATTACAGGCAAAAAAAAGGCGGTTCAATGAACCGCCTTGAGAGCATTTAGGGGGGATATAACGCAACTTTTCAGCTATTAAAAGTTGAGTTAATAATAGCAGTGCATTAAACAAATAAAAATGCGACATAGTGTCGCAGTAGCATTAATGCCAGATACCATGCGTTATTGAACAATAAAAAACTTGCGTATTGCACCCCACAGCTTGTACTTTATCAGATATTCTCTTTGCTAAAGTTATCATTATCTATGCTTTCTAATGTCTCGCCTAAATCTGAATTTTCAGGAAAACAAAATTTAAAATGGTTGTTTATTCTGCGTAATCTGATGATTTTCAGCGAATCTTTGCTGATTTTTCTTTCAACTCACGGACTTGAGATTAATCTTCCACAACAACCGCTATGGCTAGTGATTTTATCGATTGCCTCGGTTAATGTTTATACATGGATGCGTTTGCAAATTGATGAACCTGTTAATGAAATTGAAATTTTCTCGCAATTAATAATTGATGTTTTAGCCATTACCGCACTGTTATATTTAACAGGGGGCGCGTCTAATCCCATTATTTGGGTATTTTTACTGCCTGTGATTATTACGGCTATCATGTTACCGCATGCTTATGCGTGGTATATGGTGATTTTAACCACCTCGGTGTACACGGTTTTAATGTCATTCAATATCCCTTTGCCTTCTATTGCGCCACATATCCCAGACCCCAATCAACTCACGCACGCGGCGCATTATGAAATTTTGCAACAAGCGCATACTATGAGTGATAAACATTATTTCAATCTGCATATTTTTGGCATGTGGTTTGGTTTTGTGTTTAGCGCGGGATTAGTGGCATTTTTTGTGGTCGAACTTGCCAGCACTTTGCGTTTGCAAGAGCGCAGTTTGGCAGAAGCCAGAGAAAATGCGTTGCGTGATGAACGGGTAGTCGCTTTAGGGACGCTTGCCGCGAGTGCCGCTCATGATATGGGAACACCGCTTGGCACAATTGCTATTGTGATTCATGAACTGCGTCAAGAATTGCCTATGCACCGTTTTCCTGATGTTCACGATAAAATCGACATCGTGCAACAACAAATCAATCGTTGCAAAGATGCTTTATCGGTGATGTCAGCCTCAGCGGGTGAAATGCGTGCCGAGTCAGGACAGGTGATGTTACTGACTGATTATATTGATGATGTGATTAATCAATGGCGCACCCATAAAGTTACCGCTAAACTACATTTCTTTATCGACCCGCTAGTTGTTATCGATGCTAAAATCATCGCTGAGCGAACGTTGACACATTCTATTATTAACATACTCAACAATGCCGCTGAAGCTTCACCATCCGATAAAGGCATTGAGTTTCATGCGACTTGGGATGCTAGCCAAGCGACTTTAAAAATTCGTGATTTTGGACAAGGTTTGCCACCCGAATTAGTCGATTTAGTCGGTAAACAACCGATGATTAGCAAAAAACGTGGTTTAGGGGTGGGTTTATTTCTAACCTATTCGACTATTCAACGTTTGGGTGGAAAAATTAATTTATACAATAGTGAAACAGGCGGGGCATGTGTTGAAATTACCCTTCCTTTATTAATAACGGAGCAAAGCAATGGCTACCAATGAACTCGATAGACCGCGACTTTTATTAGTCGATGACGACAGTGTTTTTTGCGGTGTTTTAAAAACCGCCCTAGAAAAAAGAAATTATGATGTGATGGTTGCCAATGACGTGCGTACAGGCATTGCTTTAGCTGAACAAGACTTGCCTGAATATGCGGTGATTGATTTGCGTATCGGTTATGAATCAGGCTTAGAACTGGTTAAAAAACTAATTTCTTTAGATGCTAACACCCAAATTGTGATGCTCACAGGCTTTGCTAGTATCGCCACAGCCGTAGAAGCCATTAAACTAGGTGCAACCCATTATTTAACCAAACCCGCTAATGCCGATGAAATTGTCGCCGCCTTGCACAAAAATGAAGGCGATTCTTCTGTCTCTATTAGTGAAAATCCTTTATCAGTCAAACGATTAGAGTGGGAGCATTTGCAAAAAGTGCTTATGCAGCACGATGGCAATATCTCAGCCGCCGCCCGTGCTTTAAACATGCACCGCCGCACTTTGCAACGCAAGCTCGATAAAAAGCCCGTGCGTGAATAAAACCAGCAAATTCCCTTCTTTAAATCCGCCCGCTTGGGCGAGGTCATCAAAATGTAATGCAATCACAGTACACTTAAAGGCAACAGTTGGTCATTCCATAAAGTGTGTGATTACACCCCACGTCATCTGCTTTAAAAGCATACTATAATAAATTGATAATAAAAGAGTTTAAGCCTACATTCTTGCATTACCTTTTTTACTACTAAGTAACTTCTTGCACAACGCATCATTCGTAAAGTCGCAATCTATCCAATTTTATTTTACAAATCACATGCTGAGTGCGATTCATATCAGCAACAGTTAATGCGCACTAAAATAGCTAGATTTTGCACTAAAGTTAGCCAATAGATAGAGATAATATCGCTATTATGCTAAGAAAAATGCTTATTAGTATTGCGTTTTAGCTAAAAATAACCTTTATATAGATTAGGCACATAGATTGCTTAATAAAATCCCATAGCTCTTAAAAGGATATTGCTTAAAAACCTATCGTTTTAAAAATATAATAATTCAATTCACCCACCTAGTAACATCTACTTATTCTAGTTTAGTAAAACCTTTGTAGAAAATCGATAGTATTATCGAATAATACTATTTTATAAAAAGCTAAAGCTAGATTAGGCTGTAATTAAAAACTCATCAATAAAAAGTTATATTCTAAACGCATTTTATAATCATATTTTTTACATCATCAATTGTTAAAATCACACAACTAATAATAGAATCTCTTATTATACTAACCTTAGTTTTAATAGCTAAATGGCTATTTTATTAATCTAAATAAGGAATACTGCCATGCCAGAAAATTTTAATGAATTGATAACTTATGGTAAAAGATTTTCAGGATTAACCCCCGAACTTGAAAGGTGTCTAAAAGATATTGCTCCCGCTATTATTCCTCACTTAAATCAAGTGACCGATAATTTTTATGCACAATTAGCAACCGTACCCAATACAGCAAATTATTTAAAAGGACGCGTTGATCATTTAAAAGCAACGCATTTACAGTGGCTTTCTAGTTTATTTATCAACAATATTGACGTGGAATTTGCTAAAACCATGTATCGGGTGGGCGACATTCATGTCAAAGTCAATTTACCGATAGAATTTATGTCTGCTTCAATGACATTACTGAATAATCAGTTTATAGAGCTAATTACTGAATTATTTGCAGACCAGCCTAAAAAATGCGCTCAAGCCTTGCAAGCAATTAATGCAGTGACAGGATTCTCATTAATGATAATGCTCATGATAATGCAGCAATCTTATAAAGAATCGGCAATAGCGGCTGAATTAGAAAAATTTCTTACCATATCAGGCATGAGCAGAATGTTATTTAGCAATCTTGCCAAAGCCTACGGCTAACCCTACCTAGGAGTATTACCATGCACAACAATCTTTTTTCTCATTTAATTGATCTCAATAAAACCTCTCATTTTATTGAAGCCTCAGCTATTGTTTCAACCGATGGTCTGGTGATGGCCTCAACCTTGCCACATAGCATGGATGCAGATAATGTGGGCGCGATGAGTGCGGCAATGTTATCGGTTGGTACTCGCGGCTCAAATGAATTTGTCGGCGGTGCTTTAGAGCAAATGCTTATCAAAGGAACACGCGGTTATATTCTCATGACGCTAATTAGCAAAGAATTAATTCTAACCGTTATGGCAAAACCCACGGTAAAACTTGACCAGCTTTTTATAGAGATAAAACAGTCTGCTGAAAAAATTATTGCTATTAATTGATAGTAATGCAGTAGATAATTTTATGTATCTAACAATAATAGTTGAACAATCCCCATTTTTTCTTGTCATTTAATATCGCGTATTAACTACTTATTGTTGAGTTTAGATAATAAGTAGCACCACTAATACGCGATTTCTTAAATTCATCTTATTTACTAAAGTTTTCTATAATTATTTATATAGAGCTTAAGTTTGGCATCTCAAAAGAACATATTAAATTTAGTAACCTACTAAATTTATAAGTAATATTTAATAATTTAATAAACAAATGTGATTTTAATCACATTTTTTCTGATAAAATTGTATTACATTCTACACGGTTATTTTAAATAACCCAACGCCACGCCCCCCAAAGAAACTTTCAGCACTATGAAAGGCATTTTTCTCATTACTAATGAGGTAAATTCGTCATGTACAAAGAACTCTTTTCTCATTTAGTCAATCTAAATCAATTCTCTAATGTTATTGAATCAGCCGCACTAGTCTCAATAGATGGTTTAGTAATGGCATCTACCTTGCCACACGATGAAGACCATATCGGTGCAATTGGAGCGGCTATGCTAGTACTGGGCAATCATGGTATTGATAAATTAGTTGGCGGTGAATTAGAACAATTGCTGGTCAAAGGTGCATTAGGTTATATGCTAATAACATTGATTAGTGAAGAAATTCTGCTCATTGCTTTAGCGAAACCCGACGCTAAACTTGAACAACTTTTTTTAGAAAAACAACATTACGCTAAAACGATTAGCTTATTAGTTTAATAAGAACCTATCTGCCATCAATTAAATAATAATAGATGGGTCTATAAAGAATTGTTCAATTTAAATTTAAGTAAAATACTAAAAATTTAAATCAAATGATTGTAGTTACACTGTTATTAATTGGCTTAAATAAATATTAAATTAAACAAGCTATTTTAATAACATCATCTTAAGTGTAGTATCGTTATTTAAACTGCTATCTATTATTTTCATTTGCTTAGAGACATGATTTCTCATGTCTCTACGTCATATCAATTACGTCATCGGCGTTGCAAATACGACTATTAACCTGATTTACGGCAATATTAAAGATAAGGTTAAAATTCAGTCTCACGATAGTAATATAAGCAATAGTCTACTGCGCATCTATTCAATTATCATCATAAAAACACTGTTTTTTTAGTTGTAATTTAAGTTGCGAGTAAATGTTTTTAGAGTATATCAATCTTTTCTTAATGCTTTAATGACTACAAAAAAAGTGAATTATTTTCCTTTCTGAGAGTCTGAATAGCGCGTTGATGATTTGATGATCATTAGGTGGGCTTTGTTGATGTATTTAAATTCTACCTAATAATATTGGTAATAATTCTATTTTAGAGGTGACATCATGGCAACAAATGGTAATGACACAATCAAAGGCACAGCGGGTGATGATGTAATTGCGGCATTGGGTGGTAATGACACTATTACGGCATCTTTGGGTAATGATTCTATTAACGGTGGTGCAGGTACAGATAAATTAATCATTGATCAAGATTTATCCGCTTCTATTGATGCACTTTATTATAGTATTAACAGCACGGGTTTATGGAATGATTACAATGCTGTTTATACTACTATTAATGGTTCATTAGCAGGCGTATCGGCGAGTTATATTATTTATTTTGGCTCGTTAGGTAGTACCACTACAAGCAGTATTGAACAGTACCAAGTCGATTTAACAGCAACGCAAGGCAATGATTTATTAATTTATCAAAACGGTACGCGTTATTATGGTGGGGAGGGTACAGATACTTTTTTTGCTAATTGGTCTAAAGTAAGCACGGCTATTGTATGGGCTAATAATCCCAATCTAGTACAAGTTGTTAATGGTGTATCAGTTAATGGCTTGGAAAAATTATTAATAAGCACAGGCAGTGCTAATGATATGCTCGATAATAGTTATGTCAATACTAGCAATGATGAGTTCTATACCAATGCGGGTAATGACACTATTACTGCCTCACTGGGTAATGATACTATTGATGGCGGTTTAGGTACGGATAAATTAATTATTAATCAAGATTTAAGCACTTCGGTTTTTGGCGCGTCACTTTATTATGTTATTAATGACACGTCATTAATGGGTGCTTATAATGACAATTATAATAGCATTAATACCACCTTAGCGGGAGTATCAACGAGCTACAATATCTATTTTGGTTCATTAGGTAATTCAATCGTCACAGGCGTTGAACACTATCAAGTCGATTTAACAGGCACAAACAGTGATGATTTATTAATTTATCAAAACGGCACGCATTATTATGGCGGTGATGGTACAGATAGTTTTTTTGCTAATTGGTCGGCTGTTAGCACAGCTATTGTTTGGAATAATGACCCTAAAACCATACAAACTGTTAATGGTGTGAACGTTAATAGTTTGGAGCGATTAATTTTAAGTACGGGTAGTGGCAATGATGTGCTTGCCAATAACGCGCTTAATACTAATGATGAGTTATATACCAATGCAGGTAATGATACCATTACCGCCTCTTCGGGTAATGATACGGTTGATGGTGGCGCGGGCAGTGATAAATTAATTGTTAATCAAGATTTATCGGCTTTTGCTAGTACGATTTATTACACTATTAATGGCACAGATTTATATAGTGATGGCAATAGTTATGCAACTATTAATACGGCTTTAGCAGGTGTAAGTAGCAGTTATAGCATTTATTTAGGTTCATTAGGGACAACTACGGCAACGAATATAGAGCAGTATCAAACTGATTTAACGGGAACTGCCAATAATGATTTATTAATTTATCAAAACGGCACGCGTTATTATGGTAGTGCAGGGACAGATAGTTTTTTTGCTAATTGGTCAAAAGTAACTACGCCTATTATTTGGAATAATACCCCTAATACTGTGCAGACTGTGAATAATGTATCAGTGAGTGGTTTAGAACGCTTGTTATTAACTACGGGTAGCGGTAATGATTTAATGGCTAATAATGCCAGCAATACTAATGATGAGTTTTATACAGGTGCGGGTAATGACACTATTACTGCCTCCAGTGGTTATGACAGCATCGATGGTGGCACAGGCATAGATACTTTTGTGGCGGACTGGTCTAAAGTGAGTAGCGCGGTAGTTTGGAATAATCTCCCCGGCACAGTGCAGAATATTCGTAATTTTTCCATTGCAGCTATGGAGCAATTATTAGTATCTACAGGTAGTGGCAACGATGAAATCAGAAATACTAAAGTCGCCACTAATGATCAATTATTTACAGGTGCAGGTAATGATACTATTGCCAGTGGTGAGGGTAATGATTATATCGATGCAGGTAAAGGCAGTGATAATATCGATGGCGGCGTGGGTGCGGATACGATGATAGGCGGCGTGGGCAATGATAAATACACTGTTGATAATATAGGTGATGTGATTACTGAAACTTCGACTTTGAGTAATGAAATTGACAGCGTTAGTAGTTCAGTGAGTTATACGCTCAGCGATAATGTAGAAAATTTAACCTTAACAGGTGCGTTAGCCATCGATGCTACGGCTAATACTTTGGATAATATCTTAAAAGGTAATGGCGCGGCTAATATACTCATAGCGAGCGCGGGTGATGATAAACTAACAGGCGGTGCGGGCGCGGATATTTTAAATGGTGGCTTAGGTCAAGATAGTATTATTTTAACCGAAGGCACAGCAATAACTGATACCGTATTTATTGAGGCTGGCGATAGTTTAGTGAGCAGTTTTGATAAGGTAACAGGCTTTAAATTAGGTAATAGTTTATCGTCTAATAAAGCCGCCGATAAACTGGATTTACCTAATACTATTATTGCCGCTAATACTACTGTCGATGGTATTAATGCAGGTGTAATTGCCAGTCACCATATTAATAAAGGTATTATTAGTTTTGATGATGCTAATGCTTATAGTGCATCGATTAAAATTACAGCCACTAACTTTAATGATGCGATTAATTATCTGCAAAGCAATATAATAACAGGCGAAACAGTAGTCTTTACCGCCATGAATAATACTTATGTTTTCCAAGATGGCGGCGTGGATGATAGTTTACTTCAATTAACAGGAGTTAGTGCCACTAGTATTAATACCACTGGTTTGAGTAATGCTTCATTGTGGATTGCTTAATAAAAAACGAATAATCGAATTTGGCATACAGGTTTTTTAAAATCAATTAAATGTAGGGGCAAATCATATTTGCCCCTAATAACGAGCCGTTGTACAAGGGCAAATAATACAACCCCCTACAATGTGAAAACCACTGTAAGTGGAATGCTCCAGTATTATTATTTAACCTCCGCTCTACCCTCACCACGCGGGTCACTTGCCGCTAATAAATCATGCGTGTTTTTATTGAATAACACTGCCTGCATATCACCATAACGGTATTTGGCTTCTTTTAAAGTATGACCTTTATCACTTAAGCCTTTTAATTCCTCAGCAGTTAAAGCATTGGCTTCATATTCAATAATGTCGGGCAGATATTGATGATGAAAACGCGGTACTTTAACCCAAGAATCAGGATTATGACCTTGAGCAAAGTCTAAAGCGGCCAGTAATACCATTGAAATAATACGACTGCCACCCGGTGTACCTAATACTGCTACGCGCTGATTATCTTCTAAAAAACTAGGCGACATACTTGATAACATACGTTTATTAGGCGCAATTGCATTCGCCTCATTACCCACTAAACCATAACCATTAGCAATACCGATTGCTGTAGAAAAATCATCCATTTCATCATTTAATAAAACCCCCGTCCCTTCTGCCACAAACGCTGAGCCAAAAGGAAAATTAATACTCAAGGTTGCCGCAACCCGATTACCTTGCTCATCAATAATGGAAAAATGGGTAGTATTATCGCCTTGTTTAATAGCAGGAGCTTTTGCTAATTGCGCACTATTTAAAGCTTTATCCAAACTAATGGTTTTACGCAAATCAGCGGCATAATTAGTATTAATTAGTTGTTGAATGGGCGCGTTAATAAAATCCGTATCGCCCAAATATAAAGCTCTATCATGATAGGCTTGACGCAAGGCTTCTATAATTAAATGTTTTTGATTAATACCACTATAACTACTTAAATCATAACCTGATAAAATATTTAAAGCTTCAATTAAAACTGTACCGCCTGACGATGATGGCGCAGAACTGGTCACTGTAATACCTTTATAATAAGTTTTCAGCGGCGTTCTTTCGATGACATGATAATTGTTTAAATCTTCTTTCGTCCAAATACCACCTGATTTTTGCACACTATTAATTAATCGTTCCGCTATTTCACCTTTATAAAAACCAGCATGTCCATTTTTGGCTAATTGCTCTAAAGTATTGGCTAATTCGGGTTGACGTAATATTGAAAATGGCTGGGGTAATTGTCCATTAGTTAAAAAAATCGCCGAGCTTGTGGGATAATTTTTTAAAACATCATAACGAAATTTTAATAGTTTTAAATAACGGTTATTAATAGCAAAACCATTTTTAGCATGATTAATAGCAGGTTTTAAGCTTTCCGCTAAAGGTAATTGTCCATATTTTTGGGCTAAATGTACTAATGCCGCAGGCAGAGCAGGAATTGCAGATGACAATGCACCCTCTAAAGAGGCTTTGGCAATGGGCTGTTTATTTTTGTCTAAATACATATCCTTATGTGCCGCCGAAGGCGCGGTTTCACGTCCATCAATTAAAGTTTCTAAGCCGTCAGCGCGGTGCAATAACCAATAACCACCGCCACCCAAACCCGAACTCATCGGTTCAACTACTGCCAAGGTAGAACTGATTGCCACTGCGGCATCAAAGACATTGCCGCCGCGTTCAATAATATCAAAACCTGCTTGGGTGGCTAAGGGATGAGCTGAGGCAATGGCCACTTTGGGATTTGCTAGTGCTAATTGACTCAATAATAGTAATAATACCGCTAACAGTATTCGCATGACTTGCTCCTAATATTTTTAAAAGTGACACTATAACGCTTTTTTAAAATCACGGGCATTCAATAGCTAAAGCTATTGAAATAAAAAAGCTAACGCTATTTTAAGCTAGCAATTTATACCTTAAAACTGTCTTATTATGGTAAAGTGTTAATTATTTTCAAAGAGCAATGACAATGGAAACTTTAAGCACCACTGAAAATGTAATATTGAGTATTATGGCATTGGCGATTATGGGTTTACTTATACCCAGTGCCAAAATTGCATTAGAACGCAGTAAAGATGTCCCTAAAGACTGGATGGGTTTATTATTACCTTTAGGTTTAGTCATTGCGTTTGTCATTTTTTTAATAGCGATGGTTTAAAAACAGTATGAGCAAGTATTTTGGTAGAGATGTAGAAACGCAAGAAGACGATATTGATGATTATGAATATGATAAGGACGGTAATATTGTTTATTACGCGATTCGTCCTAATAAAACTCAAATAAAAAAAGAATATGAGACCTTATTTGCCATAGGCGAACAAATGTCTAAATTATCAGCTACGCATTTGACGACTTTAAATCTACCACCCAAAATTCATGAAGCGGTAGAACAAGTGGGTGGTATGCCGTTAAATAATGCGCGTAAACGTTTATTAAAATATATAGCAGGTCAGTTATATAAAATCGATAGAACTGATATTTTGGAACAATTAGCCAAACTGCAAAATAAAAACGCTCATGCTACGCGTGAACATCATTTAACAGAACGTTGGCGCGACCGATTATTAAATGATGGTGATAAGGCTTTAACAGCGTTATTAGATGAATATCCGCAAGCAGACAGGCAAGCTTTGCGGCAATTAGTGCGTAATGCTCAAAAAGAAGCTGAAAGCAATAAACCGCCTAAATCAGCGCGATTATTGTATCAACATTTAAAAGAGTTATTTGAAAGTCAAAGCTTAGAAGAATTGGCGTTAATTGATTTGAACGAAGAAGAATTACTCGATGCGGATGAATTAGATTTTGATGAAGACGACGAAGATTTCGAGGAATTTGATTTTGAAGACGATGAAGACTTTGATGAAGATGAATAATTAATAGTAGGGATGCTAAGTATAATAATTCCACTGTAGTGGATACTCAAACGATAGCTAGTTTTCAAAGGACTGTCTGTCGTTTGAGTGTCATATTGAATTAAAAACATTATATTGAATAACTGAAGTTACGCAGTAGCAAAAGGCAATAATGATTTGCGCGTATGAAGTCGTTGAATTATACGGGCAAATTATTATTTACTCTTGTTGAACAATATTATGTTAATGCTTGAAACTATTAGCCTAAAGTTGACGACACAAACGGCATACTTGCATTTTAAAAATCTTCTTTAAAGGATAAAGAATGGATACCGTTCAAGTTATCGCGGCGCAGAGTCGAACAGCCGCAAATCAGCTCTCATCAAGCTCTGAAAAACAGCGCAATCTCGCGCTTAGCAATATGGCAGACGCATTAGCAACGGCTAAATCGCAAGTGCTTGAAGCCAATGCCCAAGACGTAATCAAGGCTCAGCAAGCAGGTCAAACAGACGCATTGATTAAACGTTTAACCATTGATGACAAAGTCTTTCAATACATGATTACTAGACTGAGAAAAGTTGCTCAGTTGCCCGACCCACTCAATCGCGTCTTGCAAGGACATACCAATCCCAATGGCTTGCAAGTCTACAAAAAATCGGTGCCGTTGGGTGTAATTGGCATTATTTACGAGTCGCGTCCTAATGTCACCACCGATGCGGCGGGGGTTTGTATTAAAAGTGGTAATGCAGTGATTTTACGCGGCGGCTCAGAAGCGTTGCAAACCAATACCCTATTAGCCGATGCTATGATTACAGGTCTAACTAGCGCGGGTTTGCCGCCACATAGTCTGCAAATAATTCGCAGCACAGGTCATGAAGCGGTGGGTGAATTATTGAAAATGGATGATTATATTGATGTGCTAATCCCGCGTGGTGGCAAAGACTTAATTGAACGCATCGCCCAAGGTACGCGTATTCCTGTGATTAAACACTACGATGGTATTTGCCATCTCTATATCGCCCAAGATGCTGATTCCAAACAAGCGATTGCTATAGTAGTCAATTCAAAATGCCAAAGTGTACAAGTGTGTAACGCCTTGGAAACACTATTAGTGGATGCTCAATGTGCTGAAAAGTTATTACCCTTATTGCAAGCGGCGTTTGCAGAAAATCATATTGAATTACGCGGTTGTGAGCAGACGCAAAAATTATTGCCCACTGTGTTTCCTGCCTCAGAAGACGATTGGCATACTGAGTATTTAGCCCCGATTTTGGCGATAAAAATCGTCAATGGCATTGATGAGGCGATTGCACACATTAATCACTATGGCTCAAAACATACCGACGGCATCATCACCCAAAGTTTGCAATTAGCACAACAATTTGAACAGCAAATCGATTCAGCATCGGTGTTAATCAATGCCTCAACGCGCTTATCGGGCGGTGGTGATTATGGTTTGGGTTCAGTCATTGGCATCAGCACTGATAAACTCCATGCGCGAGGCCCAGTAGGTCCTGCGGAATTGACGAGTTATAAATGGATTGCTTATGGTAATGGGCATTTGAGAACTTAAGGGTCGATGAATTTTTTTAAACGCGTCAAAATTCGTTATATTTTGCACCGTTATGCTATTCAACACGCTTTATGGCACGAAGTTATTACAGCATTAAAGTTCTTAGATGGCTTAAGTGCCGTACAAAAAGCCCATTTAAAAGAACTAAGCACATTATTTTTACACCAGAAAAATCTTATCGGCATCAATTTTGAGCTGACTGAAAAAATGCGGGTCATTATCGCCGCGCAAGCTTGTCTGCCCATTTTGCATTTAGGTTTGAACTTATTATCGGGTTGGCTGGATGTGCTTATTTATCCCAGTGCGTTTTGGGTGAGTTGCGATGAAATCGATAGCGATGGTGTGGTGCATCACCAAGAACGCCTATTAAGCGGCGAAGCGTGGGCTAAAGGGCCGATTATTCTTTCTTGGCAAGATATTGAATCCAATATGCAAAATAGTTCACAAGGGCATAACGTGATTATTCATGAAATCGCTCATAAACTCGATGGCTTGAACGGGAAAACCAATGGCATGCCACCCTTGCCTCTGACTATGTCAATTCCTCAGTGGACAGCAACACTTAGTCAAGCTTATGAACAGTTGCAAACAAGACTACAACATCATCACCGAGTTTGCGTTAATCCTTATGCCGCTAGCAGTCCCGCCGAGTTTTTTGCTGTCTTTAGTGAATATTTTTTCTGCGCACCTGATATTTTACAAACGCATTTTAGTGATGTTTATGCGCAACTTTGCCTGTATTACCGTCAAGACCCTTGGTATCGACAGCAAAATGGGGTTGTGATAACTAAGTAAATTTATTGCTACAAGGTTAGCACTACCACAATTTAATATGAGTAACTACGCAGAGTTTAGGACTGGCAGTGCTTTAAGCACTGCCAGTCCTTGTGATACCTGTTGGTTGCACCAGACCTGTCAGGTTTTTAAAACCTGACAGGTCTAACTCTTTAGTTAGTAACTGTCATGTATACGGTGTTTAACTGAGACGCGTTTTATTACCAGCTAAAAATTGAGCTGATTTTTTTTGGGGTCTGTAAGATAATACCAAGTTCAATAATAAGAATAACACGTCAGGTGAATATAAAAATGGAGAAGCAGCATAGTTTTACGCGCGAAGAATTATTGATGTCGGGAAGAGGGGAACTTTACGGCCCAAAAAACGCGCAATTGCCTTTACCTAACATGCTTATGATGGACAGAATCACCTTAATTACAGATCAAGGCGGTAATTATGGCAAAGGTGAAATCATTGCTGAATTAGATATAAGCCCCGATTTATGGTTTTTTGATTGTCATTTTCAAGGCGACCCTGTGATGCCAGGTTGTTTAGGCTTGGATGCCATGTGGCAATTGGTTGGTTTTTATTTGTGTTGGATGGGCGGTCCGGGAAAAGGACGCGCTTTAGGCGTGGGTGAGGTGAAATTCACAGGACAAGTGCTACCGACCGCTAAAAAAGTGGTCTATCACATTCATTTAAAACGCCTGATTATGCGCAAATTAGTCATGGGCATAGCCGATGCGACCATGACCGTTGACGGCAAAGAAATCTATACCGCCACTGATTTACGCGTTGGCTTATTCACTTCTACCGCTGATTTTTAAAGGAGCTGTGCCATGAAAAGAGTTGTCGTCACAGGTTTAGGCATTGTCTCTAGCATTGGTAATAACAGTGCAGAAGTAATCGATTCATTAAAACAAGGCCGCTCAGGTATTAGCTTTGCCGATGATTATTGTGAAATGGGCTTTCGTAGCCATGTTCGCGGCGCGATTAACATCGATACTGACGCGCTGATTGACCGTAAAATCAAACGTTTTATGGGTGAAGGCGCGGCTTATAACTACATCGCTATGCAACAAGCCATTAATGATGCAGGTTTGGCAGAAACCGAAGTCTCTAATTTTAGAACAGGTTTAGTCATGGGTTCGGGCGGCCCGTCAACCTCTAACTTAGTGGAAGCGGCGGATATTTTACGCAGTAAAGGCGTAAAACAAGTCGGGCCATATCGCGTACCACGCACCATGTCTAGCACTAACACCGCTTGTTTAGCCACACCCTTTAAAATCAAAGGCGTGAACTACTCCATTAGTTCAGCTTGCGCTACTAGTGCGCATTGCATCGGTCATGCAATGGAACTGATTCAAATGGGCAAACAAGATGTCGTGTTTGCTGGCGGCGGCGAAGAAGTGCATTGGACGATGTCAGTGTTATTTGATGCGATGGGCGCGTTATCGTCTAAATATAACGACACGCCAACGACTGCTTCACGTCCTTATGATGCGACCCGTGATGGTTTTGTGATTTCAGGCGGCGGCGGCGTTTTAGTCATAGAAGAACTCGAACACGCTAAAGCGCGCGGTGCGAAAATTTATGCAGAATTAGTCGGTTACGGCGCGACTTCTGACGGTTATGACATGGTACAACCCTCAGGTGAAGGCGCGGTGCGTTGTATGCAGCAAGCAATGGCAACTGTCAACGCCCCGATTGATTACATCAACGCCCACGGTACTAGCACACCTGTTGGTGACACTAGAGAATTGCAAGCTTTGCGAGAAGTCTTTGGCGCGGGCAATGTGCCTTGGGTAAGCTCCACTAAATCCTTAACAGGTCATGCTTTAGGCGCGGCGGGGGTGAATGAAGCCATTTATTCACTACTCATGATGCAAAACAATTTCTTAAGTGCGTCTGCCAATATTACTGAACTAGATACTGGCGCGGCAGATATTAAAATCGTCCGTGAATATCAAGACAATATTACTTTAAATACTATTATGTCGAATAGTTTTGGTTTTGGCGGCACGAATGCTACCTTAATATTCCAACGTTATAACGATTAAACTTTAAATAGTAGCCAATACCTAAAAACCTGACAGGTTTTAAAAACCTGTCAGGTTTTTTTAATTCCACCTTATTAAAAATCTCATGCAAAAATCCAGAATCCAATTTAATAAATTACAAAAGAAATTACGCCACGCCGTCGGTGATGCTATTGCTGATTACAATATGATAGAAGAAGGCGATAAGGTTATGGTGTGTTTATCGGGCGGTAAAGATTCTTTTACCATGCTCGATATATTATTAAATCTACAAAAAACCGCGCCTGTGAATTTTGAAATTATTGCGGTTAATTTAGATCAAAAACAGCCGCATTTTCCCGAAGAAGTATTACCTAATTATTTAGCTTCATTGGGTGTACCGTATCATATTATTGAAAGAGATACTTATAGCATAGTAAAACGAGTAATACCTGAAGGACAAACCACTTGTAGTTTATGTTCACGTTTACGTCGTGGCACTTTATACGGTTACGCTGAAGCCAATGGTATTACTAAAATTGCTTTAGGACATCACCGAGATGATATTTTAGAAACTTTCTTTTTAAATATCTTTTATGGCGGTAAATTAAAAGCCATGCCACCTAAATTATTAAGTGATGATAAAAAGAATATTGTGATAAGACCGCTGGCTTATTGCAGAGAAAAAGAAATTAGTCGCTTTGCCGCCTTTAAAGACTTTCCTATTATTCCTTGTAATTTATGTGGTTCACAAGAAAACTTACAACGTCAAGCTATGAAAGAAATGTTAAAAGGTTGGGATAGACAATTCCCCGGTCGATTAGAAACAATATTTACTAGTTTGCAAAATATCGCACCTTCTAATATGTTGGATAGAGCATTATTCGATTTTGTTAATTTAGAGCAAAACCGAAATCCCGAAAATACTACTATTCTCAGTGATGATGCAGGACTGGATATTTTGGCATTGTAACTTAACAATACAGTTATCAATTACTAAAAGGCAATAAATGGATGTAAACCTTAATTACCTTATTTATTAAAGTGCTATAACTTGATATTTCTCGTGTGCATAGTTCACTGCAATTTCTAATAAATGCTTTAGAATTCACTTTGTTGTAACAAACAATAGTTGTATCACTGCAAATCATTGAAAGTGATGACCTATTTTTGTTAGTCATAAAAAAGTGCTGTAACTTAAATTATAAGGACGCAGTTTTTATTTTAAAGACAGTAGAACTTTAGAGTTCTTATTTTGAAAACGGTTTACCATGGAAATTCGACCTAAATTACTCATTGTTGACGATGAAGCCGCCAATCTTCGCACTTTAGATGCTTTACTGCGCGACAAATACAATATTGTTGTCGCGGCTAATGGTGAGCAAGCGTTAAAACATGCAGTGATAACACTGCCAGACCTTATTTTGCTTGATATTGAAATGCCTAATATGGATGGTTACGAGGTGTTTGCATTTCTGAAAAAAAATGAGCTAACCCGAGAGATTCCTATTATTTTTGTTAGTACCAAAGCGTGTGATACTGATGAAAAAAAAGGTTTAGAAATGGGCGCGGTTGACTATATCACCAAGCCTTATCGTCCTTTTGTAATTCAAGCGCGGATTAAAAATCATTTAGAATCAAAACGCCAATATGATTTATTAAACTATTTATCAGCCTTAGATAGTTTAACGGGTTGTAGTAATCGGCGTGGTTTTGAAACTTTTTTAAATCATGAGTGGCAAACTGCGGTGCGTTTTAGTGAAACTATCGCGCTAATTTTTATCGATATTGATTATTTCAAACAATATGGTGAAAACCACGGGCAGATTGCGGCGAATAAATGCTTAAAAAAAGTCGCTGAGTTATTAAGACATTCTTTAAAACGAAAAACAGATTTATTAGCACATTACGGTGAAAATCGTTTTGCTTGTGTGTTATCAAGAACCTCTGCCAATGGCGCGGTTTGTGTGGCTAAACGTTTACAATCCGTAATTGCGGCGCGGGCGATTCCTCATGGTTATTCTGCGGCGGATAAACATATTACCTTAAGTTTTGGTGTTGCCGCGCTTAATCCTTTTGGACGGCAAATCACCTTATCTCATTTAATTGTGGCCACTGACAAAATGCTTCAACAAGCCAAGGAACAAGGTGGTAATCAAATTGTTGTTTGCAACGATTCACGTCCCACCGCACCTTTACCCTAAATACAAAGTTTAATCATTTCTATAAATAGCAATGATTAAACTTCACAAACATTAGCTTGAATATCTAAAAATACTGGTAACTACTTAGCTGATTTTAATTATTCTATTGTCTGAATCAGGATTTACAGAATTAACAGGATTTATTCTGTAATCTTGAAATTATGATTCAGATACAAGCTAGGTAGTTACAAATACTGTTAATAAAAAAGCGATACCTTCTTAGATAGTGATTACTTAAATAGTAATGAATAACAGGGTAGTGCATCAAAAAAGTAGGTTAGTTAATATTAAACCTTTCGGAGTTCAAACCTAGGTTTGAACTCCAGCTAAAATGGCGTTTTGTTAAAACCTACTCTTTTGAAGCACTAACGTTTTTTTCTTG
>JBAQSX010000064.1:0-3030 GCA_049296695.1 Methylococcaceae bacterium | reverse complement strand
AGGCTCTACTGTTCCTTTTATTGCCCGTTATAGAAAAGAAATAACAGGCGGTTTAGATGATACCCAATTGCGCCATTTAGAAGAACGACTGAGTTATTTAAGAGAATTAAACGAGCGCAAAGTCGTTATTTTAAACAGTATCAGTGAGCAAGGTAAATTAACCCCCGAATTAGAAAATGCGATTAATGAAGCCGATACCAAAACCTTATTAGAAGATTTATATCTGCCTTATAAACCCAAACGCCGCACCAAAGCGCAAATCGCCAAAGAAGCGGGCTTAGAACCCTTAACAGACGCATTATTAGCGAATAGAAAATTAATACCTTTGGATATTGCCAGCGAGTATATTAATCCTGAAAAAGGTATTAATACCGCCGTAGAGGCTTTAGAAGGTGCGCGGCAAATATTAATGGAACGCATTGCCGAAGATGCCAACTTATTAACCCAATTGCGCGAAAAAGTCTGGCAACAAGTGATAATGCAAGCCACGGTGATTCCTGCAAAAGAATTACAAGCGGAGAAATTCAAAGATTATTTTGCTTATCATGAATTAATGCAAAAAATTCCTTCGCATAGAGCTTTGGCGTTATTGCGTGGGCGGCAAGAAGATATGTTAACTCTGCAATTAAAACTCAGTATTGAAGACGATAAAACCGCGCATGATAGTTATATTAATTTTGTTGCCTTATCTTTAACGATTACTGATATTTCTAAACCCGCCGAGGCGTGGTTATTTGAAACAGCGCGGTTTGCGTGGAAGGTTAAATTATTTACCCGCATTGAATTAGATTTAATGTTGCGTTTGCGTGAATCGGCTGAATTAGAAGCGATTAAAGTATTCGCTAATAATTTAAAAGATTTATTATTAGCCGCTCCCGCAGGCGCGAAAGCCACGATGGGTTTAGACCCCGGAATGCGTACAGGCGTTAAAGTGGCGGTGGTGGATAAAACAGGCAAGGTGCTGGCAACGGACACCATTTATCCGCACCAGCCGCAACAACGCTGGAATGAGGCAATGGCAACGCTGGCAGTGTTGATTGCTAAGCATAAGATTGAATTAGTCAGCATTGGCAACGGCACAGGCTCGCGGGAAACGGACGCGCTGGTGGCGGCGGTGCAGAAGCAATACGCTGAATTAAGTTTTACTAAGGTGATGGTATCTGAGGCAGGGGCTTCGGTGTATTCGGCATCGGAACTGGCGGCAAAAGAGTTTCCTAACTTAGATGTGTCTTTGCGTGGCGCGGTGTCGATTGCGCGGCGTTTGCAAGACCCCTTAGCGGAATTGGTGAAAATTGAACCCAAAGCCATTGGCGTGGGGCAGTATCAGCATGATGTCAATCAAGTGATGCTGGCAAAAAGTTTGAACACCGTGGTTGAGGATTGCGTGAATAAAGTCGGGGTTGATGTGAATACCGCCTCTGTGTCACTGCTCAAACAAGTGTCGGGTTTATCGGCTAGCGTGAGTGAGCATATTGTGGCGTATCGCAATGAACACGGCGCGTTTGCTAATCGAGCGCAATTGAAAAAAGTGCCGCGTTTGGGTGATAAAGCCTTTGAACAAGCGGCGGGGTTTTTACGGATTACGGGCGGCGATAATCCGTTGGACGCGTCTTCGGTTCACCCTGAGGCGTATCCTGTGGTGGAGAAAATCATTAAACGCACGGGTAAAAATATTCGGGATTTAATGGGACAAAGCCAGTTTTTACGCGCGTTAAATCCCGCTGAATTTACTGACGCGCATTTTGGTTTGCCCACCGTTAGCGATATTTTGCAAGAATTAGAAAAACCCGGCCGTGACCCGCGCCCTGAATTTAAAAGCGTTACTTTTCAAGCAGGTGTTGAAAAAATCAGCGATTTAAAAGAAGGCATGAGACTTGAAGGTGTGGTGACTAATGTTGCCAATTTTGGCGCGTTTGTTGATATTGGAGTGCATCAAGACGGGCTAGTGCATATTTCGCATTTGTCGGATAACTTTATCAAAGACCCGCGTGACGCAGTGAAAACGGGCGACCGTGTGATGGTGAAAGTGTTAGCCGTTGATGTGGAGCGCAAACGCATTACACTTTCAATGAAAAGCGATACATCGGAGGCTGTGGTTTTGGATAATAAGCCTGAGCGATTAACCGCTAAACAAAAAAGTAAAGCGGTTGATAACGCGCCTTTGCAAAATGCAATGGCGGGGGCGTTTGCTAAGGCGTTGCGTAAATAAATCTTTGCTATAGTTATGAATTCCATAGAAAAGTATACCTTTAGCTATGTTCATCTAAACGCTTCAACGCAAACTGCTTTCTAGGAAAAACCTAAAAAAGTCTAACATTTGCTCTGCGTTCGTATAGCATTGCTAACTCTCAATGCTCCCTCTCGATATAAGAGGTGGGCGAAGTTTAAATATAATATTTCTTTTGTCAAGTTGTTTTATTGATAAAAATATCTAATTTTAACGATATACTTTTCTATAGATTACTATGTTTTTCTATACTTTGTACAAAAGAACAACATACTCAAAGCATCATTAATACAGCGACAGGATTTTAAAATGATAACGAGCAAACAATTATTAATTTCTTTAGCGATAAATTGCTTGGTAATTTATATACCAAGCAGTTATGCACAAGAATTAACAGAAAATAACACTATTACTACAACACAAGAAAAACCTAAAAGCTATGGTGCAAAAGTCGGTGAAAAAGCCTTAAATGGTATTACTAATATCGCCACGGGTTTTTTAGAAATTCCTAAAAACGTGATTAATATAAGCAATGCTGATAATAGCAATGTGTTTTTTGGTATGACAGGTGGCGCGGCTAAGGGTATTTTAGATATGGTAGGACGTATTGGTGCAGGTGCAGCAGATTTAATTACCGCGCCCTTGCCGACAAAACCCATTGCTCAACCATCCTATATTTGGCAGGATTTTGATGTGAATACTACTTATGATGATGCTTTCCGTTTACAGAATCAGGATAATACTAATAAATAGTGATAGGTTTAATTATTAACTCAAGTTACGCAAAAATAATAAAACTGTAG
>JBAQSX010000063.1:0-1884 GCA_049296695.1 Methylococcaceae bacterium | reverse complement strand
GTATTAACCTAAATAACGCACCGCATCTTCAGTACGAAAAAACAACCGCCCCGGTTTTAATTGTTCTAAAAAGTCAGTCTTTTCTAATTTATCCTGCACCGGGCCTTTAGCTTCGGCAATATTTAAGGTTTTACCTGTTGCTTGCAAAGCTTGATTAATCATTTCTAAAGCCTCTAAAGCCGTAGTATCAATATCACTCACCGAAGTAAAAATTAATACTACATGTTTAGTATTAGGTTGTCGCCATAATTCATTCTCTAAATACTCTTGAATATAATTGACATTGGCAAATGTTAAGCTTTCATCAATACGCACTAATAATAAATGATGCCATGTTTCGACACGGTGACGTTTAATATTGCGGAAATGCTCAGTTTCAGGCACTCTACCTACAACGGCAATATGTGGATGACTGGCTTTGCGTAAATGACTACCAATTGTTAAGATAATCCCTAAAGTAATACCTTGTTCAATACCTAGAATTAATACCCCTAATAAAGTCACCACCTCAGCAATACCATCACCTTTATCATAGTGCCAAGTATGAATAATATGTTTAATACGCACTAATCTAAAAATGGCAATTAAAATAATTGCAGATAATGCCGATTTTGGAATATTGCTAAACCATTCACTAAAAAATATCACTGCCAAACTTAATATAAAAGCGGCAATCAGCATTGCCATTTGCGAACGCGCTCCAGCCGAAAAATTAACCATCGTGCGACTAAAACCACCCGCCACTGGCATACCGCCTGATAATGCTGAGGCTAAATTCGCTGCGCCTAAACCAATTAATTCTTGATTAGGATTAATTTTCTCGCCGCGTAAATTAGCAGTCACTTTGGCAATAGCGACACTTTCTACATAAGCAATTAAAGCAATAAAGGCGGCGTAGGGTAATAATACTTTCCATTTATTAGGACCCGCAAAATCAAAATGTAATTGTGGAAAACCTGCGGGTATATGTCCAACTACGGCGACATTTTGTGCGGTTAAATTAAAATAACTCACTGCTAAAGTCGATAAAATGACACTCAGTAAAGGGCCACATTTACTAATCGCGGTAATTAATGAAGAAGTTACACCGATTTTTTTTAATAAGCTGGTAATGGGTTTACCAAATATAATCAATAATACTAAAGTTGCAACACTGATAATTAAAGTATTAGCATTAATCCCTTGAAAATACTGGCTATAACACGCGCTATCAATGCCACATTCAGGAGTTTTTAAACCTGCTAATTGTGGTAATTGATTGGCAATAATGAGTAATGCCGCGCCGCTGGTAAATCCTGCTAATACTGGATGGCTGATAAAATTAACTAAACCACCCATACGAAATATTGCCATTAATAACATTAATAAGCCGCTTTCGGCAGATAATATTAACGCGCTTTGTACATTATCGCCGAGCAGACTAATTTCAGGCGAGTTTAAAGCACTGGCAATCATAATGGCGGCAATGGACACTGGGCCTACTGATAAACTACGACTTGTGCCAAATAAAGCATATAAAATGGGCGGTAAGATACTGGCATATAAACCCAATTGCGGCGGTAATCCCGCTAATATGGCATAAGCAATGCCTTGGGGAACTAATAATATGGCAGTAATAATACCTGCAAATAAATCATCGCTAAAAAGACTTTTATTATAGGTTTTCAACCAATCCAGTATGGGTAAATACTGAGTGAATTGTACGAGTAAGGTTTTAATTTTTTTATCAGCAAGCGCGGGGTTAGTTAATATATTCATGGTAGTGTGGCGCGAGTGAAAAGAGGATGATAGCAACAATAAAATAATTTTATTGAAATTGAGTTTGATAGGGATTAAATTTAAAAACCAATAAACTATTGGCAATAGTAAAAATGGAACGTTTAT
>JBAQSX010000062.1:0-2300 GCA_049296695.1 Methylococcaceae bacterium | reverse complement strand
GGTATAGGGAAAACTCAAACCGTTGCCGAATATGCTTATCGTTATCAAAGCGAATATTCAGCCGTATTGTGGGTATTAGCAGATGGCAAAGATTTATTGCGCAGTAGTTTCGCGCAACTTTCGGTATTGTTGGGTTTTAAAGTTGAAAAAGAGGATGACCAAATTCTCGCGGTGCAATCGTGGCTACGCAACAATGATGGATGGTTATTGATTTTTGATAATGCTGAAACATTGGAATTGCTAACTGCCGCGAAAGAATTATTGCCTATTAATGTAAAAGGTCATGTTTTATTTACCACTCGCGCTCAAGCCACAGGTGGTTTAGCTTCGGTGACGGTGAATTCTTTTGATGATGAGACAGGCGCGGTGTTTTTATTACGGCGAGCAAAATATGTGGGTAGTGATTTAGCAACAGCAGAACAAGTGCGCTCCAATGTATCAGATAGTGATTGGCAAACGGCAACCGAGCTAGTGCATGAATTAGGTGGTTTAGCATTGGCAATAGACCAAGCGGGTGCGTATATTGAGCAAACTGAGTGTGGTTTGGAAGGATATTTAAGCCGTTATCGGACGAATGCGGCTGTGATGTTAAAAGAGCGCGGTAGTTTGCATTCGACAGACCACCCTGAAGCAACCTATAAAACCTTTTTGTTAGCTGCGGAGAATGCCAAAAGTCGTTCTGAATTAGCGTATGAAATTTTACGCGATAGTGCATTGTTAAATCCTGATGGCATTTCAGAAAAATTATATACCGATTGTGACCCGTTAGATTTGGATAAAGCTTTAGCAGCTTTAAAAGATTACTCCTTGATTCAGCGTGTACAGGAAGGAGAAAAGAAGTTTTTTACCGTTCATCGTTTAGTGCAAATTGTAATAAGAGATGTCTGTGACGGATAGAAAGTCAACATGGCGTGAACGTGTTAACAAGGTTGTTAATAGAATAAATGTAATTTTTCCTACTCCTGAATTTGAAAACTGGCTGTTATGTGAAGAGTTAATATTAAGTGCAACGGCTGTTTGTGAAAAGATAATTGAGTTTAATATTGAAACTGATAATGCCGTATCTTTACTTAATAAAACAGCTTACTATTTTAAAGATGTCAAAGCCGATTACAACAAATCATTAAAGTTATACCAACAAGCCTTAATTATTAATCAGAAAATTCATGGTGCAGAAAATCCTATTATTATCACCAGTTATAATAATCTAGCGGATATAAATAAAACTATCGCAGAGTTTTCTTTTGATTATCAAGCCTACGCAAAGGCAATTGCATTATATCAACATGCTTTAGCCATTAATCAAAAAAATTACGGCGAAAATCATTTAACAGTTGCGAACAGTTTGCATCATTTAGCTACTGTTTATTATTTGCAAAGAAATTATGTTAATGCGTTGCCACTTTTCCAAAAAGCGTTAGTAATGCGTGAATATCTATTAGGAAAAAATCATCTTGATGTTGCCGAAACACTTAATGGTTTGACCAATCTCTATGAAACACAAGGCGATTTTGATTCTGCCATTAATTTATCTAAACGCGCTTTAAATATTACCGAACAAGCGTTAGGCTCAGAGCATCTTAATGTAGCGTTTTGTCTTGATAAATTAGCAACTCTTTATAGCGATTATCCTGAATCATCGTCTTATACAAAGGCGTTACCTTTATCGCAAAAATCTTTAGCTATAAAAGAACGTTTATTAAATGAATACCATCCTGAAATAGCAAAGAATCTTAATTTTTTAGCTACACTTTATCAGGATTTAGGCGAAGATAAAAAAGCACTTAATTTATTTAAACGTGCATTAGAAATTAGAAATCGAATTTATGGGAAAATACATATTAATGTCGCTTATAGCCTTAGTAATTTAGCGCGGTTTTATAAAAAACAAAAAGAATATGAGGAAGCATTAAGTTTATTTCAGCAAGCTTTAGAAATCAAAAAATCTTTATTCGGTGAAAACCATTTTGAAGTGGCTCAAAGTTTAAAAGATTTATCTGGTGCATATAAAGAACAAGGCGATAATGATAAAGCCATATCGCTGTATCAATATGCTGTCGAAATGGAAAAACAAATTTGTGCTAATGAGTCCGCAAGATAAAAGTCTTTTTATTGGCAACTTGCCTTGGAATTTAAATTGGGAAGATTTAAAAGAAATTTTTTCAGTATATGGCGAGGTCACTTATGTTAAGGTTGTCAAGGACAAGGAAACAGGGCGATCTAAAGGATTTGGATTTGTAGGATTTGCTAACGAAATTGACGCAGCAAATGCAAAGTTTGATCATGATGGCACTGAGATT
>JBAQSX010000061.1:0-66190 GCA_049296695.1 Methylococcaceae bacterium | reverse complement strand
TCTTTACCTTTGTCGCCAGTTAAAACGTCATTGCCAACGCCACCATTTAAAACGTCATTGCCAGTGCCGCCGTTTAAAGTATCAGCACCCGCTAAACCATTTATAGAATCGTTGCCAGCAGTTCCTGTTACAACATCTGCTTTTTCGGTGGCTTGCACTTTATCTAAAATGCTTAAAGACGCGCCAGAAATGTTAGTTGACACCGATACGGTATGACGACCCCAATTAGCCACCGCTAAATCGGCTTTACCATCGTTATTAAAATCACCTACGCTGACTGATACAGGTTGTCTACCAGTCGCGTAGTTTACTTTAGCATCAAAACCCGTATTGCTCGCATTACGCAATAAGACTGATACGGTATTACCAGCATAATTAGCCACCGCTAAATCTGTTTGACCATCGTTATTAAAATCACCTACGCTTACTGAATCAGGAAGTCCACCAGTCGCGTAGTCTACTTTAGGGTCAAAACCCGTATTGCTCGCATTACGCAATAACACTGATACTGTATTATTGCCATAATTAACCACCGCTAAATCGGCTTTACCATCGTTATTAAAATCACCTACGCTTACTGATAAAGGACGTGTACCAGTCGCGTAATCAACTGTAGCATCAAAATCCGTATTGCTCGCATTACGCAATAACACCGATACGGTATTATCACCACTATTAGCCACAGCTAAATCAGCTTTACCGTCATTATTAAAATCACCTACGCTGACTGAAGCAGGAGCTGAATCAGGATATGAACCAGTCGCGTAATCAACCGTAGCATCAAAACCCGTATTGCTGGCATTACGCAATATCACCGATACGGTATTACTATCCCAATTAGCCACCGCTAAATCAGCTTTACCGTCATTATTAAAATCACCTACGCTTACTGAAGTAGGAGATGTACCAGTCGCGTAGTCTACTTTGTTTGCAAAACTTATTGGCGTGTCAATTGTGTAACCAGTGCTGTTTGCCAAATTTAAGTTAATGGTTTTGTCGTTTATGTTAGTGTTGTCAGCAACAGTTGCAATGTTTAACGTTGCTGAAGTTTGTCCTTGTGCAATAGTAAAACTGTTGTTGGTAACTGCGGTTAAATTAGTACCGCTCGATAACGTGTAATCAGCGTCACTGCCAGCAACTGTAAAATTAACCACTAAACCACCAACAGGCGCGGCTTGGGTTAGTTTAATTAAAAAACTGCTGTTGCTACCTTCAGTTGTGTTTGCGCCTGCGGTTAAAGTAATTTTTGGTGTTTTCATGGCGTAATCCTTAAAATAAAAATTATTGGGGTTTTAAAACGAGCGGGATAATAATAGACTTGTTGCGATATAAAAAATAACAAATATTAAGAATAAATTTTGAGTATTTAGATATGAAAATCAACACAACAGAATTAAAAAGAGAAAGACAATGGCGAGCAACCACTGGCTTAACAAAAGAGCAATTCTATAAGTTATTAGATGAATTTAAAAAACATTATAAAGCACATTATGAATACAATGGAATAAATTTAAAAAATAGCCAAGAAAAAACAGGGATAGCCTATTGCATTACGAATGAAGAAGAATTGCTATTATTTACTTTATTCAGTTTTAAAGCGAATTTAACTTATGATTTGCTAGGATTGGTGAGTGGAATGGAAGGTTCAAATGCAAAACGAAATCAGCAGATTGGTATTGAATTATTAACAAAAACATTGGCTAGTTTGGATTGTCTGCCCAAACGTAACTTTATGAATGTAGAAGAATTTGAAGCTTACTTTAAAGACAATAAAACCCTTATTGTTGATGCAACAGAACAAGCGATACAGCGTCCACAAGATAAAGAAATGCAAAAAGATACTTATTCGGGTAAAAAAAAAGAAACACATTAAAAGAGATGATTCTCAGCACCGATAATAAAAAAATTGAGTATATCAGTTTGAGTTATTCAGGAAAGATACATGATTATACCTTATTAAAAAGAGAGTTTTCATCTGAGCAAAATTGGTTTGAAAAGTTTATATTAAGAGTGGATTTAGCGTATTTTGGAATAAATACAGCTTATAAAATTAAAGAGGTATTAATACCGCATAAAAAACCAAAAGGAAAAGAATTAACAGATGAACAAAAAGAAGAGAATAAAGTTTTAGCCTCACAAAGAATAAAAGTAGAACACAGTATTTCAGGTTTAAAACGTTATCGCGTCTTAGTCGATAGATTAAGAATTCATCTTATTGATTTATATGATAACATCGTAGGAGTCTGTGCGGGGCTTTGGAACTTTAATCTCTCTAACTGATTGTTTTTTAATATCGCAACAAGTCTAATAGACCTTGCTGGTTTTAAAAACTTGCAAACTTTAATTAACTTTTTCTGAATCAGGATTTACAGGATTATAAGACTACAGGATAGGTTTTTATCGAGTTAATCCTTTAATATTGAAAATCCTGATTCAGACAATTGAATTGTTTAAATGAAGTGAGGCAGTTTTAAAATTCACCTTTTAGCAAAAGGGACAGGGATTTTTAAAACAGCTTAATATCAGTTATCACACTAACAACACACACCGCTTATCACACAACGGCAAAATGTTAATGACCAAAGCCTTATAATCTCGTAAAATTGCACACATTGATAATTCTATGACGGGATGCGCTCAAGAGGGTGTATCCCGTTTTTCATGTATAAGGACGGGGTTTAATGATTTCAGCATTATTAGTATTAGAAGACGGCACAGTATTTAACGGTGTTTCCATAGGTATAGACGGTTGTAGCGTGGGCGAAGTGGTGTTTAACACCGCTATGAGCGGTTATCAAGAAATTCTCAGCGACCCCTCTTACGCCCAGCAAATAGTCACCTTAACCTATCCGCACATTGGCAACACCGGCACAAACAGCGAAGACGACGAGTCACGCGGCGTGTTTGTCGGTGGTTTAGTGATTCGGGACTTGCCTTTGCTGGCAAGCAATTGGCGCAGTGAAAAAACTTTGCAACAGTATTTGATTGATAACAACGTAGTCGCTATCGCTGAAATCGACACGCGCAAATTAACGCGTATCCTGCGTGATAAAGGCGCGCAACGCGGTTGTATTATTGCGGGGGAAAACCTAGACGTGGCAACGGCGACTAGCGCGATTGCAGGTTTTGCAGGTTTAAAAGGTTTGGATTTAGCCAAAGAAGTCACCACCAGCGAAAGCTACACTTGGACAGAAAACATCTGGCATTTACGCGATGGACACAAGACTGCGCCCAACTTAACGAAACACGTTGTCGCTTATGACTTTGGCGTGAAACGCAATATCTTACGGTTACTGGCTAATCGCGGTTGCAAAGTCACCGTTGTTCCCGCCAAAACCCCCGCCAGCGAAGTGCTTGCCCTGAACCCCGATGGCGTATTTTTATCTAACGGCCCGGGCGACCCTGAGCCTTGCACTTACGCCATTGAAGCCATTAAAACCATTTTAGCAACCCAGTTGCCTGTGTTTGGCATTTGTTTAGGGCATCAATTATTAGCCTTAGCCAGCGGCGCGAAAACGGAAAAAATGAAATTCGGTCATCACGGCGCAAACCACCCTGTGCAGGAAAAAGCCACAGGTCGGGTGATGATTAGCAGTCAGAATCATGGTTTTGCCGTTGATGAAACCAGCTTACCTGCTAATTTAATTGCCACGCATCACTCTTTATTTGATGGCAGTTTGCAAGGCATCGCACGCACCGACTGCCCTGCGTTTAGTTTCCAAGGACACCCCGAAGCCAGCCCCGGGCCGCATGATGTGGAAAGTTTATTCGATAAGTTTATTGAAATGATGGATAACGCTGGGTAACTCACGTTTTAAATAAGCAATGAATTAGGTTTAATAATCTGATTCATTGCTAAATGAGGTTAATACTATGACCGCCTTGCAAAAAATCCCTTATTTAACCGAGCAAGATTATTTAGATTTTGAATTAACCGCTACCATTCGGCATGAATATAAAGACGGTTATATTTATGCAATGGCAGGCTCGAGTGAGCGGCATAATCGCATTGCAGGTAATATCTTTTTTCAATTACGCTCATCTGCGCGGGGTGGGCAATGCGGCGTGTTTATGAGTGATATGAAACTCAAAATCGCCCAGCATAATGCTTATTATTATCCTGATGTGTTATTAGTTTGTGATACTGAAGACAACCAAGAATACTATAAAGAAAAACCTTGTTTAATTACCGAAGTATTATCCAATAGCACCGCAAAAATAGACCGTAGAGAAAAGTTACTGGCTTATTTAAGTCTGCCTAGTTTGCGTTATTATTTACTCATTGATGCTAATAAAAAACGTTGTGAGTATTATGTGCGTGATAACCATAATGAATGGCAAACGGCTTTATTAGAAGACAATGAAGAATTGTTGATTCGTTGTGAGAATTATCAAACGGTTTTGAAGTTGGGTGATATTTATGAAGATGTTAGGTTTTGACAAATTGAAAATCGAAGTTAGCAATAAATTGCTTAGCTAACACCTGTAAAATTTTTTATAAGATAAATTGAGAATAAACATGAATACTCTAAGTCCAATTAAATCTTTTTCAGTGTATGGTCTTTTTGGTACACATGATGTACATATTCTTTTTAACGAAAATATTAAAATTTTGATTGGTGAAAATGGACTTGGAAAAACACAAGTTCTGAATATTTTTTATTATATATTAACTCAAAATTTCCCCCGATTAAGTGAATTTAACTTTAATAGAGTTCAATTGACTTTTTCAAAAGGAAATTCTATTGAAATACACAAAAATAATATAGACGAATTGATTAAAAGGCTATACAAACACCCCATTTTAGAAGAGCTGATAAATGATATTGGATTTTCTCGCTTTGAATTACTTAGAAATGAGTTTATTAAGAGCAAAGGTGATTGGCGGCGACTGGATGAAAAGCTCTTAGGTTCAAAAATAAGAAAATATCCTACGCACCATGTTTTTCGGGTACTTGAGGAACTCGAAATGCTTAATAAAGAAGGAAGTTTAGGTAAAGTTTTAGATACTTGTAGAAAAAAAATTAGATCTGAAATTAAAGATTTAAAGGTGCTTTATTTTCCAACTTTTAGACGTGTAGAAGAAGATTTACATAATCTTGGTTACGATGAAGATAACTTATTGGATGAAGAAGATACTGTTATTCATTTTGGCATGGATGATGTGTCTAAAAGATTTAGAAGCATTGAACATGAAATTGACCAATTATTGAAAGAAGGCTTTTCAAAAATTACATCAGAATTTATGAGCCAGTTAGTTAATGGCTTTGAAGGAAATGACAATAGTTGTTTAGATAAAATTGATGAGAATGGTATTGATATTATATTGGCAAGAGTCGGTAATCAACTCCCTAAAGCAGATAAAGATAATATAAGAAATATCGTTATGAATAAAAAAATAACGAATCCTTATTCATTATATTTTTTGAAGAAATTAATCGAAATTTATGAAAAACAAAAAGAACTTGATAATTCAATAAAAACATTTAAGGATGTTTGTAATAATTATTTAATAGGGAAGAAAGTATTTTATGATGAAAGCGCAATAAAAATTTTTATTAAATCAAGCTTGACGAATGACGAAATCTTATTGAAGTATCTTTCATCAGGTGAAAAACAAATAGTTTCAATGTTTTCTAAAGTTTATCTTTCTAAAGAAGAACGGTTCATAGTCTTATTTGATGAGCCAGAGTTATCTTTAAGCATGATATGGCAAAAACAATTACTTCCAGATGTGCTTAAATCTAAAAAATGCGACTTTTTGTTAGCAGTTACACACTCTCCTTTTATTTTTGAAAACGAATTGGATGAATATGCTATTGGTTTAGATCAATATATTACATTATCAAAAAATATTATTGTTTAATAATGACTTATTTAGAAGAACTGAGAAAAGGTCGAGATAAACCTCAAGTTGCTTATCAAGAATTTATGCTTCATATAAATCAAAATAAAACAGGTTTATTTTGTTTTTTTGAGGGAAAAGATAGTCCTTATTATTCTCCAAGGATAAAGCGGTTTACAGAAAACTACTATCCAATAAAATGTGGTGGTAAAGATAAAGTATTAACTGTTTACCGTTTAATATCAATTCATACAGAATATAAAAAGTATAAAAAAGCTTTTTTTATAGATAGAGACTTTGATAAACCTTTAATAAATCCAGATATTTTTGAAACTCCTTATTATTCGATTGAAAATTTTTATACATCTGTAAATGTTTTCAGAGAAATTATAAAAAACTCTTTAGGATTATCAGAAGTTAGTGAAGCTTATCAAATGTGTTTAAATCTTTATACTCAAAGACAGAATGAATTTCATCAAGCGATATTTTTATTTAATGCTTGGTATGCTAGTCTAATTGATATTAAAAATATAGAAAAAAAAGAAACAGGTGTTAATTTGAGCGATAAATTAGGCGGTGATAGAGAAACAAGAAACTTTATAACGTTTACTTTAGAATCTATCTCTAAAAATTATACACTTGAAACAATACAGCAAAACTTCCCTACTGCACTTGAAGTTTCACAAGATAATTTAAATAAAAAAATTATTGAGTTCTCTAATTGTGAATGTCGAAAAATATTTAGAGGAAAATATGAAATGTGGTTTGTAGTTACTATAATTGACTTGATTTTGCAAGACTCAAATAATCAAAAAAAATATTTCAAAGAGAAAATAAAGTTTTCTTTTAGTTCTAAATTAAGCAATGAGCAAGCAATAGAACTTTTTTCAGGTTATGCTGAGACTCCTGATTGTTTAATAGAATATTTGAATTCTATACTTATTAACTAAATAAAAAGCATCAACTTAAGTTATGCGCCTCAGCCCAGCACAAATAAATCTATTAAAAACCACTACGCAACAATTAGATAAAAACGCCCGTCTATTTTTATTTGGCAGTCGCACCGATGATACCAAAACAGGTGGCGATATAGATTTATTAATCCTCTCTGAGCAATTAAGCAAACAACACCTGCGAACGATAAAATGGCAGTTTTATGAAACCTTTGGTGAACAGAAAATAGATATAATTATCGACTCAGGAAAACTGGAATCACCTTTTGTTAGATTAATTTTTCCTACCGCTATAGAATTATGAGCTTAGATTTATTAAAAACCCAGTTAGACCTTTTAGAAAAACAATTATTTTGGTTAGATTATTCCTACTCACAAATCAATAACGTTGATTTAACCCAAGAGCTATCAATAGAGAGTATTAATCATTATGAAAACTTGTGCAGTCGTTTTGCTAGAACCATTGATTTTTTAATCCGTAAAGTGTTTAGAACTATTGATGCGTGCGAATTTGAGCATCAAGGGACATTAATTGATGTGGTCAATAACGCACATAAAAGAAAGTTATTTACTAGCATGGATTTAATTAGAAACATAAAAGATTTAAGAAACGAAATTGTCCACGAATATATTGAAGAGGATTTAATTGCTCTGTTTGCTGAGGCTAAAACTTTAACGGCTGAATTAATTATTATTGTGCAGAATACTTTAGTTTATGGTAATAACTTATTAAATACAACGGGAGGTTAATATGTTACAAATAACCTTAGATATTGAAAATAACGAAGATGAAAAACTGTTATTATTGTTATTTAAAAGACTGGGTATTCATTACTTAGTATCAGAAAAAGAAGCGAGTCACAATACTAGCCTTGATTACCATCATATAATTATTGAACAAGGGATTGATAATTCAGATTTTAATCAAAGTTGAAAAGAATGGTAGTGCTAAACAGTGAGTGATTTCTTAAAATACTTCGATTGTACAGACGTTGCACTGCAACGTCTCTACCAATTAATCTATATTAATAATCACTCTATTTTTACTACTACCAAAAAGAGTTATTAATCCTATTCACGGCGATATTTTAAAATAATCGCTCAAACTCATTATAATTAACTTAAAACAAAGCGGTAAACCATGCCAAAAAGAACAGACATAAAATCCATTTTATTATTAGGTGCAGGCCCTATTGTTATCGGGCAAGCGTGTGAATTTGATTATTCAGGCACACAAGCCTGTAAAGCCCTACGCGAAGAAGGTTATCGAGTCATCCTCGTTAATTCTAATCCCGCCACTATTATGACCGACCCCGACATGGCGGACGCGATTTATATTGAGCCAATTGATTGGCAAACCGTAGAAAAGATTATTGCCAAAGAACGCCCCGATGCGATATTACCGACAATGGGCGGACAAACCGCATTAAATTGCGCCTTGGCTTTAGATAAACACGGGGTATTGGCTAAATATAATGTTGAAATGATAGGCGCGACTAAAGAGGCAATTAATAAAGCCGAAGACCGTCAATTATTTAATGACGCAATGGCGCGAATTGGTTATGAAGTGGCTAAATCAAAAACCGCGCATTCAATGGAAGAAGCGTTGCTCGCGCAAAAAGAAGTCGGTTATCCCACAGTTATTAGACCTTCATTTACAATGGGCGGTAGTGGCGGTGGTATTGCTTATAATAAGCAAGAATTTATGGAGATTTGCGAACGCGGTTTATATTTATCACCCACTAATGAATTATTAATTGAAGAATCGGTATTGGGTTGGAAAGAATATGAAATGGAAGTGGTGCGAGATTCAAAAGACAATTGTATTATTGTTTGTTCAATTGAAAACTTTGACCCAATGGGTGTACATACTGGGGATTCAATAACTGTCGCGCCCGCGCAAACACTAACTGATAAAGAATATCAAATCCTGCGTAATGTTTCTTTAGCGATATTAAGAGAAATAGGCGTAGATACTGGCGGTTCAAATGTACAGGTGGCGATTAATCCTGTTGATGGTCGCATGATTATTATTGAAATGAATCCTAGAGTATCACGCTCTTCGGCTTTGGCTTCAAAAGCTACGGGTTTTCCTATTGCTAAAGTCGCGGCAAAACTCGCTGTTGGTTATACCTTAGACGAATTAAAAAATGAAATAACAGGCGGTAAAACCCCAGCCTCATTTGAACCTGCAATTGATTATGTCGTAGTAAAAGTACCACGTTTTACTTTTGAAAAATTCCCGCAAGCCGATGATAGATTAACCACGCAAATGAAATCCGTGGGCGAGGTAATGGCAATTGGGCGCACCTTCCAAGAATCATTGCAAAAGGCATTACGCGGTTTAGAAATTGGTATTTGTGGATTGAATGAAATTATTGATATTCATGCTAATGATGCTTACGATAGAATTAAACGTGAATTAAGACACCCTGGCCCTGATAGATTGCGTTATGTTGCCGATGCGTTTCGTAAAGGTTTATCTTTAGAAGAAATACATGGTTTATGTAAAATAGACCCGTGGTTTTTAGCGCAATTAGAAGACTTAGTTTTAATTGAGCAATCCTTAAAAACAAAAACCTTATCGACTTTAAAAGCGGGTGAATTGTATCAATTAAAACGCAAAGGTTTTTCTGATTTACGCTTAGCGCAATTATTAGATGCCTCTGAAATAGAAGTGCGAAATATTCGCCATAAAAATAATATACGTCCTGTATATAAACGTATAGATTCGTGCGCGGCTGAATTTGCTTCTGATACTGCTTATTTATATTCAACTTATGAAGAGGAATGTGAAGCGCGAGTATCTGACAAAGAAAAAATTATTATTTTAGGCGGCGGCCCTAATCGCATTGGACAAGGTATTGAATTTGATTATTGCTGTGTTCATGCGGCATTAGCGTTGCGCGAAGATGGTTATGAAACCATTATGATTAATTGTAATCCTGAAACAGTATCAACCGATTTTGATACTTCGGATAGATTATATTTTGAATCATTAACTTTAGAAGACGTTTTAGAAATCGTTTATAAAGAAAAACCTAAAGGTGTAATTGTTCAATACGGTGGACAAACGCCGTTAAAATTGGCTCGCGCTTTAGAAGCGGCTGGCGTTCCCATTATCGGCACATCACCTGATTCAATCGACTTAGCAGAAGACCGCGAACGTTTCCAAAAATTATTAGAACGTTTGCAATTAAAACAACCCCCTAACGCTACAGCGCGTTCGGTTGAGCAAGCCATTAATGCGGCGCGTGACTTGGGTTATCCCTTAGTAGTGCGTCCGTCTTATGTGTTGGGCGGTCGGGCAATGGAAATTGTGGTGAATGAAGAAGGTTTGCAACGTTACATGAAAGAAGCGGTGAGCGTGTCGAATGATTCGCCTGTGCTGCTTGACCGTTTCTTAGATGATGCGGTGGAAATGGACGTAGACGCGATTTATGACGGTGAACGGGTATTAATCGGTGGTTTGATGGAACACATCGAGCAAGCGGGTGTGCATTCGGGCGATTCGGCGTGTTCGTTGCCGCCTTATGATTTAAAACCCGAATTACAAGACCGTTTGCGCGAACAAGTCGGCAAAATGGCAGAGGCTTTGGGCGTTCGCGGTTTGATGAATACGCAATTTGCCATTCAAGGTGATGAGATTTATGTGTTAGAAGTCAATCCCAGAGCCTCACGCACCGCGCCGTTTGTCTCTAAAGCCACAGGTTACGCACTCGCTAAAATTGCGGCTCGCGTGATGGTTGGGCAAACCTTAACCCAGCAAGGCATTACTGAAGAAGTGATTCCTGATTATTTTTCCGTCAAAGAAGCGGTGTTCCCCTTTGTGAAATTCCCCGGAGTAGATTCTTTATTAGGCCCTGAAATGAAATCCACTGGTGAGGTTATGGGTGTGGGTAAAACTTTTGGTGAAGCTTTTGCTAAATCACAACGCGCTGCTGGAATTAATTTGAATACTAGCGGTAAAGTATTAATTAGTATTCGTGACGCGGATAAAATAAAATTACCCGAAGTGGCGCAAATGTTAGTGGCAAAGAATTATGAAATTGTGGCAACAGGTGGCACGGCGCGTTATTTAAAATCAGCGGGTATTCCTTGCGAAGAAGTTTATAAAGTCAATGAAGGTCGTCCTAATACAGTGGATATGATTAAAAATGACCAGATTCAATTAATCATTAATACTACCGAAGGCACAAAAGCGATTTCGGATTCATTTACCATGCGCCGTGAAGCGTTGCAACATCGTGTACCTTATTACACCACAATGGCGGGGGCAAGAGCGGCTTGTTATGCTTTGGGTGAATTAGATGCGGGTGATGTGAATTGTTTGCAGGATTTGCATAAGGGATTGAAGTAAGTAATTGCTTTTTTAAAAAAATCTAACAGGCTTTTAAAACCTGTTAGATTTATATCTCCATAATATTAATGACTATGACTATGACTATGACTATTAATTCTAAAGAACTATCACATCCTAAATATCGTGCAGATATTGACGGTTTACGCGCAATTGCAGTTTTATCCGTTGTAGGGTTTCATGCTTTTCCAAACTGGATTAAAGGCGGTTTTATTGGCGTTGATATTTTCTTTGTTATTTCGGGATTTTTAATATCTACCATTATTTTTAACAATTTAACAAGCAATAATTTTAGTTTCATTGAATTTTATAGCCGTCGTATTAAACGTATATTTCCTTCATTATTATTAGTATTAATTGCTTGTATTACTGCAGGTTGGTTTACATTACTTGCTGATGAATATACACAACTAGGAAAACATGTTGCTGGTGGAGCCGGCTTTATTTCAAATTTTTTATTTTGGCAAGAGAGCGGTTATTTTGATAATGCCGCTGAAACCAAACCACTATTACATCTTTGGTCTTTAGGTATTGAAGAACAGTATTATATTATTTGGCCATTGTTGTTATGGCTTGCTTGGAAGATTAGATTTAATTTTTTAATAATTACCATTAGTGCATTTATTATTTCCTTCGCGCTCAACATTAGTGAAATACGCGAGGACGCTGTAGCAGATTTTTATTCGCCACAAACGCGTTTTTGGGAATTATTAACAGGTTCAATGTTAGCGTATCTAATGCTTTATAAGCCCACTTTATTACCCAATATTAAAAACCACTTTAATTCGCTACAGTCTATCTTAGGGGTATTATTTATCGCAACTGGGATTTTTCTGATTACTAAAGATAAATATTTTCCTGGTTGGTGGGCAATATTACCCACCTTGGGTACAGCATTAATTATTTCAGCTGGTACGCAAACGTGGTTGAATCGTGTAATTTTATCAAATAAGTTATTAGTATGGTTTGGCTTAATTAGTTTTCCATTGTATTTATGGCATTGGCCGTTATTGTCCTTTGCGAGAATTTTAGAAAGCGAAATACCACGCGAGTTGCGTATTACTATTGTTTTAATTTCAATTTTACTCGCTTGGCTCACTTATCAATTTATTGAAAGACCGATTCGTTTAAAAATTAAAAGTAAAAAAATAGTTTTATTATTACTGGGTTTAATGATAGTAGTTGGTTTTGGTGGATATAGTTTATATTTAAATGGTGGTTTGCAAGGATATGGCTATAGAAGCCAAGAAAAAAGCGATTTTGCTAATTACTTTGAAAATAGTAAACCTGAATGGAATTACTCTAAAACAACAGAAATGTTTGCAAAATGTCGCGGGGATTGCAATTTTTATGATATTGAAAAGTATCGTCTTGGCAATGTGACCAGAATACCTTTAGCGCAAATAGATAAAAGCTGCTACACACCCAATCCCGATTTAAAAAAGAGAAATATTGTGTTTATATGGGGGGATTCACATGCTCAACAATTATACTTTGGGTTGAATAATAATTTACCTAAAGATTGGCAAATTTTAATAGTAGCGAGTTCTAGTTGTCCTGCTAATTCTAATATTCAAGGTGATATAACAAAAGACTATTGTCAAAAGTCTAATCAATTTGCTTTAGAAACCATAAAGGAAATAAAACCTAATGTAGTCATTATTGCCCAAGCGCATGGACATAAATTTGATGAGTTAAATAAATTAAACGATTTTTTATTAGCAAGTGGTATAAAAAGAATAATATTTACAGGACCATCACCTCATTGGGTAGATGATTTACCTAAAATAATTATGCGTAAAATCTGGCATAATACCCCCGAAAGAACACTAATAGGCATTGATCAAAAAATAATGCTTGAAAATGAAAATCTTAAAACCCAATTTAGCAATACAAAAAAATCAATTTTTATCGATTTAATTGCCCTTTTTTGCAATGAAAAAGGTTGTTTAACAAGAATTGGTGATGATAAGAAAACAGGAATAACCAGTTGGGATTATGGACATCTAACCCCTATTGCTTCAGATTACTTGGCAAAAAATTTATTAGTTAAAACAGTTATTACAGAATAAATAACAATACTTGGAGTTATAAAACAATGGTCAAAGTTCCATTAACCGTAAAAGGCGCGGAAAAATTACGCGCTGAATTAGATGAATTAAAACACGTTGTCCGTCCACGCATTGTTAATGCAATAGCGACTGCCAGAGAACACGGCGATTTAAAAGAAAATGCTGAATATCACGCGGCAAAAGAACAACAAAGTTTTGCCGAAGGACGCATTAATGAAATTGAAAGCAAATTATCCAACGCGCAAATAATCGATGTCACCAAAGTCGATGCAAATGGAAAAGTAGTATTTGGCGCGACAGTTGAAATAGAAAATCTCGACAGCGGCGAAACAGTGACTTATCAAATCGTCGGTGAAGATGAGGCGGATATTAAATCAGGACGTATTTCAGTGGGTTCACCTATTGCTCGTGCTTTAATTGGTAAAGAAATTGAAGATGTCGTCACCGTAAAAGCCCCCAGCGGTAATATTGAATACGAAATTATTTCAGTACAATATATTTAAAACGCACTTAGCTATTATATTGGGTTGCCAATTTGACAACCCAATTAATTAAAAATGTAATTGCCCTTCAATAATCTCAAATAACCTATCTAATAATGGATAAGTGATTTTATCCGACACCGAAGTAAGCGGAAAACCTGTAATAATCGGTAATTTTAACGGTTGTTTATAAATCCCATATTTAGCCGAGTTATACATATATACAGGGCTTGCCAATTCCTTATCTGGAAATAAAGCAATAATGCCCATAATAAGCTCTTGGCTTAATACTTGTCGATTAGCATCATAAACTGCCATATTCATAAAATACTTTTCTAATAAACTCGGCAAATACTGATGTTTAATACTTTCGGCTGAGCTATATTTAGCATCTAAAATAAAATAAGCGGTTTTCTTAGTATTCTCTAAACGCACAATAAAATCAGGACACCAATAATTATAGTCATGACTAAAACGTGAATGCTTAACATCGACTAAATCTAAATGCCGAGTATTTTCATCATAAGCAAATATTTTAGCTTCATAATGCAGGGTTAATTTTAAATCCTCACGCTCAAATACTAATAATGACGGCACAAATTCTGTTTCAGAAAGCCATTGCGTGTGCGTGACTTGCCAATTTTTAGCATTCAAATAATCAATAAGTTTAAATAAACTCACCAATTCATAAAGCTTGGTAACTGAGCGTAATTTAGCTAAATAATTACGACTTTCCAGCGAGGCTTCATTGCATAAATACCAGTCGTGTAATTGTTCAAATAACCGCCGATAAACCCGCGAAGCCCGCACAAAAGGAGTCATGATTGGACGTTGTTCACCGTTATAATTAATTTTTAAAGTATGTTCAAAATAACGGATAAATTCTTCTAGTCTTAATAATAACTGCTCTGAGCGGTGTTTTATTTTAAAGGCAGTGACGCGTAATAAAACTTGTGCTAAGGATTCATATTCTATTTCAACAACTAATTCTTTTTTATTGCTAGCAACGGCTTGATTTAATGCTAGTAATAAATGATTAATTAATCGCCGCATTGAATAAATGCCGCCTAATAAAATGGTATTTTCACTGACATTAGCGGTTTCGGTTAAGCTGGTAATTTCGGTATCTTTAATGGTAAAACTACGCCCATTAACAATGACATCACCGCCGCCTAATACGGGTTCTAATGCGTCTAAATTAAAAATAATATCAAAGGGGTCAATATCACTTTGTTGCTCAGATTTCCACGCGGCTTGTTTGACAGGAATTAAACGTTTGCGTAAATGGCTTTGTAATTCTAAACGACAAGCCATTAAAGTATTAACAAAAGTTTCAGCGGTGGTTAATAATTTTTCAGGGTCAGTATTCGCGGCATTATTCACAGGCGTGGTGGCTAAACATATCCGCATAATTTCATCTTGTTGTTGCGTTAAATAGCCAATCATTTGTTCAACTTGAACCGCTTGGCTTTTTTTAATACTGACATCAAAACGACATTCAATACACTGCTCATTAATATAAAGCCGCGCTATCACTAAACCAAAAAATTCATGAAAAATACAGCTAGGTTCAGAACGAAATACTTTAGTTTCATTATCCTTATGATAAGCCGTTAATACTAATTCATGGTCTTCAATAAATAAACTAGGACTATCATCACTGGGCGATGCGAAGCTTAATTCAAAATACACGGTTTCATCGGCATGAATACTATAGATTTCATGCTGATTATTAAAAACTCGTGTTTCATTGCCCATGAATAGGGTTATTTTCATGGGTTTTTACCAGCAAAAGAAATCATAAGAATGTAATTCTGTTTCACCATAAGCGAGCATTCTTTCTAAATAAGCCGCCGATTCTTTTAAACCTTCATTATCACAACTTTGTTTTAATTCAACTAAACGGCTAGCGAATTTATGCCCTGTGCCGCGCACTTGAGGTAATACATGTTGCAAAATCGCTAAATCTAAGGCTTTAAAATCATCACAACCAAAGGAGCGCATTAATGAACTGGCTTGAGCGCAATATTGCCGAATCACAATTTCTTTACGTTGGCTAATACTCAAAGGACGACCTTTTTCTAAATTAGGGTCAGCGAGTATTTGCCGTAATTTATTAAAGATAACCGCCTCATCATTTTGAAAAGCAGGTATTTGTTTTGCCAAACCAAATAATTTAGTCATTTCACCCGCTGATAAGGGCAAGTTAATTAATTGTTGATTAATAACTTCATTATCATCTGATAATGCCCCAGAGCTTTCCATAATAATAACTGGGGCGCGGTCTACTACTCGTGGACTTAATGGCTCAGTAGTACCGTCATAATTAATGGTGGCTAAAAAGCGTAATACTGAAGGCACGGTTAAAGTATCTTGTCCTAAGCGTAATTCTCTTGCCCCTTCGCCGTCTGCCATTGCCATAAAGGCTGACCAATAATGTTCAATTGGACTTAAATTCGCCTCGTCTAATAATACATAAGCCATTGCCTGTTCATCTTTTTTCTCAGCACTTAAAGCTTCAATAAAACTATATAAACCTGTATTGGCGGATTGAAAACGATTCGCTAATGGATTATAAAAACCAATTAAATCTTTTTGTGAAGTCCAACCCCGCGCTACTGATACTTCTTGCAAACGGGGTTTTAAACCTTGTGATTGGGTTAATAATCGCGCTAATGAGGTTTTACCAACGCCGGGTAATCCTGCTAAAAAGGTAATAAAGGATTGTTGGGTGGAGATTAATAAATTCGCTACTTGCCATGATTCAAAATAACGCCCATTTAAACGTAGATTATGTTTAACTGATTCAACTACTAAACGTTGTTGTTCTAAGACATCGTTGTAATTTTGGTTATTAATTTCAACAAAAACCGATTTTGTTTTTTCGCTGTTATTACTAAAGTATGAACCGTTGATATATTCCACAAAAGGTTTTAATTCAATTAACTTAGTGCGTAATTCATCTTCGGTTTTATCGCGCTCTAATTTTAATTTTTTAGTGGTTTCGACAATTAAGGCATTTTCTTTTTCATAATGCTTGTAAATCACTTTGCCTTCTTCGATTTTCTGATGAATATCGACAAGTTCTGAGACTAAATTGAGGCGTTCATTAATATCAGTTAATTGTTTTTCTTTATCAGCAATTAATTGTTCTAATTGTTGTACGGTTTCATTACGCCCCGCCACGGCATGTTCTAAAATAACCTCTTGATTGGCTTCTTTGCGTTTGCGTTCAACTTCGGCACTGAGTTCTTTTAATTCTTTGTCTTTATCTTTAAGACGCTGTTCAATTTGATAAACCTTATCTTCTTTTTCTTCTAAATCTTTGTCTTTTTCTTTTAAGACACTGCGGCGCAGTTCATCTAATAATTGCGGACGTTTGCGTTCAATAAAATCTTGAATTAAATGCTCGCCATTATTGCTTCTTAAAAAGCGTTCAATATTGTCACGAATATCTTCTTGTATTACAAAAATATCAGAAGCGAGATTGGATAATCGCGCTAAACGCTCTCGACCTAAACCTTGATCAAAGGGCGCGTTATTAACCGCGAGTTTTCTAAAACCATCCCAACTGGTTTTAGAAAAAACCATTGTTCCCATTTCGCCTGCTAATTTAGCGCAATAACGTACAATTTCTTCATCAGAGGCATATTCATAATACTGGGCGTTTTCTAAAAAATCATGGATGTTTAATACTAATTGATAATATCTATCCACGGTTTGACAATCAAACACATAGTTTTCAAAACTGTCATTATCGATTTTAAATATTTGTCCTAAACTAATATTGTAAGCGCGTAATAAGGGGGTATCATTGAGTAGTGATAAATAAAAACCCGATTCACCTTCTTTGCGTTCCCACGAAAAAGGTCCAAAGCAATCCCTATCACTGTTGCGAATAAAAATATATTCAGTGCTAGGATAATAACCGATTTCAACATAACGATGATTACTATCAGGTAATTCAGCTTCTATTATTTCAACTAATTCATTGGGTTTTAAACGTTCTGCTTTAATACCTTGGGTGACATATTTAGACGCGGCATAGGGGTCTACATTGGTACTAATATATTCGGCAACGTTGACGGGTATTCTAAATAATTGTCCTTCTTTGAATTTTTCATTAACATTTTGATAGCCAACGGTGACAAAAATTTTATTGGTATGACAAAAATTAATGGGGTTTAATTCTATTAGTTTATTGTCAATAATTTCGGCGACAGGTCTTAAATTACCTTGGTCGGGATTGACTTTTGAATGTAATTTGAACGCTAAAATCAGGCGTTCTTCTTTTGCGGTACTCATGATTGTTCCTATAATGGTATTAAAAATGATTTATGTAAAGACGAATTACTCTTAGTCTTATATAGTTATTATTGCTTTTACGGTAATGTACTATTAAAAAATAAGAGTGCAACAAAATACTAGCAAAGACATTGCAAGGCAACATTTTTTCTAGTTTTTATTTGTAGAATGCTAATAACTACAAATTAAAATGACGTATTTTATGAGTTAAGTCATGGCGTACTTAAATATTGCTCATAAAATGCTACACTGCCAACTTTAAGTAAGGCTTAATGAGATGGGGTTTTATTAAAATTGTGCTAGACAATGGGGGCATGAGGGTTATTTTAAAGTCCTAGGCTATTTTTAGTTCCCTATAAAAGCTTAAAATCTTTAATTTTAGTCGGATAGATTTTATCACTTAAAAGTTATAGTTTAAAAAATGGATTATCATTACGGTAGTTATACAGTATTTCTGGACAAGAGGCGTGTTTGTACAACTATCGGTGCATTAATAGGGTTAAGTAATTCTTTTAACTTAAAGATGAAGCTAATTTTTCAGTCGGGTGTATCAAAAAACATAGTAAGTTATAGATAAAGTATTCCGTATAGTATTTGAAAAGCTATGTTTTTATAAAATAAACAACTTGACAAAATCAATTTATATTTAAAATCAACACACTTCTTATATTTAGGAAGGTGCATTGAGAATTTGCAATGTTTTTGCGGACGCTGAGCGGATATAAGACTTTTTAGGTTTTTCTTTGAATAATTTGCTTGCCGTAAAGCGTTTAGATACAGATAGCTAAAGATTACTTTATCTCTGGAATTCGTAACCATGTGCTGATTATTAGTGTAGCTGAACGTTTGCTTACTAAACGGTGATTGACTTGGTAGTCAATACAATCCATAATTTTAGTGCGGTTATAATTAAACAATAATAATGAGGAGTAAGACATGGCACTAATCACTTGGACAGCAAGCCAATATGGCACTAATGTAGCATTTGCTGATGATGAGCATAAAATTTTATTCGATAAGTTGAATACATTGTATGATTTAGCAACAGGTGGTGCGGAACGTTCAGCAATAGGCGTGCAATTAGATGATTTAATCGCTTATGTAGTTGATCATTTCGCGCATGAAGAAAAAGAAATGATTGCCAAAAATTTTGCGGGTTATGATAGACACAAAGCAGAACATGTGGCATTAGTTGGAATTTGCGCTGATTTGCAAAGTAAATTCCATGCAGGTGAAGCCGAAGTCACTGAAGAAGTGGGTCAATTAGTAAAAGGTTGGTTGGATAGTCATATCCCAACATTTGATATGGCTTATGCTGAAGCATTAAATAGTTAATATAGACAATTTGATTTAAAAAAAAAGGCTTGTATTTTACAAGCCTTTTTTTTTGCCCCAAAAAGGACAACTGGCATAGAGAGACATCATAGGTTAAAATTCCATACTTTAAGTTGTGATAATTATTAGGTAAAAGGGATGTGCTAGCAGGCACAATTTACCAAGGCAATATGACACAAATAAGATTTATAACTACTAACGAGGGGGCTACTCCGTGAAGAAAACCAAGCAACTATTCGCTGGCTTGACCTTGATGACTTTAGGTCTAGGGGCAGCGCAAGCTGAAGAATGTCTTTCCAAACACATGGTAGGTGATGTTTGTCTACCGAAAAATTTTCCCGCTGAGCCTGCTACACAAAACTACGCGCTCAATTTAATGCAAGGAAATACGCCTGTCAGTCATGAAATTTATGATTTGCACATGTTAATTTTATGGATTTGCGTCTTTATTGGCATTGCCGTATTTGGCACGATGTTTTATTCGATTTATCACCACCGTAAATCGAAAGGCTATCAAGCTGCAAAATTTCATGAAAATACCACGGTTGAAATTATCTGGACGATTATTCCTACTTTAATTTTAGTGGGTATGGCAATTCCTGCGACTAAAGTATTAATTGATTTGCATGATGTAGAGAAGTCTGATATGACGATTAAAGTTGTCGGGCATCAATGGAAATGGGAATATGAATATCCCGAAAACGGTATTCATTTCTTTAGTTATTTAGATGATGCGAGCAACAGAGCGCGTCAACCCAATTCAGGAATAGACCCTCGTTCAGTTCCACATTATTTATTAAATGTTGATAAACCATTAGTCATTCCTACTAAAAAGAAAATTCGTTTTGTATTTACTGCCCATGACGTAATTCACTCATGGTGGGTACCTGCAATGGGTTGGAAAAAAGATGCTAACCCCGGTTTTGTTAATGAAGCGACAACTTCAATTGCCGAACCCGGTGTATTCCGTGGTCAATGTACTGAATTATGCGGTAAAGACCATGCCTTTATGCCTATCGTCGTGATTGCTATGGAACAAGCCGATTATGATGCGTGGGCAAAAAAGACTTTAGATGCACAAATAGCACTTGAAAATGATATTCCAGATGAACAAAGCCATGACGAATTAGTCGCTAAAGGCTCTGCTGTTTATGCGAAAAGCTGTTCAACTTGTCACCAAGAAGATGGCTCAGGTCTAGCGGGTGCTTTCCCTGCCTTAACCGCTAGCAAAGTGGTTACAGGTGACATCAATGCACAAACTGATTTAATTATTAACGGTAAAGCGGCAATGCCAGCATTTGGTAAATCATTAAATGCGGCTGAATTAGCGCAAGTGATTACTTATACCCGCAACGCTTTAGGTAATAAAGTGGGTGATGAAATTCAACCTAAAACTATCAAAGGGTTGTTAGGTACTCAAGCACCTGCAAAAACTGAAACAGCACCTGCAAAAACCGAAGAAAAAGCCGTTGATTTATCTAAAGATGAATTAGTTGCTAAAGGTAAAGAGGTTTATGCTAAAAACTGTGGTTCTTGCCATCAAGAAAATGGTGCGGGTACACCACCGATGTTCCCAGCATTAACTGACAGTGCTGTAGTCAAAGGTGACATTAACGCGCAAGCTAAATTGGTTTTAGGTGGTAAAGGTATGATGCCTGCTTTCAATAGCTTAAGTGCTACTGAAGTGGCGGCTGTCATCACTTACACACGCAATGCTTTAGGTAATTCAGTAGGTGACGTTTTGCAAGCCTCAGCTGTTCAAAGCTTGCAAGCAGGTAAATAAATCTGCCAAGGTTCATCTATTCACCCTTTATTAATAATTTCTTGAGGTATTAAAGTATGTCTGCTGTTATAGCTGAACATGATGATCATCACACCGATCATCACGATGACCACGATCACGGGCCTATCAAAGGACCGATTCGTTGGTTAATCACCACCAATCATAAAGACATTGGTACTATGTACTTAGTGTTTGCATTGGCTATGTTTTTTGTCGGTGGTGCAATGGCAATGGTCATTCGCGCTGAATTATTTGAACCGGGGATGCAGTTTGTGCAACCGCAGTTCTTTAATTCTATGACCACTATGCACGCTTTAGTGATGGTATTTGGTGCGGTTATGCCCGCTTTCGTAGGGCTTGCTAACTGGCAAATTCCGATGATGATAGGCGCGCCTGATATGGCTTTGCCACGCATGAATAACATGAGTTTTTGGTTATTAGTCGCTGGCGTATTATTGCTGGCTAGCACTTTATTTATGGAAGGCGGTGCGCCTGCTGGCGGTTGGACTTTGTATCCACCTTTAGTTTTACAAACAGGTAAAGCTCTGCCATTCGCGGTATTTTCTGTGCATTTATTGGGTGTATCGTCAATTATGGGTGCGATTAACATTATCGCCACCATTTTTAACATGCGCGCACCTGCAATGACACTCATGAAAATGCCATTGTTTGTTTGGACATGGTTAATTACTGCTTTCTTATTAATCGCAGTAATGCCTGTATTTGCTGGCGCGGTAACAATGTTACTTACCGATAAATTCTTCGGCACTAGCTTCTTTAATGCCGCTGGTGGTGGTGATCCTGTATTGTATCAACACATTTTCTGGTTCTTCGGACACCCAGAAGTGTACATCATGATTTTGCCAACTTTCGGTGTGGCTTCAACTATTATTCCCGTATTTGCGCGTAAAGCCTTATTTGGTTACAGCTCAATGGTTTATGCAACAGCGTCTATTGCATTCTTATCATTTATCGTCTGGGCGCATCACATGTTCACTGTGGGTATGCCAATTGCGGGTGAGTTGTACTTTATGTATGCCACCATGTTAATTGCGATTCCTACAGGTGTTAAAGTCTTTAACTGGACGGCGACCATGTGGAAAGGCTCAATGACTTTTGAAACGCCCATGCTGTTTTCTATCGCTTTCGTGGTGTTATTTACCATGGGTGGTTTTACAGGCTTGATGATGTCAGTCGCACCAACCGATTTCCAATACCACGATACTTATTTCATCGTTGCCCATTTCCATTACACCTTAGTACCTGCGTCAGTATTCATTTTGATGGCGGCTGGCTATTTTTGGTTGCCTAAATGGACAGGTCACATGTACAACGAAAAAATCGGACAACTGCATTTTTGGTTGTCAGCCATTTCGGTGAACATTTTGTTCTTCCCACAGCATTTCTTAGGTTTAGCGGGTATGCCACGTCGTATTCCTGACTATGCAGTACAGTTTGCTGATTGGAACATGATTTCAAGTATTGGTGGCTTTATCTTTGGTTTAAGCCAATTATTATTCCTGTATATCGTTATTGACACCATCAAAGGTGGCACTGGCGAAAAAGTCACTGATGAAGTTTGGGAAGATGCAAGCAAACACAGCTTAGAATGGACATTATCTTCTCCACCGCCTTATCACAGCTTTACCACACCACCAGAAACCATTCCAACTGAACATTTCTAAACAGTTGGTTTGTATATTGACTTTAAAGTAGCTCGCAATCGGGCTACTTTTAAAACTAAAGGCGGTGAGCTAATGGATACCAAAAAGAAAAATATTTTGACAGGTTTAGTATTAGGTTTAATTGCCATTGCTATTTATGTCGCCGCTGTTATTCAAGCAGTTTCGGTATGAGCAATAACTTAAATAATAAAAATATTAAGTTAGCGCGCATCTTGGTTTTTGTTGCGGTTGCTATGTTTGGGTTTGGTTATGTTTTAGTACCTTTTTATTACACGCTGTGTAAATGGGTAGGTATTAATCAACCAGACGATGTTAAACAAGTTAAAGAAACCAGTTATAACATCGATAAAAATCGAAATATCAATGTTGAATTTATGACCATGGTTAATGAAAAAACACCGATGATATTTCGCGCTGAAACTAAACAATTAACAGTACATTCGGGCGAGTATCATACTGTTAATTTTTATGCTGAAAACAAAAGCGATAAAACAATTATTGCTAGAGCTACAGCGAGTTTTACACCCAATGGCGTAGGTGAGTTTTTTGAAAAAACCCAATGTTTTTGTTTTGAAAAGCAAACCTTTAAAGCACATGAAGTGAAAATCATGCCGATGCGTTTTGTAATTAATCCAGATTTACCCGCGCAACATAAAACAATTACATTAGCTTATACATTTTTTGATATTACTGATGAATCAGTAAAATAAAGAGAGGATTTTATGTCAACAAGCAACGCTTATTATATTCCGCATAAAGCGACTTGGCCGATTTTAGTTACCGCTGGTTTGGTGACTACCTTGGCAGGTTTTGCCAATTATTTAAATGGTTCTGCCATTGGTTCGACTTTAATGATTGTCGGTTTAGCCATTTTTCTTGTCATGGTAGCAGGTTGGTTCACACTGCAAGCGCAAGAAAGCGAATCAGGCATGTACAATCATGGTGTAGGTATTTCCTACCGTATGGGCATGATGTGGTTCATTTTTTCTGAAGTGATGTTCTTTGCGGTATTCTTTGGCACATTATGGTACACCCGCAATTTATCAGTGCCTTGGTTGGGCGAAGGTGCGACTAAAGAATTATTATGGCCCGCTTTTGAAGCGCATTGGCCAACCAATGGTCCAGGGCATTTATTAAATGGTCAACCCACTAAAGATGGTGAATTTGAATCCATGAGCGCGTGGGGATTACCATTTTTAAATACTTTATTATTGTTAAGCAGTGGCGTGACTTGTACTTGGGCGCATCATGGCTTATTGGCTAAAAACCGTGACCAATTAATCAAAGGTTTAATTGCGACTGTGGCTTTAGGTTTTCTTTTCGTTGCCTTTCAAGCAATGGAATATCATGAAGCGTATACCGAAATGGGCTTAACTTTAGGCTCTGGTATTTACGGTTCAACTTTCTTTATGTTGACAGGCTTTCATGGCTTTCACGTTTGCGTGGGTGCAATTATTTTAAGCGTGGTCTTATTCCGTAGCGCGAAAGGTCATTTCACTCCTGAAAATCATTTTGCTTTTGAAGCCGCCGCTTGGTATTGGCACTTTGTTGACGTAGTATGGTTGGGCTTATTTGTATTTGTTTATATCATGTAATTTGATACTAAACTAAAAAAGCGTTGCTTATTGTAAGCAACGCTTTTTTTTTGGCTTAAAATAATAAAAACTATTCAATATTTTGAATTTGCTCGCGCATTTGTTCAATTAAAACTTTTAATTCAATCGCAATAGCGGTCATTTCTTTATCGGTGGATTTAGAACCTAAGGTATTGGCTTCACGATTTAATTCCTGCATTAAAAAATCCAAACGTCTGCCTACAGGTTCTGATTGTTTTAATACCCGCAATACTTCAGTGATGTGGGTATTTAATCTATCCAATTCTTCGGCAATATCGAGTTTTTGCGTTAAAAAAACTAATTCTTGCTCAAGTCTATCAAAATCAGGTTGCGCCACTAATTCACTAATTTTATCTTTTAATTTAGTACGCGTTAATTGTAATACCTCAGGAATACGTTGCCCTGCTAACTCAGCAAACTGTTGTATTTTAAGGCAACGCTCTTCAATTAATAATTTTAATTGCGCCCCTTCACGTTCACGCACCGCTAGAAATTCAATTAAAGTTTGTTTAACTAATTGCGAAATACCCAAACTTAATTCGGTTTTATCAATAGTCGCTTCTTGTTGAATTCCTGAAAAAGCTAATACATCTAATGCTGAAAATGCTAAAGCCGCAGGCATTAATTGTTCAATTTGCTCAGTTGCCGCAATTAAAGCTTGCACGGCTTCGGTATTAATGACAAAACTTTGTCCTTCTTTGTTTTGTTTTTTATAACTCAAAGCGCATTCCACTTTACCGCGATTAATTTTTCCTGAAATTAACGTGCGTAATTCAGCTTCAACAAAACGCAAACGGTCGGGTATTTTTAGGGTTAAATCAAAATAACGGTGATTGACCGAACGTAACTCACAATTAATGGTTAAATTCCCCAGTTCTGCCTCATTATTGGCATAAGCGGTCATACTTTTTATCATGGATTACCTGTTAGTCAGTTCGATTTAAAAGTCGGCATTCTAACCTTGTCGCTTAAGGCTTGCACCTTTTTAACTGGTGCATACGTTATACTGTGTTTATTTATAAGTAATGGAACGAATAATGAGACCTAGCGGACGTGCTGCCAATCAGCTAAGAGAAATAAAATTTACTTGTGGTTTTACTAAACATGCCGAAGGCTCGGTACTGGTTGAATTTGGCGATACCCGTGTATTGTGTACGGCCAGCGTTGATAAAAGTGTGCCGCGCTTTTTAAAAGGCAAAGGCGAAGGTTGGGTAACGGCTGAATATGGCATGTTACCGCGTTCTACCCACAGCCGTATGGGACGCGAGGCTAGCAACGGCAAACAAGGCGGACGCACCTTAGAAATTCAACGCTTAATTGGACGTTCTTTACGCGCCGCTATTGATTTAAAAGCCTTGGGCGAGCATACCGTCACTATTGATTGTGATGTCTTGCAAGCAGACGGTGGTACGCGTACAGCGGCGATTACAGGCGGTTTTGTGGCGTTATCAATAGCTGTGCAAACCATGTTAAAGCGTAAATTAATTAAAACTAATCCTATACATGGACAAATCGCGTCAGTATCGGTGGGTATTTATAATGGCGTACCCGTATTGGATTTAGATTATGCTGAAGACAGTAATGCTGAAACTGATATGAATGTAGTCATGAACGATGCCAGTGCCTTTATTGAAATTCAAGGTACAGCCGAAGGACATGCCTTTAGACAAGATGAATTAAATGCTATGCTAGCCTTAGCAGGTGAAGGTATTAAGCAATTATTAGAAAAACAATTAATGGCTTTAGAAAGTTATTCCTAAGGTTTAAATGGGTAGAGACGTTGCACCGCAACGTCTTTATAATTATTTCAATGGTCACTACTTAGCTTGTCATTATTCTATTGTCAGAATCAGGATTGACAGGATTTTAGGATTAACAAGATAGTATCCCGTTAATCTTATAACCATAGAAAATCCTGATTCAGACAATGCGGCTAAGTAGTTTATATCACAGGTCACTATTTTATGTATTCAACAGTTATTCAAATCCCCAGAAAACTTAATAATCAATTATTAGCTCACGCCCAACAATCACCCGAATTAGAAGTCTGTGGTTTAGTAAGCAGTTTAAATGGACTGGCGCATCGTTGTTATGCTATTAAAAATACCGCTGAAAATGCTCAGCAACAGTTTTTATTAGACAGTAGTGAGCATATTGAAGCAATAAAAACCATGCGTGAGCGCGGCGAAACATTATTTGCTATTTATCATTCACATCCACACGCGCCAGCGCAACCTTCATTAAAAGATTTAAGCTTAGTGGGTTATGCGGAAGTGTTGTATTTAATTATTTCTTTAAATACTAAGGGAATTTTAGAAATGCGCGGTTTTAAAATTAATGAAAACCGCGCTGAAGAAGTGACTTTGGTTTTATGTGAATAAAACGCTTTATTGATTACCCACCCAAACTGAATTTAAATTAAAACTGTGCCGTATTTTATTGGCATAGGCATTAGCACTTTCTTTATCGGCAAAACTACCTGCGCGTAACCGATACCATGTACCATTATTAATAATCACAGGAATGATTTTTACAGCCACGCCACGTTTTGCCAAAGCCTGCGCTTGAGTTTTAATATAGTCTTGCTGTTTAGAAGCGGCGATATTGACTACCCAAGTTTCAGCAAAGGGGTTTTTATTATCTTTTTTAGTGCTGGTCATTAAGGGTTCAATAATAACGGGTTTAACTTTTTCAGCTTCACGCGTTTTATGTGCGTTACGCTGTTGCGCTAAATCGGCTTGGGTTTTATGTTGCGCTGTTTTGCGTTCTTTAGCGTTGGTTTTATCAGTCTCATGCTCAGCATTTTTTGAAGACTTTTTATGCTCGGCTACATGTGGGGTTTTATCATGCGTGTCAGTTGTCTCATGCTCAGGCGCGGGTTTTTTATATTTTTTACGCTGTGGAACGGGAACAGGCGTTTCGTCAACTAAAGCTGTGGCGGTATTATCAGTATTAGTTTCAAGGGCAGGTTTGGTCACTAAAGTGCTTGCTGAGCGCGTATCAACTGTTTTTATAGGTTCATTGTTCACAGCACTCATGCTAGGTAAAGCTAAAGGTTTTGCCGCCAAAGGACGCGGATAATTACTGATATTAGCGGTTTTTTCATTAAGATTAGCCACGTCTTCTTCGATAATATCGATTAATTCACTGTGCTTGGTCAGTTTGGATTTGGCTTCCATTGACCATAAACCCAAAATCGTACAACTAATCAGCGCGATACCTGCAAATCCTAAAGCACTATAAGTTAATAATTGATTCTTGCGCGTTTTATCGGCTAATTCTTCTAACAAAGTATTAATCGATGGTGCTGGTTTATCAGGCAATGGCTCAGCATTAACGTCATCCTCTTGAGTTTGTGTCATAAAATCAACAGAGACAGGCTCTTTTTGCTCAATTTCTATGTCGCTGTCATCTAAAGCAGAACGTTTCACAAAATACGATTTAATAAAATCATTAACTTGTGATTCAGATTTATTTTTGGAGAAAACGGTTCTTTTGGTGAGTTTGGGTTTTTCAGGCTCAATTAACAGCTCATCAACCCCTAAATCGATTTCAGGCTCTGCTGGCTCTGTTACTACGGTCTCAAGCTTATTGTCATGAGACGCGGTTTTATTATCAAACGCAGGGCTAGTATCCTCAATAACAGCTGTTGCTAAAGGCAAAGATTCATCATCGACTTCAAAGGATGCGTCCATCAATAAGCGATCAATGGCATCTTCATCGGCGGTAATTGCCGTTACGGGTATGATGTTATCATTTATGACCTCATCTTTAGCCAGCTGTAGCGGGTCATCTTTTAGTTGCCAGTCGCCAGAAAAATGATTGCGTCTTTGTTTGCGTTTTTTATTGGACATAGTTCAATTAATAAATGAAGAGTAAAATCCTGCCACACCGTTTAGAATCTTAAATGCTAAAGGCAACAGACTTATTTTAATACCAAAAAAAGCAACGTGAACAACACATTGCAACACTTCGCCTAAACCTTTAAAAAAATTAACTATTATGCAACTCGCTATTACCGCGCTAGGTGAATTATCCAGCGATTATCTTGCCGAATTACTGTCCTCGGTTCGTGACAGCAAATGCAGTATCGTAGAAATGCGTAGCTCTTGTCTTGCTCAAACCAGAGCGACTTATCTTTTAGTACAAGGCAGTTGGAATCAAATTGCCAAATTAGAAAATGCCCTAGAAAGCCTACACAAACACTTTGCCGTGCAGATACACAATGTGCGTACTGAGCCACAGCTACCCGCTGAGGCAAGTATACCTTATGTATTAGAAACCTTTTCTGTCGATAAAGATGCTGTGATTGAATCGCTCAGTAACTTTTTAGTTGACCGTGATATTAACATTGAAGAAGTCACAGGTAGTAGTTATCAAGCCGCTTATAATCAAACCGCAGTCTTTGCCATTCGTTTTGTCTTATTAATCCCCGCGCATAGTCAATTAATGACCTTGCGTGAAGATATATTAGATTATTGCGATCAATTAAATCTCGATGCTTTATTTGAACCCATTAAGCGTTAATATACCATGATTACTTTAAATACTGTTATCCCTGATTTTAGTGCTATCACTGATGATAATAAAACCATTCAATTTAGTGATTATCGTGGACAGAATTTATTATTATATTTCTATCCCAAAGATAATACCGCAGGTTGCACACAAGAGGCTCAAGATTTTCGTGATACCATAGCACAATTTAGCGCGTTAAATACTGTTATCTTAGGTGTATCGCGTGATAGTGTTCGTACCCATGAAAATTTTAAAGCTAAGCATGATTTACCTTTTGATTTAATTGCCGACACTAATGAAAGTCTCTGTGAATTATTCGGGGTTATGGTAATAAAAAATATGTATGGTAAACAAGCACGCGGTATAGAACGCAGTAGTTTTTTAATTAACAGTGACGGCGTATTAATTCATCAATGGCGTAAAGTAAAAGTTAAAGGTCATATTGAAGCTATTCTAAAAGTCTTAGAAACTCAGTCTTCGTAAAAAGTTTTAGTGAACCACGAAATGCACTAAAAGCACGAAAATTAATTTTTAGTAGTCATTCAATTTTGTATTACTATTTACGAATAACACGACTGCCAGTCCTCCAAAGGACTGGCAGTCGTGTTAGTATCATTTCGTGTTTTTAGTGCCTTTAGTGGACATTATTACTTTTTCCAAATATCCACAATATTAGTAAAATCATCCGTCCACGGTTTTATATCAAAATACAGTGGCATGGTTTCCCACACGCCTAAATTACTATTCTTTAATGGCTCTAGTGTTTGTGCATTATTTGCCATTACTACCCAATCAGTGGCTACCACTAAAGGTAATTCTTGTTGGGGTTTAAATTCTTCAATAAAAGCGGTTTTATGTAACTGCTCAGCATGAATAGATAATACCTTTTTTAAGGCTAAATGGCGATTAGTAATATGAAATGCCAAAATACCATTAGGCTTTAATTTTTTAAAATAAAGTTGCAAGGCTTCTTGAGTAATTAAATGTGTTGGTACAGCGTCAGAACTAAAAGCATCGAGCATTAATAAATCAAATTTAGCCTCAGGTTCTTGATTTAAAGATAAACGCGCATCACCAATACGCATAGTGGCATTAGGGGCGCATAATTTTAAATAAGAAAAGTAGTGGGTATTTTGTGCCACGCTAACCACTAAAGGGTCAATTTCATAAAAAGTCCAGTTTTGCGAAGGCTTTGCATAACACGCCAAAGCCCCCGCGCCTAAACCCACCGCGCCAATAGTCCACGCATCATTTTGTTTATTATATTCGTTAAATAATTGTCCCATAGGCCCGGGTCTGCTGTAATAAGTCAGCGGCGTGGTAATATTTTCGGCAGTTAAACGTTCTGCACCGTGTTTGGTTGTACCGTGAAATAATTCATAATAAGTTTCAGGTTGATTATGTTCATTAATTAATACGCTTTCCCGCACACTTAACACGCCAAAAAAAGTGCGCTCTTGATATAAGGTTTTAGCGGATAAACTGTGCAAGCCTAAAGCTAATAAAATAATAACGCCATTAAATAAAGCATAATGAATAAATTGAGTTCTTGTCCAATAAGCGATAAGGCTTAAACAAATTAAGGCAATCGCAAAGGCTTCAAAATAATCAACAGGATTTTGTGGTGCGGTAAATAGTAACCAGCCACTGCTTAATACTAATGCAGGTAAGGCTATTTGCCAGAGTAATTTTTTATCACGATAATGAATAGCAGTTATACTAGGGCGTAATAATAACGCCGCGACTATCATTAATGGATATTCATAAATACCTTTAAAAATAAACGGTGCGACAAAGGTATTAAACATGCCGCCTAGCATCCCTGCAAACGACATGATTAAATAATATCTGGTTAAATAAGCGGTATGTGGACGCGCTTTTGCTAATTCCCCATGACAGACCATCACCGCAAAAAAGAAGGCGATGATATGCAGTAATAAATATGCCCAATATTGTAAATCCGCAGGATTAATAAAGGCGCAAATTAAAAACGGGACAAAAAACAGCGGTTGTAGTTTTAAGATAATCGGATGGCTTTTATCGTTCCAATGTGAAAATACGATGACAAAAGACAATAAATACACCGTTAAGGGTATAATCCACAATAACGGTACTGAGGCTATATCGGTGCTAATAAAATTAGTTAGCCCTAATAATAAGCTTGAGGGAACAAAGGCTAAAGCTAACCAACGCATTTGTGTTTTAATACTTAATGGTGGTAGATTTTCTTGAATATCGGCATGAGTATTATCTGCGTTTTTCGCGCTAAACCAGAGCATTAAAGCGCAACTGCTGAGTAATAAACATAATAGCGCGTAACCTATACTCCAATCAGTTTGTTGACTGGCAAGTCCGATACTGGGTTCTAATAAAAATGGATAACTCAATAGTGATAATAAACTACCAATATTGCTGGCGACATATAAAAAATACGGGTCATCACTGTGTTTATGATTTAATTGGGCAAACCATTTCTGCATTAAAGGTGCGGTGGTTGACAGAATAAAAAATGGTAAGCCAATGGCGGATAATAAGGTAGTAAATACCCAAATAGTGGGATTAGTTTCTGTGGGTGGTGGATTATTATCAGGCAGTGCTACGGGTAATACTAAAAAACTCAATGCGATAATACTGGCATGAATAAAGACTTGTTGTTTTGCTGTGCAACGCGTGGCTAATCCGTGCGCATATAAATAACCCAAAAATAATAAGCTCTGATAAAACACCATGCAGGTATTCCACACCGCAGGTGAGCCGCCTAATAAAGGCAGTAATAATTTGCCAAACAGCGGTTGCAACACAAACATCAATGACGCGCTGGTAAATAGGGTTAAGGCAAATAATACAATCGGCGCGAGGCGGTGGTCAGTTTTTACAGTGAATTCAGTCATGAGCATAATGGTTAGCGGTTAGCAATTACGCTAATGATAAAGCGATAGGACATAAGGCACAAACGCGTAACGCGGTCAGCGCGTGTTTATGGTTACGCAAGTTAAATTTAAGTTAAACACACTAAAATAATAAGACTATTGCGCGATACCTTGCCACGCGCACCTTTTACAAACCTATTAACAATCAGAGGCTCTTAATGATACCTGCCGCTTACGTCATGTTGTCGCTCGACGCGCTTAAACACAATCTTGCTCAAGTACGCGCCAGCGCACCTCAAGCAAAAGTCATGGCAGTCATTAAAGCCAATGCTTATGGACATGGCTTATTACGCGTGGCTCATGCTTTAAATACAGTCGATGCCTTTGCAGTGGCACGCCTCGCTGAAGGTATTCGCTTACGCGAAGCCAATATGCGGCAACGTATTGCCGTGTTATCGGGTTTTACTTGCCCTGAAGAATTGGATTTATTACTCGATTATCAATTAGATGTCGTAGTGCATTCACACGAACAATTAAGCTATTTAAAGCAACGTACTGAAACTTCACAATTAGCAGTGTGGTTGAAACTCGATACAGGGATGAATCGCTTAGGTTTTAAAGCCGCAGAATTTGATGAGGTTTATCAGCGTTTGCGCCAATGCACTATTGTTAAGCAACCCATTAACATCATGACCCATTTAGCTAATGCCGATGACAGCAATGATGACAGCACCTCAGAGCAAATCGCCTTATTTAAACAAACGACCGCCAACATTCAAGAAACAGGTGTTGAATACAGCATTGCCAATTCAGCAGGTTTGCTTGCGCATCCACAAGCTCTGAGCCATTGGGTACGCCCCGGCATCATGCTCTATGGCATTTCACCGTTTGCTAACAGCACAGGTGAACAATTAGGTTTAAAACCCGTAATGAGTCTGCGTTCACGCCTCATAGTAGTTAAACCTTTGGCTGCTGGTGAAAAAGTCGGTTACGCGGGTACTTGGCAATGCCAAAAAGACACCCTTTTAGGCGTAGTCGCTGTGGGTTATGGTGATGGTTATCCGCGCCATGCGCGTGAAGGTACACCCGTATTAATCAACGGACAGCGCGTTCCTTTATGCGGTAGAGTTTCAATGGACATGATAACGGTTGATTTAGCCAGCCTACCTGATGCCAAAGTAGGTGATTTAGTCACTTTATGGGGCGAAGGCTTGCCTGTTGAAGAAATTGCCCTGTGCGCTGACACCATTCCCTACACCCTAGTATGTGCTGTTACCCAGCGGGTACATTTCATTGAAGCAAAATGAATAAAGCCAGCCACGACAAAAAATATCAACACCAAAACCTTAAATAACCTATTATTTGTCCAGCTACTTTAACATTACATCAAAACCTAAGCGTTAATGTTTTACTTAAACAAAATAAATAAACAATATAACGTGATTCGTTTTTAAGTATTATTTTTTAATTAAAAAATACCTGTCTTTGTAGCGACAATATAGAAATACTCTTTAAATTACACAAACCTTAACCAAAAAAATAACAAAATGAATACCATTAAAAAAATCATTGCCATTGATGGACAAAATGCTGAACGTGCCGCTAGAAACTTTGGATTTCCTTATTTCCCTTTGCAAGAATTCTTACGTTTTATTATGGCAAATGGTCAATCCGATGTCATTGAAACCCTTTATACCGTCCAAAAACGTGTCCCTGAAAATGATAGTGCCGAAGCCGTTGCCACCGTATCAGCGCAAATTGATAATAAATGTCATGCCTTAGAAATGATTGGTGCAAAAGCCATTGTCTGTCCTGCCAAACGTGTCCAAGACGGTAGTTTTAAACAATCAGACGATCAATTATTACAAATTAAAACCTTATCGATTTGTATGCGTTTAAAACCTGATTTTTTAACCTTAGTGAGTGGTGATGACGATCACGCACCCTTAATTTGGGAATTACGCGAACACGGTATTCGTACTGAAGTGATTGCCCCAGAAGATATGTTGGGTAGTCAATTACGCAGAGCTTGTTACTGTAAAGTCGATTTAAACCAAGTCTTTCGTAAAATTCAACAAGGTAATACCTAGTAATTACAAGTAATATATCAGTTAATGAATTACCAAAAAATAAATACCGCTGATTATGTCTTGGTAAAGTATTGAAGTTTTAAGATTATTAGTATTAACTGTCTTTTTAGCGTTTTAACTTAAATTTAAACGTCCGCTTATAGCGGTTTTATTGACATGCAGTATTTTTAATATTGTAAGAGTATCCCGCTACAATAATCTAAAAACTGAAATATTGAAAAAACTACTCTTTTAATATATCACCACTACCAAGTATATTAGTACAACTCATAAAACTCAGTAAGGCGTAAGCGTTTTATATCCCTATGATTTTTGGTAAATGGATTATCGAAATGACTAAGCCCGTCATTTACAATGCTAGACACCGCATTTTTAATGCGGTGTGTTATTTTAGGTAGCCTATAAAATGACAGCATTAGATAAACAAAGCTTACAAGAACAATTTGATTTAGCTATTAACTATTACGAGCAAGAAGAATTTGATTTTGCCATAAAAGAATTTAGTGAGCTTATTCAACTAAACCCTGATTATACAGACGCTTACTTTTATCGCGGCGCGAGCTTTTTTTTACAAAAAAACTATGATCTCGCACTAGCAGACTACGACAAAGTTATTCAACTCAACCCCAATGATGCTGAGGCGTATTTTTATCGTGGCTTGTGTTTTTATAATCGCAATAACTATGATTTTGCTATTGCAGATTACAATAGTGTTATTGCATTAAATACTGAATATCCTGAGCCTTATTTTAATAGAGGTTTATGCCATTTTGCTCAAAAAAACTATGATGCCGCTTTAGACGATTATAATTATTATATTAAATTAAATCCCAGTGATGTTGAAGTTTATTTCAAAAGAGCGCAATGTTTTTTTAAACAAAAAAACTATCCTTTAGCACTGATAGATTATGATAAATACATTGAATTAAATCTCAGTGAACCGATTGCTTATGTGTATCGTGGGCTGTGTTATTATGCACAAAAAAACTATGAATACGCACTGCAAGATTATGATAAAGCCATCCAATTAAATTATGATGATGCTGAAACCTATTTTCATAGAGGCTGTTGTCATTATACACAAAAAAATTATGAATTGGCTTTAGGCGATTATGATAAAGCCATCCGCTTAAATCATGATGATGCTAGAGCTTATTTTAATCAAGGCGATCAATATTCAGAATTAAATAATTGTGAACTGGCTTTATCTAATTATGATAAAGCCATTCAACTTTATTTTGATAATGCAAAATCTTATTATAAACGCGGCAACTGTTTTTATGCACAAAAAGACTATGAAGCCGCCATCATCGATTACGATAGTGCTATCCAACTCGATGCTGAAAATGCTAAGGCTTATTTTAAACGCGCCTGTTGTTATTTAAAATTAAATAATTATGATTATGCCTTAGTCGATTTTAATAAAGCTATTGTTTTAAAACCTACTTATTGGCAAGCTTATTTAGGTCGCGGTAATTGCTATTATACGCAAGATAAATATCAATTTGCCTTAATCAATTATGATAAAGTTACGCACCTAAATCCTATAAAAACCATTGCTTATTTTAGGTTAGCTTATTGCTATTTAAAACTTAATAATCGTGATCTTGCCATTATTAACCTCAATACTGCCATTCGCTTAAAGCCTGATTATACCCAAGCTTATTTTTATAGAGCTTCTTGTTTTTATGTACAGAAAAACTACGCACTGGCTTTGAATGATTATGATAAAGCGATTCAATTAAATATTAATAATAATACTGCACATATTAATCGTTTGCTTTGTTATGCAAAATTAAAAATTCGCAATCTTTTGTAATACGCGTGATTACAATCGTGTTGTAAGATTCGCTTTCGCATTTAGGCGAATCTGTCGTTTCTACCAAGCCTCAATTAAAAATGGCATGAACAATGCTAAATATATTTTTGTTTAAAGGAGGTTTCTATGTCCAAAATGAGTCATATTAATGTTATTGAAAAATATGAAGAGCATCGCGACGCAATTCATCATTTATTATCTTCAATTTTAGGTTGTTTTGCCGATGAAAAAATGTTTGAGCAAAACCAACAAGAATTAACCGATTTACTCACTTCTTTATGCGAGTATTATCCGTTTATTAGCCTGTTATATTTGCTTGACAATGAAGGCAAACAAATTTGTTTAAATGTCCCCGGTAGTCATTTTAAAAAGCATCCTAAAATAGGTATTGGCACTGATAGAAGTCAGCGACCTTATTTTTTAGCGGCAATGAAAACTGAGGGGGTTATTGTCACCGAACCGTATTTATCAAGTGTGCGCCGCGAATTGTGCATGTCAACCAGTATGAAAATACTCAATGACGATGGCACAATTAAAGGCTGTATTGTCTTAGACGTGGATTTAAATGCTACTTTATCCTTTTTAACAGGTGATAGTCGGCGGGTTTATTTTGAGCCTTATTTTAAAGCCATGTACAGTTTAATTGTCTTAGGCTTATTTTCAGTGGCTTTAGTATTGTTATATACCGCAGGCTTAGAATGTATTACCGTAGTACAGTCTTTAATTACCCCCAAACAAGCCATCGAAATTCCCTTTGGCGTGGTGATCTATTTAACTTTGGCTTTAGCGATTTTTGATTTAGGTAAAACTACTTTAGAAGAAGAAGTGTTACTTTATAAAGATATTTTGCGACACAGCTCCACGCGGCGCACTATTACCCATTTTATTGCGGTGATTATTATTGCCGTCTCCATTGAAGCTTTATTAATGATTTTTAAAGCGGCATTAAATGGCGGTGGTGAACAATTAATTGAAGCGGTATGGATTATTGTCGCCGCCGCACTGTTATTGGTGTCACTGGGTATTTATGTGTATTTGGGCAGTAAAGCAGAAGGGCTATTATTAACTAATAATGACAAGTTAAAGAACAAAAGCTAAATAATGCTTTCACAGAGTATAAGTTATACTGTACCAAGTACAGGAACAAATAATAAAGTCTATGGTTTTTAAAAACTATTTGCTTTGACTTCACTTTAATCTACTTAAAAATACTTATGACGCAAAAATACATTCCTCTAAAAGATCACGATACCCCCATAAAGGTATTGTTCACGGGTTATTTGACCACGGTGGCAATTGGTTATTTATTTGCTCTAGTGCAGATATTATTCACCCACGGCATGGCAGATGGTAAATTCGGTTTATCGGTTGAAGATATTGTTTATAGTTATTATGGCAACCGTTCAGGCACAGTATTAGAAATTAAACTCAATGGTTCAATGAAAGATAACGCCCCTGAAACAGAGCGTTTTAAAATAATTGAATGGGTGCGTAGTGGCGCGGATGCTGAGAATTATAAAGATGAGGGCATTGATAAAATTGTCGAAAATCGTTGCGTGGCTTGTCATAATGAAGCAGCTGGCGGGGCATTACCTAATTTCAAAGACTTTGCCCAATTAAAAGCCTTAACTGAACAAGATAAGGGCGCGACTTTTGCCTCATTAACGCGGGTTTCGCATATTCATTTATTTGGTATTAGTTTTATTTTTATGTTTGTGGGTATTATTTTCAGTTTTGCTGAAACCACGCCTAATAAATATAAATGTATTGCCATTGGGATGCCTTATGTATTTTTAATTGCTGATATTTTATCGTGGTGGCTCACTAAAATTCATCCCATGTTTGCGTGGTTGGTGATTTTTGCAGGTATGGGCATGGGGGTTTCTTTTGCCTTTATGTGGGTAACTTCTATTTTAGAAATGTGGCTTTATAAACCCGTTTTTATTGATGGCTTAGATGTGTGTTATGCAAGATGTCGTGCGCATTGGCATTCAGAAGAAGGTAAAGCTAAACGTGCCGCTTGTGTGGCAATGACGATAAAATCGGTTGATGTTATTAAATCACTGTTATTTTTTATAATTGATAAAATTTCGGGATTATTGAAAAAGTAATTATCGCGCTTTTAAAGCGAAAAACACTTTTATTTAATACAGTCAACAGGCGTTCAAAATAACTTTTGAACGCCTGTTTTGTTATCTAAGGAAAAGATAAATGCGTATTGTAGGGGCGAATTCATTCGCCTTTGCACTTAGGCAAATAAATTCAACGCAAACACTGCAAAGCATCATCATTAGTACTGCATTGTAATAATGCTAAACCTTTACTATTAGCCAGTTGTTTTAATTGTAATAAGCGTTGTTGAAAACGTTGTTGATACTGATTAATGCGTTGATAATCACCACTATCAATAACCACTTCACGCGTATTATCCGTAAAACGATAACGTCCTTTAGTGGGTAATTGCATTTCTAAGGGGTCGTGAATAAAAATTAATATCACACTACAATGTTTGGTTAATTTAATTAATTGTTGCTGGGCTTTATTAGTTAATCCCCGAAAATCACTTAAAATATAAAGTAAACTACCCGCATGTGCATGTTGCGCTAAACGCATTAATACTTGTTCTAAATGAATAGTTTCATTACCGACAGGATTTTCTTTACATAAAGTATTTAAAAAATGTAATACTGCGCGTTTACCATTTTGGGGTTTTAATTCATGGCAATGCGTATCAGTAAATAATTGTCCACCAATACGGTCGCCATGATGATGCGCCGCCCACGCTAATAATGCCGCTAATTTTGCCGCTAATACTGATTTAAATACCCCACGCGTGGCAAACTGCATAGTGGCTCTATTATCAACGGCAATAAACACAGGGCGTTCACGTTCTTCTCTAAATAATTTAGTATGGGCTTTGCCTGTTCGCGCCGTGACCCGCCAATCAATACTGCGAATATCATCGCCTGCTTGATATAAACGCGCTTCGTCAAATTCCATACCGCGCCCTTTAAAACGCGAACTATAACCACCGTTATGCTGAGCGCGAATACTCAATGACCCCAATTTTAAATTACTCGCAGGGCCTGCTAAATCAATAAGAGTTTTTAAAGAAACACGGATTAATTCATTATTTTGATTTTGCATAACTTATGGCACGGCAATACGCGATAATAATTCTTTAATAAACTGATCAGTCGTAATTCCTTCGGCTTCGGCTTCATAAGATAATATTAAACGATGCCGCAAGACATCAAATGCCATTGTTTGAATATCACTAGGGTCAACAAAATCACGTTGATTTAACCACGCTTTCGCTCTCGCGCAACGGTCAAGGGCAATACTGGCTCTAGGACTCGCGCCATATTGCAACCAACCCGCTAAATCCGCGCCGTATACACTTGGATTACGCGTGGCAAGTATGATTTGTAATAAATACGCTTCTAAATTATCGGCCATATAAATATCGAGTATTTCATCACGCGCTTTAAATAAAATAGCTTGTGTTAATGGTTCAAAGGCTAATTGGTTTTTAAGAGCATTTTGTTTAGCCTCAGCTCTAACTAATCGCAAAATAGTTTTTTCATGCTCAGCATTGGGATAATCTACTTTAACATGTAATAAAAACCGATCTAATTGCGCTTCGGGTAATGGATAAGTACCTTCTTGTTCAATAGGATTTTGGGTTGCCATGACCATAAATAATTGCGGTAATGGATAGGTGGCTTGCCCTACGGTTATTTGTCGCTCTGCCATCGCTTCTAATAATGCCGCTTGTACTTTTGCAGGGGATCTATTAATTTCATCGGCTAAAATTAAATTATGAAATAATGGCCCTTTTTGAAATTCAAAAGTACCTTGTTGGGGTCTAAATATTTCAGTACCTGTTAAATCAGCGGGTAATAAATCAGGGGTAAATTGCACCCGATGAAAATCACCTTGTATGCCTTGGCTTAATACTTTAATAGCGCGGGTTTTAGCCAACCCCGGTGCGCCTTCCACTAAAATATGTCCGTCAGCGAGTAAGCCTATTAACATACGTTCAACTAATACATCTTGTCCGATAATTTCAGCATTAATATAATTTTTTAAACGCATTAATGCCGTTTGAGTGCTGGTATTTTTTTCAATGTCTAGCATAAGAGAGTTTATTGATAGAAAGAGTGATTTGTGAGTTAATTATCAGGAGGTCAGGCTTTGCCTGACAGTTTCAGGCAAAGCCTGACCTCCAATTATTAGGCTATTAATTTAATAATTCAGCATTTAATTTAATTGGTGGATAGTTTTTAAGCATAAAGAATCTGTGTAATATCGAACCTGCAATAAAACCACCTAAATGCGCCCACCATGCCACATCGACAGTTGTGCCAGAAAATAATATCGATTGGGTGGCATCGTGTAATTGTAACATTACCCATAAACCTAAAAAAGCAATGGCGGGAACATGGACAATAATGGGTAAAAATAATACGGGTATCCATAATACCACGCGTTCGAGTGGATATATAAAGAAATATGCCGCTAATACCCCTGCAATTGCCCCTGACGCGCCCACGACTGGAATAGTGAGTTTAGGGTCAAAATACCATTGCAAAATAGTCGCTAATACCCCGCAGATTAAATAAAAAATTAAAAACCGAGTATGTCCCATGCGATCTTCGATATTATCGGCAAATATCCATAAAAACCAGCAATTAATTAATAAGTGTTGCCAACTGGCATGTAAAAATAAATTAGTGACAAAGGATAAATAATAATCAAATGGCAAACCGATATAACCCGCTGTGCCGTGGGCATAACGCATAGGTACCATGCCATATAAATTAATAAGACGATAACTCCATGCGTCAGGCATTAAATACATAGTAATAAAAATGCTAATGCACACAAACATTAAACTCCATGTCACCCAAGGTTTGTGATAACAAGGCGCGGTATCTCGAATCGGAATCATGGTGTCTCCACTTTAATGACAAAGAAATATTAAGCCGAAAATATCCTAATACCACGATAAGTCTAATAAGCAAGGCGGGGATTATTTTAAGGCTTTTTCTAAACGACTCACCACCGCTGAGGCAATACTATTACCAAAGACATTAGTCGCACTTCTACCCATATCTAAAATCTGGTCGATGCCCAATAATAATAATAAACCCGCTTCGGGAATTTTAAACATTGACAAGGTTGCTGAAATCACAATTAATGAGGCTCTAGGCACACCCGCTACGCCTTTACTGGTAAATAATAATACCAATAACATCAATAATTGATCGGCTAAAGGCATGTCAATACCATAGGCTTGGGCGATAAATAACACCGCAAAAGTCATATACATCATACTGCCATCGAGATTAAACGAATAACCCAAAGGCAATACTAAGCCGCAGACTTTTTCATCACAGCCAAAACGTTCTAATTGTTGCAATAATTTAGGATAAGCACTTTCACTGCTGGCAGTACCAAAGGCAAGCAACATCGGTTCACGAATATGGCGTAGTAGCGAAAAAATACGTTTGCCTAAAAACAAAGACCCCACCGCGCCAATCAAGCAACAAAGCAACACTAAACTAAAATAAAATTCAGCAATAAACTGTCCGTAAGTGAGCAAAACACTAATGCCTTGTTTGGCAATTACCGCCGCCATTGCTGAAAACACCGCCACAGGCGCGTAGTGCATCACATAACTGGTAATTTTTAGCATGATATGGGATAGCGAATCGAGGAACTGTACACTGGGTTTGGCTAAATCACCCAAAGAGGCGCAAGCGATACCAAAAAACATGGAAAACACCACAATTTGCAAAATCTCATTGTCAGCCATGGCTTCAATAATACTTTTTGGAAAAATATGGCTAGCGAAATTATTTAGCGTAGGCTTAATTTCGCTCAGTCCTGTTTTAGCATCCAAAGCGGGCAAAGCGATATGCAATGAACTACCCGGTTCAAATAGGTTTACCAATAACATCCCTAATAATAAACTGGTAATAGAGGCTGAGAAAAACCATAATAATGCCTTAATACCAATACGCCCCACAGTTTCAATATCGCCCATTTTTGCCATGCCCACAACCAAAGTCGCAAACACTAAAGGCGCGATAATCATTTTAACCAAGCGCAAAAAAATATCGGTTAGCACTGAAAAAATAGTAATGATTTGTATAAGTAGCGGTGAAATTTGCTCACCGCTTAATGTCAAATTCAATAATTCACCAACCACAATACCTAACAGCAAAGCAATAGCGACATAAAGCGTTTGACGATTGGGTTTAGTCGCATGAGCGGTGTGGGCAACCATACTAAAATCCTTATCAAAAAATAAAATAGTAACACAGTCTTTTATTTATTGTCCTTGCAAAATCGTTTAAGACATGATAATGGATTTTTAGACGAATGCTTGTAACAAATTGATTTTAATTTATTTTTAGGGTAAATTGAAACCAAGTAAATAAAAACTTCAAGCGTATCAACTAAGCAACGGTGTGGTGAGTAACTTGAGACAAATTAACAAAGCTTTGGGGTTATAATTATCCAACAATCAATTATATTTACTTTATTATAGTATTTTTAACACTGGCTATTTATGATAGTCTTTATCATATTATTTTTGTAATTTAAAAAATATTAATAATTAAAATTGCAAAAAAATAAATAAAAATAATAAAGCATACAAGGCAAATAGAAGTTTATAATTATTTCGGTGTTGAATAGATAAAAGTAGCTTTATAAAAATAATATTTAATGGATTATTAATAATAATCTTCGTAATAAAAAGAATAATTTTTATTCATGTACAAAGACAATAATAAAAATTTCCAGCATTGGAAAGGCAAAAAGATACCTGCGATGAGACACTTTAAGCTATGACTGCACAAATAGAGACTCCACCCAAAAATATTTTAGTTGTCGAAGACAGCAAGATGTTTACGCGTATTCTCAAAGCGAGTATAGAAGCAGATCCCAATTTCAGGGTAATCACTGTGGAAAGTTACGCGGAATTAACAAAGTTATTGGAGTCAAGAAAATATGAATTTTTCGCCAGCTTATTAGATTTAAATCTACCCGACGCGCCCGACGGGCAGGTTATTGATTATGTATTGAGTTATAACATTCCCTCCATTGTATTCACAGGAAAATTTGATGATGACTTAAGAGACCGAATGCTCGCCAAAGGCATAGTCGATTATGTTTTAAAAGAAAGTCCCGCCAGTATTGAATATATTGTTTCGCTTTTAAAACAACTCAATAGAAACACCCTCATTAAAGCCTTAGTAGTCGATGATTCCAGAACGGCACGCCTGCATATTAAACGTTTATTAGCGATTTATCGTTTTATTGTCTTAGAAGCCGAGAATGGCGAAGAAGCCTTAGAAATATTAAATAGCAATAAAGATATTCGTTTAATTATTACTGATTTTAATATGCCTGTGATGGATGGTTTTGAACTCACTAAAAAAGCTAGAAACATTTACAGCAAACAAGAGCTCGCCATTATTGGTATGTCTGCTTATGGTAATAATTTATTATCAGCACGCTTTTTAAAAATTGGTGGCAGTGATTTTATTAATAAACCTTTTTTAGAAGAAGAGTTCTTTTGTCGCGTTAATCAAAATATGGAATTACTCGAATATATTCGAGATTTACGTTTTGTAGCAACCCGCGATTTTTTAACAGGATTATATAATAGACGGCATTTTTTTGATGTGGGTGAAAAACTATTTGCGCGCGCCGTACGTTCACACAAACCTGTGGCAGTGGCATTAATTGATATTGATTTCTTTAAACAAGTCAATGATACGCATGGACATGATATTGGGGATTTAGTATTAAAAAAAATAGGGGAGCTTTTAAGTAATAGCCTGCGAGCTGGTGATTTAGTCGCCCGTTTTGGTGGTGAAGAATTCGGTTTTTTATTACCTAACGTGAATGCAGAAGATGCTAATAAAGTATTTGGAGAATTGCGTAAAAAAATTGCAGACAATAGTATTAGATTACCCAATGAAAGCTTGTTAAAAATCACTGTAAGTGTTGGCGTTTGTATTACAACCGAAGAAAATTTAGAAACTGCTTTAATTAAAGCAGACAAATTATTATACCAAGCAAAGAAAAATGGTAGAAATCAAGTTATATTAGGCTAATGTTAGGAACAAACATGCACACGCACAACCCAAAAACAATTTTATTGCTCTTATTAAGTTTTACTTCTGTTTTATTAACATTCGCTTTTTTAGCCAGCGGCTTGTTACGCTCAGCAGAATTTGTCTTAAGTGAGTTTTTACTAGCCACAATTCCCGTCAGTATTATAGGTTTAATTGCCGCTTATTTTATCGCTAATAAAATCAATCACGATATTATTGAAATTCATCAAGCGATTAATAAATTAACACTGACCGCCGAAGATATTGCGCAGGGTGATTTTAATAAACGTTTAAGCACTAATCATGAACAAACCAGCGCGATGGCAGATGTTTTTAATGCTTTTGTCGATAGAATTGCCAATGTTATTAAACGTGTCACCCAAAGTGCGAGTAATGTCACTAATGCTTCTGAAAAATTAAAACAATCCTCAGCGACTATTGCCGATAGTGCCAATGATGTCGAATGTCGATTAGCATTAACTGCAACCTCTTCAGAACATATTGCTTTTAATGCCAATAATATGGCAGTTTCAATTGAAGAAGCCTCAGGTAATGTTAGTACCGTGAGCGCGTCAGTTTATGAATTAAGTACCAATATCAATACTGTCGCCGCCAGTGCCGAAGAGGCATCGACTAATATGGTAGGTATTAATCATAGTTTCGATAGAATTTCTCAAGATATTAATACCGTGGCTAATTCTGCGGAAAGAATGTCAGTATCGATGTCTGAAATTGCTAAAAATGCGCAAAATGCTATGCGTATTTCAGGTGATGCCACTGCCAGTGCGCAAAAAACCTTAATGACCATGAATCAATTAAGTGAAACCGCTAAAAAAATTGGACGCGTGGTTAAATTAATTGACAGTATTGCAGGGCAAACCAATATGCTGGCATTAAATGCCACTATTGAAGCGGCAAGTGCAGGGGATGCGGGTAAAGGTTTTGCAGTAGTCGCGGGTGAAATTAAAGATTTAGCGCAACAAACCGCTGAGGCCAATAATGAAATTGCCGATCAAATAGAACAAATACAAAGTTATGCCGCGCAAGCCCTAGAACATACTCAAGCGGTGAATACCGTTATTAATCAAGTTGCCGAAATTAATCGCGCTATTGATTTATCGGTCGAGCAACAAAGTTCCTCGGCAGATACTATTACTTTGGCAGTTGAAGGTATTGCGGGTGCCAGTAAAGAATCAGTATTAAATCTACAAGAAGCCACTAAAGGTTTAAAAGAAATTACCCGTTCAGCCGCTGAAGCCTCACAAGCCTCCAGAAGCTCAGCACGCGCTTTAGAAGAAGCCGCGACAGGGGTTAAAGAAGCCGCGCATTCAAGTACCGAAGTTTCAACCAGTATTAAAAAGGTCAATGATAATATTCATTCAGTGCGTTCAACATTGGGCAAAATGACCCAAGAAATATCTTTAAGCCATCAAAATGCCAGTGAATTATCTAATTTAGCGCAACGTTTAGTTGAATGCGTTAATGCTTTTAATTTTAAAGATCAATATAACGATAATGTGGGTTATTTAAGTAATCGCAGTGCTGAATCCAATAATCCTTCCTTAATGCCGCAAGTAAATCGTTTTGATACTGCAAAAAATACTAATACCAGTGCTGAAACACCCTTAATTACTTGGGATTTAGCCACCTATAGTGTCGGTATTAAAGAAATCGATCGACAACACGGTATTTTAGTCGAATTAATTAATCGTTTAGCTTATGGTTTAAAACACAAAATCAGCCGTGAAACGATGGAAGATATTGTGAATTACTTGGCTGATTACACCGTATTTCATTTTGGCTATGAAGAAAAACTTTTAGCAGAACATCAGTGGCCCGAACTCACCCAACATAAAGCCATTCATGAAGCTTTTGTTAATAAAGTCAGAGGTTATCAACGCCAATTAAAAACTGATGATGTCATGGTAATTGCCGCTGATATTCAAGAATTTTTAAAAGATTGGTTATTAGATCATATTTTAAAAACGGATAAACAATACGGCATCGTGCTAAATGCTAAAGGCGTACATTAGGAGTCAGACCAGTGCAACAAAGTGATGATTTAATTCTCACCTTTATTGAAGAAGCACGCGAACATTTACCTCTAATTGAAGCCAATCTACTTGCTTTAGAACATAAAGCCAACGATCCCGCGCTATTAAATGAAGTATTTCGTAGTGTCCATACTATTAAAGGCGGTGCGGGTTTTTTTGGTTTAAGTAATATCAGTTTATTAGCGCATAGCATGGAAAATGTGCTGAGTTTAGCGCGGACTAATAAAATACTATTAGATAATAATCACATTGATGCCTTATTAGCCAGTAAAGACAGGTTAGTGCGCATGATTGATGATTCAGAAAACAGCAATAATATCGCCATTGATAGTTATTGCCAGCAACTTAGCGCATTAATTGATAATAGCAGTAATGCTTTAGCTAAAGAGGATAATAGCGATTTAGTTTTAGTAGACAATATGCAAAATCAACCTAAAATAACTATTGAAATAAACCCGCCTTCAAGCCCTGAAAAAGAAGAGCTTGAAGAGTATTATCAAGATGATTTACTAGCCAGTTTTATTGAAGAAGCCAAAGAGTGTATTGCGCGTATTGAAACCTGTTTACTGGCTTTAGAAGTGAATCCTTTTGATATACCCACACTGAATGAATTATTTCGTTATGTACATACTATTAAAGGCGGTGCTGGTTTTTTAGGTTTGCAAAAAATAGCTGATTTAACCCATATTATGGAAGATATTTTAAGTCTTGCTAAAAGTGCCAATTTAATTCTCGAGGGGCATTATATTGATACCTTATTAGAAGCGCATGATGTATTAATACAATTAATACAACAGTATGCCGATGATACTGCCATTGATATTGCTTCTTTATGTCAACGTTTATTAAATTTCAAACAGCCCGAAATACAAGAACCGCCTTCTAAACCTAATAATACTTTTATAGAAACCGCCCCTATTATTATAAAAACAGTTATTGCGCCTCAAGAAAGCAGTATTATTGTTGAAAAACCCATTATTGAACAAGATACCCTAGTATCTAATCATCACAGTGAAACCGAAGAGAGTATTCGAGTTCACGTCAAACGCCTTAATAAATTAATTGACTTAGCGGGTGAATTAGTTTTAGTGCGCAATCAAATTTTTAGAGTCTGTGAACCTTTAACGCCGCAAACGAATGGTTTAAAAGTTATTCTGCATAATTTCAATCGCATTACCAGTGAAATGCAAGAAGAAATTATGAGTACCAGAATGCAGCCTGTGGGAGTTATTTTTAATCGTTTCCCGCGTTTAATTCGTCAATTAGAAAAAGATTTAAATAAACAATTAGAATTAGTGACCGAAGGTGCGGATGTTGAATTAGATAAAACTATTATTGAATCATTAACTGACCCTGTAACCCATATTATTAGAAATATGGCCGACCACGGTATTGAAAATCCACAAGAACGTTTAAAAAAAGGCAAGCCACCCAGTGGTACTTTAGTACAAAAAGCCTTTCATGAAAGCGGACAAGTGGTAATTCAATTCAGTGATGATGGCGCGGGTATCGACCCTGAGTTTATTGCCGCTAAAGCTTTGCAAAAAGGTATTATTAGCCAAGACATGTTAGAAAAAATGTCGGCAAAAGAGAAAATGAATTTAGTCTTTACCGCAGGTTTTTCTACCGCTGAAACCGTATCGGCAGTTTCGGGTCGTGGTATTGGTATGGATGTGGTTAAAACCAATATTGAAGCTTGTGGCGGTACCATTGATATTAATTCTGAATTAGGTAAATGGACCAGTATTACCATGACCCTGCCATTAACTATGGCAATTATTTCAGCATTAATTGTTAGCGTACAACGTTGTCGTTTTGCTTTTCCGCAAGGTAATTTAGAAGAAATGGTGTTATTAGAAGCCAGTGATTATGCTAATAAAGTAGGCATAGTTCAAGGACAGCGCATGTTATGTTTGCGCGGTAAATTTATTCCTTTAATTTCTTTAGCCAGCAGTCTCAATATTGCCTTAAATAATCCAGCCGAATTACTTAATGCCGAAGATAAACCTTTATTTATTTTAATTATTAAAGCCGAAAGAAACCGGGTTGCGGTTATTGTTGATAAAATTTTAGGCAGTGAAGAAATTGTGGTCAAACCCATGCCTGATTATTTTAAAAATTTAAAAAACTTTTCGGGGACGAGTATTTTAGGTGATGGTACTATTGCCATGATTATTGATGTGCAGGGTTATATTCAAAATAATCAACTCGCTTATACTGAATTACAGCAAGAATCTACCCCAATTATGCAACGCACTGTAGAACAAGAACCGCAATCATTATTAATTTTTGATAATAATACCGAAGAACATTTTGCCTTAGCGTTATCGTGGATACGGCGTATTGATACTTTAGAAACTAAACGTATTCAAATGATTACGGGTAATGAATATATTGAATACCGTGGTGAACAAGTACGTTTATTGCGCTTAGAAAATTGTTTGCCCGTACAAAAACCCAATAATTATAATAGCGTTGCCACTATTATTATTCCCAAACGCACTAATATCCCAGTCGCCTTATTAATTAATAAAGTTATTGATACTAAAAATACCGTCATTAAACTGGAAAATACTTCAATGAATACGGTAGGGATGCTCGGTTCTATGTTATTGGATGGCAAAATTACTTTAATGTTAGATTTACATGCCATTTTAACTGCGGGTGAACCTGAAAGTGTTGATAAATTAGTGATTAATACTGAAAAAGCCAAAGATAAGCGAGTCTTATTAGTTGAAGATACGCCCTTTTTTATGAAAGTTATTAAAGAATGTGTATTAAGCGGTGGTTATCAAGTCACTACTGCGACTAATGGTCGTGAAGGTTTAGAATTATTAACTCAACAAGAATTTGATTTAGTATTAAGTGATATAGAAATGCCGCTAATGGATGGTCGAGAAATGGTCAAAAATATTCGTGCTAATCCACGTTGGCACGCCATGCCTGTCATTGCCTTAACCACTTTAAATGATGAACATACTATTTCAGAAGGTAAAAAAGCAGGCTTTAATGAATGGCTAGTTAAATTAGATAAAGAATTAGTTTTAAAAACCCTCGCTAAATACTTATAAGAGAACATCATGCGACAATTTATTAGTTTTTATTTGGGTTCAGAACGTTATGCCATTGATATATTACTCTCTAAAGAAATTGGGCGTATTAATGAAATTAGTCCCGTACCCGAAGCCGAAGAGTATTTTATTGGCATTATGAATTTACGCGGTCAGATTTTAACGGTATTAGACCCACAGTTTTTTTTAATTCAAAAATCGACTAAAGCCTTAGAAGATAGAGTTTTAATTATTTTAAAAACCAAAGCGGAATTGAGTAGGCTTAATAAACTCAATCGTAAAAATTTTAATAATGCCATAGAAATTAAAGACCCTTTAGCGATTTTAGTCGATAGCATGGGTGAAACGGTGACAGTTGACGATAAAGACATCTTGCCACCTTTGCCCAATGTTGCCAATGAAAAAAAAGAATTTATTTCAGGACTTATTCAACAGAATAATCAATTTATTATTATTCTTGCTATAGAACAATTAATTAAACGTTTGTAAAAACTTATAAAAACTGGAATTTTAATGAATGATAAAATAAAAATTATTATCGTTGATGATAGTATTACTTACAGGCAAATTATGCTGGCAGTGATTGATAAAATCAGTGACGCGCAGTGCGTTGCCACCGCCGCTTCTGGACAAATCGCTTTAAGAAAAATTGATGAATTGCAACCTGATTTAGTCTTATTAGATGTGGTCATGCCTGATATGGACGGCGTGGCGACCTTGCAACAAATTAAACAGGCGCATCCTAGTATTGAAGCCATTATGATTAGTAGTTTTGATATGAATAATGCCAAAGAAACCTTGCGTTCTTTGCAAATAGGCGCGTTAGATTTTATTGCTAAACCTAAAGTCAGTCAGCCCGAACAAGGTATTGAAGAATTAGTCCAGTATTTAAAACCTTTTATTGATTTATTACAAACTAAAAAATATGCGCGCCTTAGTCAAAGACGACCTTTAATACCTGTAGTCGAAAGCAGTATTGAAAAAATAACACCGCCTACTACTATTAAACAAAGCATTGCATCACCTGCTCTTGGCGCATTAACACAGAAAAGAAAATTTGATTTAATTGTTATTGGTATTTCTACAGGCGGCCCTAAAGCTTTAGATCAATTAATCCCACAATTAACTGCTCAGTTACCTTGCCCTGTTATTATTGTGCAACACATGCCGCCCATGTTTACTGAATCGTTGGCAATAAAACTTAATGAAATATCGCCCTTATCAGTCAGTGAAGTCAAAGGCGGTGAGAAATTAAATGATGGTCATATTTATATTGCTCAAGGCGGTAAACATTTAATTATACGTTCGCATCTTGAAGGCGGATTTTATTTAGCCATCACTGACGCGCCACCTGTTAATAATTGTCGTCCTTCGGTCGATGTTTTATTTCAATCGGTAGCGGCTAGTTTTAAAGGCAAAGTATTAGCCATTATTATGACGGGGATGGGACGCGATGGTACTGAAGGGGTGCGTTCATTAAAACAAAAAGGCGCAATGTGTTTAATTCAAGATCAAGATTCTTCGATTGTTTGGGGAATGCCGGGTAGTGTTTATGAGGCGGGTTTAGCCGATGAAATAGTGCCTTTACATAGACTCAGTCAAAAAATTATGCAATTGGTTATGGCAAGATAACATGCAAACAATTACCGCTTTAGAATTTGAACAAATCAGCAAACTATTACACGATCAATGCGGTATTTATTTACATAAAGATCAAGATTATTTAGTGCAGACACGCTTAAGTGATTTTGCTCAAAGTTTAGGATTAACTACTTTTAGTCAATTATTATTACGTTTGCAAGTTGAGCCTGATAGATTATTACCCACGGTCATTAATTTAATGACCACTAATGAAACCTTATGGTTTAGAGATTCTTCTTGTTGGAATGCTTTAGAAAAAAAGATATTACCCGAATTATTAAAAAAAATAGAACGCGGTTATGATATTAAAATATGGATTGCGGGTTGTTCTACAGGTCAAGAAGCTTATTCTTTAGCGATATTAATTGATGAATTATGTCAGGCTAAAAAAAAGCCAGAATTGGCACGACAGTTTTCAATACGCGCTATGGATATTTCTCAAACGGCTCTGCAAAGCGCAAGATTGGCAACCTATAATACTTTTGAAATTAATCGTGGTTTATCTTTAGCGCGGCGTAATAAGTATTTTGAGCAAACTCAACAGCAAACTTGGGTATTACGTCCCAATATTCGTTTGCGGGTTCATTTTGATACTATTAATTTAACGCGCAATTTTTCGCATTTAGGCAAGTTTGATTTAATTCTATGCCGTAATGTGACTATTTATTTTACCCCAACGGTGCGTAGTCAAATATTATCGACTATGGTCACTATGCTTACCGCTGAAGGCGCATTATTATTAGGCGCGACCGAATCTTTATGGCAACAACGTAATAATTTTAAAACAGTAGAATTTGAAGGTTGTATTTACGTTAAACCGATTTAATTATTCTGACTATACTAGTTTCATATCAAAATGATGCAATGCAATGGAGTACAAACCTAGGTTTGTGCCAGTGTGTTTAAGTACAAATCTAGGTTTGTACTCCCGTGCTATAAGGACATAGTGAATTGAAAATACTATATTTAGTTTAATTAATTGTTACTTTTATGTCTGAATCAGGATTTACAAGATTATAGGATTTTCAGGATAAATCCTGTGAATCTTGAAATTCTGGGTAGTGCCTCAAAAGAGTAGATTTTAATAAAACACCATTTTAGTTGGAGTTCAAACCTAGGTTTGAACTCCGATTGTTTGATATTAACTAGCCTACTTTTTTGATGCACCACCAAATTCTGTAAATCCTGATTCTAACAATAGAATAATTAAAATGCGCTAAGTAGTTATGATTTTCTTATAAAGCCTCATGTAACCAATCTCTCACCGTATTAATCCTTTCATACCACGTTAAATCTAATTGCAAGGGCGTGACTGAAACATAACCGTTATTGACCGCATAAAAATCTGTCCCCTCACCCGCATCTTGCTCAGCACCCGCAGGCCCTACCCAATAAATCGGTCTACCGCGTTGGTCTTCACTTTTAATCACAGGCTCAGATTTATGCCGCTGTCCTAAGCGTGTGGCTTGAAAACCGCGTAATTCATGCAGTGGCAAATCTGGAATATTCACATTTAAAATGGTGTCGGCTGGCAAGGGATGGGCAAGGAGTTGTTTAAACAAAGTCACCGCCACTTGCGCTGCTGTATTGAAATGTTTGGCTTCATTACCGCAAGCTAGCGATAAAGCCACAGCAGGCAGTCCTAAAAATCGCCCTTCGGTTGCCGCCGCCACTGTGCCTGAATACAGCACATCATCGCCTAAATTCGCGCCATGATTAATCCCTGTAAACACCATATCGGGTTCTTTTTTCAACAAACCTGTGATGGCTAAGTGAACGCAATCAGTAGGCGTACCATCCACGCGAATAAAACCGTTTTCCATAGTATGAGCGCGTAACGGCATTTCTAAGGTGAGTGAATTACTCGCGCCGCTACGGTTTTTATCAGGCGCGACCACTGATACTTCGGCGTGTTGACTCAATGCGGCAACCAATGCCAATAAACCTTCAGCAGTATAGCCATCATCATTACTTATCAAAATATACATTTAGCTGTCCTTTGGTGGCTCTTTAAGCAAATAAACTATAAAATCCAAGCATCTTAGCAACAATAGCATTCAAAATCAGCGTTCGTGGCAAAAAAAACACTTTCTCCTCAAGACCGCGATTTATTTCGCCAAAGTATCGGCACAGTCAGGGCGGTCAAACAAGACAAAATCAGCCCACAAAGTGGTCAGCGTCCCAAACCCGTGCCTAAGCCGCGCGATTTAGTACCCGACATGCCGTGGATTAAAAGTTCTGCGGATTTACAAACCGTGGGTTTAGAAGACAGGCTAGAATTTACGATTGATGGTTTGCGTCCTAATACCTTAAAAAAAATGCGCCAAGGGCAATTTGGTATTGATGCGGAAATTGATTTACATGGTTTAAATAGTTCTGACGCTAAACGCCAATTACTGTATTTTTTACATGATTGTCTTAATAATGGCTGTCGCTGTGTGCATATTGTGCATGGTAAAGGTTATCGCTCTTTAGATAATCAACCTGTATTAAAAAATAATCTTAATTTATGGCTCAGACAACATCGTGATGTGCAAGCCTTTTGTTCGGCTTCACCTAAAGACGGTGGCAGTGGCGCGGTTTTAGTATTATTACGCCTTGCTGAAAAATATAGTCAAACCGATAAATTTGAAGAGTGAATTTATTATCAAAATCAGAATTTTCAGAATTAGAGAATTAGCAAAATAAATATTCTTTTTATTCTAAAATTCTATAAATTCTGATGCTGACAAAAATAATTATTTAGGAGTAAACAATGGCATTATTTGATGGTTTAAAACGGCAATTACGTTCCGTTATTGAATGGACAAACCCACAAACAGAGGATATTTTTAGTCAATGGACAGATAATGGTGATGAAATTAAAAACGCTTCTAAATTAATTGTTAATGCAGGACAAGGCTGTATTTTTACCTATCAAGGTAAAGTAGAAGCCATAGTCACTAAATCAGGAATTATTGATTTAAAAACCGATAATATCCCTTTTTGGACAACGATTAGTCGCTTTATGCAGTTTTTTGAAAGCGAACATAAAGTCGGTATTTATTTTTTTAAAACTAGCACGATTCTTGACCAAAAATGGGGGACGAGTTCGGCAATTAAATATCAAGACCCGCATTATAAATTTCCCGTGGGTTTAAGAGCGTTTGGTAATTACAGTTATCGTATTTTTAATCCGCAAGATTTCTTTGTTAATGTAGTCGGCGCACATCATAACTTTTCTGCTGAAGATTTTAGAAAAGTCATGGGCGCGAGATTAATGCAGCCTTTAGCGGATTATTTAGCCACTAGCCATTTTAGTTATACTGAAATTGATGCCAATCGAGAAGAAATAACCGAAGGATTAACTTCTAAATTAACTGAAAGCTTTGCTAAATTAGGTTTTGAATTAACCGATTTTAGAATTGAAGGCACTAGTTTTGATGAAGATACTTTAAAACGTATTAATCGTATTGCCGATATGACCGCAGAAGCCCAAGCCGCGCAAGCAGTGGGTTTAGATTATGCCAAAATGCAACAATTAGAAGCCATGCGTGACGCGGCACGAAATGAAGCTGGAGCGGCGGGTTTAGGCATGAGTTTAGCCGCTGGTATGGGTTTGGGGCAAACTATGGCGGGGGCATTTAATCAAACTGTGCAAACGACTCAGCCTTTAGATAATAGCGATGAGGCTATGTCGAAATTAAAAAAATTAAAACAACTCTATGAAGCGGAGTTAATTTCAGCCGATGACTATGCGGCAAAAAAACAAGAAATTTTAGCCAATTTTTAATAATTAGGAGTTTAATACTATGAGTATGCGTTATTTACATACTATGATTCGAGTGGCGAATTTAGAAGAATCTTTGGATTTTTATTGTACTAAATTAGCTTTAAAAGAAAGTCATCGTTTTGAAAGCGAACAAGGACGGTTTACTTTAATTTATTTATACGCACCTTTAGATGAAAGTGCGGCGCAACAACAAGCCCCTTTAATTGAACTCACTTATAATTGGGATAGTGAAGTTTATACAGGTGGGCGTAATTTTGGACATTTAGCCTTTGAGGTTGATGATATTTATCAAACCTGTGAGCGATTAATGACCGCTGGAGTATTAATTAATCGGCCGCCTCGTGATGGACACATGGCATTTATTAAATCTCCCGATGGTATTTCTATTGAGTTTTTACAAAAAGGCGCGGCATTAGAAAAACAAGAACCGTGGTTGTCGATGCCTAATACTGGCTCGTGGTAATAACGTCTGAATCAGGATTTTCAAGATTTTAGGATTAGCAGGATAAATTCTGTTAATTTTGTAAATTCTGTAAATCCTGATTCAGACATAATAAACCTATCAGCTTTTTAAAAGCTGATAGGTTTTTTTATGCGTATTGTTTTTAATAATAAAGAGCCATCTTTAATTAAAAAATTAATCACTTAATGAGGATTTAATTTAAAAGCGCGTAAGCTAATTCGCTTTTATCATAATTAGATGACTATTTAGGGTGCTAAGGCTTTTTCCTAGTGAATCACTCAGCTTATCGCCATTGAGAAATCAGTGTTTTTATGGTGTAATGCCGCTGTTTTACGTCTTATAAGTCCCTCTTAGTTTATCTAAATAAATGAAGAGGATGGTCGCAATTTTGGTTGGAGAGTAGGCTTATTGCTATGCAATTTACTATTAAACGAGGTTTAGACTTACCGATAACGGGTAGTCCTAAACAGATAATTGAAAATGGCAACACGGTCACTTCTGTTGCCATTCTAGGCATGGATTACATAGGTATGAAACCTACCATGCTAGTCGCTGAAGGTGATAGAGTCCAGTTAGGTCAGGCACTCTTTAGTGATAAAAAGAATGAAGGTGTGTTGTTCACTGCCCCAGCGGCGGGCGTTGTTAAAGCGATTCATCGCGGCGACAAACGCGTGTTGCAATCGGTCGTCATTGAAGTAGCCAGCAGAGAAGACAGTGTCTCTTTTGCGCGTTATGGGGAAGCTGATTTAGCGAATTTAACAGCCGAGCAAGTACAAGAAAATCTTGTCAATTCAGGCTTGTGGACTAGCTTACGCACCCGTCCTTACGGCAAAATCCCCGCACTTAACAGCAAACCCAGTTCAATTTTTGTCACTGCCATCGACACCCGCCCTCTAGCGGCTGACCCTGCGGTGATTATTGCTGAGCGTAGTGCTGATTTTGTTAATGGTTTGTCTGTGATTGCTAAATTAACCCAAGGCAAAACTTATGTTGCAAAAGCCACAGGTTCAGTAATTTCTACAGGTAATGCGCCTGTAACAGTAGCTGAATTCTCAGGTGTGCATCCTGCTGGTTTGCCCAGTACCCATATTCATTTTATTGATGCGGTTAATGCGCATAAAACCGTATGGTATTTGGATTATCAAGCAGTGATTGCTATCGGTGCATTATTTACTACTGGGCAATTAAATGTTGAACGAGTGGTATCACTCGCAGGCCCTACTGTTAATAATCCACGTTTAATTAGAACGCGAGTAGCGGCTAATTTATCGGAATTAACAGCGGATGAATTAAATACCGACGTTGAAAATAGAGTAATATCGGGTTCAGTATTATATGGACACACTGCTGAGCATTGGGCGGATTATTTAGGCGCGTATAGTTTGCAAGTATCTGCGTTGCAAGAAGGCAGAGCGCGTGAATTATTCGGTTGGATTGTCGCGGGTAAAGATAAATACTCAGCATTAAATGTTTATACCTCAAGTGTTGATAAAAAAGATAATCGTTTATTCCCATTAACCACCGATAAAAACGGTAGTAATAGAGCGATTGTACCCGTAGGTATTTATGAAGATGTGATGCCTTTAGATATTCTACCTACGCCATTATTAAAATCATTAGTAATAGGTGATTCTGACCAAGCGCAATTATTAGGCTGTTTAGAATTAGATGAAGAAGATATGGCATTATTTACCTTTGTCGATCCAGGTAAACATGATTTCGCGCCTGTATTACGCGCGAATTTAACTAAAATTGAGAAGGAGGGCTAATGTCGGCTAGAGAATTTTTAGATAGCATTGAGCCGCATTTTACCAAAGGCGGTAAATTAGAAAAGTATTACGGCTTATATGAAATGGTCGATACTTTTATTTATACCCCAGCGAGTGTAACGCGTGGTAAAACTCATGTTAGAGATGGTAATGATTTAAAACGCACCATGACTTTTGTGGTTATTGCGACGTTCTTTTGTATATTAATGGCAGTTTATAACACAGGTTATCAAGCGAATTTAGCGTTGGCTGAATTACATTTAGATAAAGTGGATAACTGGCGCAGTATTCCGATGATGGTTTTTGGGTATAACCCTTCAAATCCATTATCGTGCATCGCTCATGGCGCGTTATATTTCTTACCGATTTATATCACTACTTTAGCAGTGGGCGGCGTGTGGGAAGTGTTATTTGCTACCGTGCGCGGTCATGAAGTCAACGAAGGCTTTTTAGTGTCTTCAATGCTTTATACCTTAATCATGCCACCCGATATGCCACTGTGGCAGGTCGCTTTAGGTATTTCTTTTGGTATTGTGATTGGTAAAGAAGTATTCGGCGGCACAGGCAAAAACTTTTTAAACCCCGCCTTAACAGGTCGTGCGTTTTTATACTTTGCTTACCCCGCGTCAATTTCAGGCGATTCTGTGTGGACTGCCATTGATGGTTACACAGCGGCAACCCCATTAGGCTTAGCGGCAAACGGTGGCTTAGCGGCTGTTACCGAACATTATTCTTGGATGCAAACCTTCTTTGGTTTTGAACCGGGTTGTTTGGGTGAAACTTCAACATTGGCGATTTTATTGGGCGCGGCGTTTTTGTTATATACCCGCGTGGCTTCTTATCGCATTATGGGTGGTGTATTTGCAGGTATGGTTGCCACCTCATTATTATTTAATACTATTGGCAGTGATACTAATCCTATGTTCGCTTTGCCTTGGTATTGGCATTTAACCATTGGTGGTTTTGCCTTTGGTATGGTTTATATGGCAACTGACCCTGTGAGTGCCGCGATGACTAATACTGGGCGTTGGTTATTTGGATTATTAGTCGGTGGTATGACGGTTTTAATTCGCGTCGTTAATCCCGCGTTCCCTGAAGGTATTATGCTTGCTATTTTATTTTCTAATATGTTCGCGCCTACGATTGACTATTTTGTAATACAAGCGAATATCAGAAGAAGGGTGAAACGTCATGGCTAATAAATGTCCATATTTAGAAAAATATTGTGAAAAGCTAGAAAGCTGTCCGCAATATCAAAAATTCAAAGCTTATTGTTTAAAAGTATTAGCCTTAAGTAATGATAGTTTAGAAAAAACCATTGCGATTGCAGTAGCACTTTGTTTAGTGTGTGCGGTATTAGTTTCAATGGCGGCAGTTGCTTTAAAACCCATTCAAGTCAGTAATAAAGAATTAGACATGAAGAAAAACATTCTTGATGTCGCAGGTTTATTACAAGACGGCGCAGATATTAGCGCGACTTTTGACGACCGCATTGAATCTAAATTAGTGGATTTAGAAACAGGCGATTATGTTGATGGTATAGACGCGAATAGTTACGACCAACGTAAAGCAGCAAAAGACCCCGCGCAAAGCATCGCTATTCCAAAAGAAAAAGATACTGCTCATATTCGTGTTAAAGCGAAACTGGCTAAAGTCTTTTTAGTAAAAGAAGCGGGCGTGGTTAAATCTATTATTCTGCCTATTAATGGTTATGGTTTATGGTCAACACTCTATGGTTTCTTATCATTAGATGCGGACGGACAAACTATTCAAAGTATTAACTTCTATGACCAAGCCGAAACGCCGGGATTAGGTGGTGAAGTAGTTAATCCTAACTGGCGTGCTTTATGGAAAGGCAAAAAAGTTTATGCTGAAAAAGACCAAGCTTCTTTAGAAAAAGGTTTAATTGAAGAAGCCGATGTCGGTGAACCTGCGATTGCTTTAATTAAAGGCACAGTAGATACATCTAAAGCAGGCTCAGAATATCAAGTAGACGGTTTAGCAGGCGCGTCATTGACCAGTACAGGTGTGACTAACTTGGTTAGATATTGGACAAGTAAAGAAGGTTTTGCCTCTTATTTAGCGAAAGTTAGAACAGTTAAAGGAGCTAAGTCATGAGTGAATTATTCAATGATGAAACTAAAAAAGTATTAATTGAACCGCTAGTTGAAAACAATCCTATTACTTTGCAAGTATTAGGTATTTGTTCGGCATTAGCGGTGACATCGCAAATGTCAACCTCACTCATTATGGCGTTGGCATTAACCTTAGTAACTGCGTTTTCTAGCGCGGCAATTAGTGCAATTCGTAATCATATTCCCAGCAGTATTCGTATTATTGTACAAATGACTATTATTGCTTCATTAGTAATTGTCGTTGACCAATTATTAAAAGCCTTTGCTTTTGATGTAAGCAAACAATTATCGGTATTTGTGGGTTTGATTATTACTAACTGTATCGTTATGGGACGTGCTGAAGGTTACGCGATGAAAAATCCGCCTTTAGCCAGTTTTATGGACGGTATTGGTAACGGTTTGGGTTATAGCTTAATTTTAATTACCGTGTCTTTTGTTCGTGAATTATTAGGCTCAGGTAAATTATTAGGGATTGAAGTATTCCCGTTAATTAAAGACGGCGGCTGGTATCAACCTAATGGTTTAATGTTATTACCACCTAGTGCATTCTTTTTGATTGGATTATTAATCTGGGGTATACGTCAATGGAAACCGCAACAACAAGAAAAAGTGGAATTTAAAATCATGTCAATTTCACATGGTGAAGACGGAGGGCATCACTAATGGAAGCCTATATCAGCTTATTTATTAAAGCGGTTTTTATTGAAAACCTTGCCTTATCGTTTTTCTTAGGTATGTGTACCTTTATTGCGGTCTCGAAAAAGATTTCGACTGCAATGGGTTTAGGTATTGCGGTAATGATGGTACAAATGATTACCGTCCCTGCCAATAACTTAATTTATCACGCCTTATTAAAAGAAGACGCATTAGCTTGGATTGGCGTTGCAGGAATTGATTTAAGTTTCTTATCATTATTAAGCTGTATTGGTGTGATTGCCGCATTAGTACAAATTTTAGAAATGATATTAGATAAATTCTTCCCCGCGCTTTATCACGCATTAGGGATTTTCTTACCGTTAATTACGGTGAACTGCGCGATTTTAGCGGGTAGTTTATTTATGATTGAACGCGATTATAACTTTGGCGAAAGTGTTACCTATGGTATTGGTAGCGGCTTTGGTTGGGCATTGGCTATTACCGTAATGGCGGGTGTGCGCGAGAAATTGAAATACAGTGATATTCCACCTGCACTGCAAGGACTGGGTATTACTTTTATTACTGCGGGATTAATGTCATTAGGGTTTATGGCATTCTCTGGCATTCAACTATAAAAAGGTAACACTATGCTTGAAATTCTTTTAGGGATTATCCTTTTTACGGGCATTGTTATCGCGCTAGTGTTTGTCATTATTGGCGCGAAAAGCAAATTAGTTGCCGAAGGGGATGTTGAAATACTCATTAATGACGAAAAGAAAATCCACGTTCCTGTGGGTTCAAAACTATTGACTGCTTTAGCCGATAACAATTTATTTGTATCATCGGCTTGTGGCGGCGGTGGTACTTGCGGTCAATGTAAAGTGAAAGTTAAATCAGGTGGCGGCGAAATTTTAGCCACTGAACTGAGCCATATTACCAAACGCGAAGCCGCGCACGGTGAGCGTTTAGCGTGCCAAGTGTCGATTAAGCACAATATGGACATCGAAGTAGAAGACTCAGTTTTCGGCGTTAAAAAATGGGAATGCACCGTTAAATCTAACGAAAACGTGGCAACCTTCATTAAAGCCTTAGTATTAGATTTACCCGAAGGCGAAACTATTAACTATCGCGCAGGTGGTTATATTCAAATCGAATGTCCAGCACACGTTGTTAATTACAAAGACTTCAATATTGAACAGCGTTTCCATGAAGATTGGGACAAATTCAATATCTGGCGTTACGTTTCTACTGTAAAAGAACCTGCTTTACGCGCTTATTCAATGGCTTCTTATCCGCAGGAAAGAGAAATCATGTTAAACGTGCGTATAGCAACGCCACCCCCACGCGCACCCGAAGACGTGCCACCCGGTGTGATGTCATCGTATATTTTCAGTTTGAAACCCGGTGATAAAGTCACTGTTTCAGGCCCTTACGGTGAGTTTTATGCTAGAGACACTGAGGCTGAAATGGTGTTTATCGGCGGCGGCGCGGGTATGGCTCCGATGCGTTCACACATTTTCGACCAATTACGCCGTTTGAAATCAAAACGTAAAATGTCGTTCTGGTACGGCGCGAGAAGCAAACGCGAAATGTTCTATGTTGAAGATTTCGATATGTTGGCGCGTGAAAATGATAATTTTGAATGGCACGTTGCGTTGTCTGACCCATTGCCCGATGATAATTGGGACGGTTACACAGGCTTTATTCACAACGTGGTTTATGAAAACTTTATCAAAAACCACCCAGCACCTGAAGATTGTGAGTTTTACATGTGTGGCCCGCCCATCATGAACCAATCAGTCATCAAGATGTTATTAGATGCTGGCGTTGAACCTGAAAACATTATGTTGGACGATTTCGGCGGTTAGGTTTTTAATAACGGCGGTATAATAAAAGGGCGTATTTTTACGCCCTTTTTTATTTATAGTTTGAGGTGATAAAAATGGTTCAGCCCTTAGCAAAAACTCATGAATTAGAAGATAAAATTGAATTGTTAATTAATCAAAAACGTAAACCAGATGAATTTACAATTTATTTATTGAAAAGTGACATTAATAAATTAGAAGGAAAAATAAAAGTCTACCAATATTATAAGTTGTTGGGTGCAGTTGCAGGATTTGAAAATGACAGTAACCAAGTTATCAGTAATTATCAAAAAGCATTGCAATATGAAAATGATTTATTCACGCATCTAAATTATATGAGCGCATTATTTAGTTGTGGTTTAATTAAAGAATCTGTATTTCAAACTGAAATATTGCTTAATAATTTTCCTAATAATGCTAATGCTCTTAATAGAGCAATAAAATCATTTTATTTCTCTTGCAACTTTAAAAAAGCATTTCAATTACACAAGGAATTTAAAACAAAAAATTTTTTTTGTAATAATGGATTGGCATTTAACATTTGCGAAAAATTCCAGCTTTCCGATGGTCAAGCACAAGTATTATGTGAATTAGCTTACAGCCTATTAGAAACGCATAATCTTTATTTTTCTAGTTCTTTAATAGAAATTATAGATAATTGCATTGTGTATACAATTTACATTGATTCGCCTGTCAAAGACATAGCAAAAATTAATTGGGAATTATCAAAACTATTCGTAGAAACATTAGACGATACTTGGAGCGATGTATTAATGTTTCAATACAGTTCAATTGATGTATTAGAAGCAAGGGAAAAACATGAGCGTATCGTTTAAAGATTTTTTGTGTTTTGCCGAAAACTTATTAATTAATCCTGATAGTCAAGAAATAGATTATCGTAATGTTATGGGTCGTGCTTATTATGCTGTGTATCATTTAGCAAAAGACAAAGCTCAAGATTATCCTGATAAGAAAAACCGATACGGTGAAATTCCAAAAGGTAGTCATGAAAGACTAATTATTAAATTTCAAAAACATGATAATAAAACTTTAAGAATTTTAGGCGAACAAATGCACAAACTTAAAGTAAATCGTCATCGTGCTGATTATGATATTGATGAATATGTAGATATATCGGAAGCACAACAACTTTTTGATTTAGCAAAACTAATTATTGAAGAATTAGAAAAGTTATAGTTTGAGTAATAGAGGTTATCAGAAATATATAAAACTAAAATACATAGATTTATATTTTAATCTGATAAATAAAAAGGCGTAATGTTTAACACATTACGCCTTTTTTTATGGTGACTATTTAGCAATTAAATACCCTTGTGCATATTTATGTAATATCGAACTCATTAATAATTGATAAGGAATACCTTCTATAATTGCCTGAGTTTTAATGCGTTCTAAGTCAGTTTCTAATACATCTAATTTAATCGACTCACATTTATTGAGTTTTTCGCTAACAGCGGCTTTTAATTGAGTAATTTCTTGTGCCATATTAGGTACGCTAATTAAAGGCTGATTTTCCATAGCGTCTAATAAAGCTAATTCGGTAGTGCTTCAAAAGAGTAGGTTTTAACAAAACGCCCTTTTAGCTGGAGTTCAAACCTAGGTTTGAACTCCGAAAGGTTAGCCTACTTTTTTGATGCACTACCGCTAATTCTTCTTCACTGTAATTAGGATTCATAATTTATCCTTGAGTTTATAAAGCATAATGTTTAATGGCTAGTAAAATCCTTTCACTAGCCAGTTTAATCATTATAAAACTAATGCCTCAGCCGCTTGGGTATAAGTTAAATCAAAACTTTCTGCCACGGCTTGATAAGTAATTAAACCTCTATAAGTATTCAAACCTTTTTGCAGAGCGATATTAGTCGTTAATGCCGCTAAACCTTGATTGGCTAATTGCAAAATATAAGAGCTGGTTTGATGATTTAAAGCAAAGGTGCTGGTACGCGGTACAGCGGCGGGCATATTGGCAACACCATAATGCACAATGCCATCTACTTCATAACTGGGATTACTATGCGTGGTGGCTTTAATGGTTTCAACGCAACCGCCCTGATCGACTGCCACATCAACAATCACCGCGCCTTTGGGTATACCTGCCAACATTGTCCGCGTAATTAAGCGTGGAGCGCGTCGTCCTGCTATTAACACCGCGCCAATAATTAAATCCGCCTGTGCAATCACTTCTTTAATGGTGTAATCGTCGCTGTGGCGGGTTTGTAACTGTCCGCGATAACTATCATCTAAATACTTTAATCGCTCGTGACTAATATCTAAAACCGTCACTCGCGCCCCTAAACCCACGGCAATGCGTGCCGCATTCATGCCAACAATTCCCGCGCCTAAAATCGCCACATTCGCAGGTGCAACTCCCGGAACGCCGCCCATTAACACGCCTCTGCCGCCATAAGTTTTTTGCAGATAAGTCGCGCCGACTTGAGTTGCCATGCGCCCCGCCACTTCACTCATCGGGGTGAGCAGGGGTAATTGTCCGTTCTGCTCGACTGTTTCATAAGCAATTGCGCTGACGCCACTGTTTACTAACGCATCGACTAGCGGTTTATTAGAAGCTAAATGCAGATAAGTAAATAAAATTAAATCCTCTCGAAAGTATTGGTATTCTTGCTCGATGGGTTCTTTAACTTTTACCACTAATTGCGCTGACCACGCCTCAGCGGCAGTAGTCACTATGGTCGCGCCTGCTGTTTGATAATCGGCATCGCTTAAAAAACTGCCCTCACCCGCGCCGCTTTGTACTAAAACGCTATGCCCTTGTTGAACTAAACTACTCACGGTGGCGGGGGTCATACCGACACGGTTTTCATTGTCTTTTATTTCTTTAGGTAAGCCGATTTGCATAATCTTGTCCTTAATTTACGAGTATTGGTGAATAAAAATATTGTCTATAATGTAATCTTGTACTCATTAATACAGCAATAGACTTGCCAATAGGTAGTTTTTTAGCGACTTTATCAAAATCAGTTATACTGGTTTCAATTCAAATTGATAAAAAAGTATTGAAATAATAATCAGGGGAATCTTTTTTTGAAAAAACTGTAAATTTAAAGCTAACATAAATTTTCTGGCAAATCTGCGCTTAATACTAAAAGTTTGTAGGCAAGCATTTTTATTATCATAATGAAAGTCTTTTAGTTTAGACCGTTAATTAAGTAACTGAAGTTACGCAAGGGTTATCAATGTAGGGGCAACACTATTTGCCCTTAATAACAACTGATTGTTACTGAAGGGGAAAAAAATATTTTGCCCCTACATTTTTATTACCAGTGCGTAAGTTCAGTTAAGTAATTACGATTTTGGAATGAACACGATATTTTTTGATAATATCGGCCTACTAATTTTAAAATCTCTATTTTGATAATCAGACTAAGTAGTTATACTATTCAAATAACAACTCAAAACACAAAAAGTTTTGATTGTGAAAAATTTGGATTAATAGTTAATTCGGGTGACAATATTGTCATTACTATTACAGGTAACAGAAATTAAAACATACCTGCAATTTTATTGTAGGGAAGCGACTTTAATATACGCGTTTTATCTATAGGCGTTCGCGTAGCCCCTTGCACGTTTTGTTATGGCATACTAATAGTCAATTTCTCTTAAAATAGTCAGCGCGAACGACTTAAACAGCATGGCAAGTCGTAAAGTATGAATCGAAACTTTTAAACCCATTGAAACAACGGCAATCTCCATCCCTGCCACCCATCCTCATAATATCCCATGGTTAAGCGCGATGTATAAAATCATTAGAACTCTATGTTTTTTATTTTTAATTCTGTTTCTGCCACTGGCTCATGCCCAAACGCAAGTGGTAGCAAAGGTTAGCTTTGTACGCGGTGATCAAGTTACCGCTGAGCATTCAAAAGAAACAGCTAGACCTTTGAGTCAAGGTAGTGAAATTTATTTAGGTGACACTATTAAAACCTCAGAGCGTAGCTTTGTGATTATCGAATTTATCGATGGTGCAAAAATGACGGTGCGACCTAATAGTCTTTTTAGTATTAATCAGTATGATAATCAATCGATTAGCAAAGGTGCGCTGATGGTATTGCATCAAGGTGGCGTACATGCCACTACGGGCGAAATTGCCAAGCAACAACCTGAAAAATTTCAAATAAAAACCGATACCATGATGGTAAAGGCGCAACCCGCCGATTATTCAGTACAGCTTTGCGAACATAATTGCAAGCAAAACGAAGGCAGTAAAGAAGTTGTTGCCGCTAGAATTGTGGAGTTAAAAGGCGCAGTCAGTGCAAAAAATGAGACCTCACCCATGCGAGCTTTATCATTGGGGGATGCTTTATATAGCACCGATATAGTATCGAGTCAGGCGGATAGTTATGCTTTATTGGTCTTTGCCGATGGCGAAAAAATTACTCTGCAAGCTGGTAGTCAGTTACACATTAAGCAATACAGTTATCACAGTGATATTCAACAAGATAGGGCGTTATTTAGTTTGATTAAAGGCGGGATGCGGGTGTTGACGGGCTTAATTGGCAAGGAAAATCCAGCGGCTTACAATGTCGGCACACCTGTTGCCACCATTGGTATTCGCGGCACAGGGTTTGATTTATTTTGTACGGGCGATTGTGTGGCAAAAAATAATGCTGATATGAAAGCTATTCAGCAAGGACTTGCAGAAGGGCTTTATTGTTATGTTTGGCAAGGCGAAATTAATTTATATAACAAATCAGGCAATCTATTGTTAGCCACATCCAATAGTGCTTATATTGGTTCGTCTACTAGTGAGCTGTTGACGCTGAGCCAGCCACCTGAAATATTATTACATTCACCCGCGCCACGTCCTGATGGTCATAACGTCGATTTAAAACAGTTATTTCCTACAAAAACCAGCCGCACTATGCCTACGGGTTTGT
>JBAQSX010000060.1:0-6502 GCA_049296695.1 Methylococcaceae bacterium | reverse complement strand
GCTATTTTAGTTGGAGTTCAAACCTAGGTTTGAACTCCGAAAGGTTTGATATTAACTAGCCTACTTTTTTGATGCACTACCAAATATAACTACAATAAAAAAAGCCCAGTGTTTTAAAAACGACTGGGCTTTTTTATTAACAGTTAAAATGTAGACTGTATTATTTTTGTTGTGTAAAAGCAATAATGCTTATTTTAATTAATGTTCTAAAAACTCGAATTTACCTGCTTTGCCATTCCAGCTATCAGCATCTTCTGAAGGGGTTTTCACTTCAGTAATAACGGGCCACACTTTAGATAATTCAGCGTTTAAAGCGATGAATTGTTGTTGATCGTCTGGCACTTCATCTTCAGCAAAAATAGCGTGTGCGGGGCATTCGGGTTCGCACAAGGTGCAGTCAATACATTCATCGGGATCGATAACTAAGAAATTAGGGCCTTCGCGAAAGCAGTCTACAGGACAAACATCAACACAATCGGTGAATTTACATTTAATACAATTTTCAGTGACTACAAAAGCCATATTAATTACTCGAAAAGTTTTAGGTGAAAAGGTAGGTGTACCACTGGCTATAGTAGCAGAAAGGTGAAAATCTTAGAACAGCTTAGCCTAGGAAAAGCTGTCATTTTTTGGTCATGCCTGTTTTTTAGGCAAAATGGAGTACAACACAAGTTTGTACTCCGTGAGATGATTTATTGGGTGAGTGGTAAATGTAGCGAGCGTTGTTTAATCATTTGCGCGGCTTCATATAAGCTTTCAGATAAGGTAGGATGGGCGTGAATAGTTCGCGCTAAATCTTCGCTACTAGCCGAGAATTCCATAGCCAATACCGCTTCGGCGATCAGTTCAGAGGCGTTCGCGCCAATAATATGCACGCCTAACAAACTATCGTTTTCAGCGTGGGCGATAATTTTAACTAAGCCTTCGGTTTTATTCATGGCATTGGCTCTAGCACTGGCAGTTAAGGGAAACACCCCGATTTTTATCGGCTCACCCATAGCATTGAGGGCTTGTTCGGTTTGCCCTACCCACGCAATTTCTGGGTCGGTATAAATCACGCTGGGTAAAATGGCGTAATTAATTGGGTTATTAATTCCCGCGATTTGTTCAGCCACAAAAATACCTTCTTCTATACCTTTATGCGCTAGCATAGGCCCTAATAAGGTTAAATCCCCAATCGCATAAACACCCGGTAAATTGGTGCGGCAAACATCATTAACATGCACAAATCCACTTTCATCTAATAATAAATTTGCCTCAGCGGCGGCGAGTTTATCGGTATTGGGTTTGCGCCCCGGAGCGACAATTAATTTATCAACCGTTAAAGTATGCGTACCGTGCTGATCTTGATAATCCACAATAACTTTTTTATTAAGCTTCTTGGTAGAAATGACCCGCGCCCCTAAGCGTAAATCTAAGCCTTGTTGGCGGTAAATATGGTAAGCAGTGACTGCAATTTCAGCATCAACTAAGGGTAAGAAGTTTTCTTGGGCTTCTAAAATAATAGTTTCTGCCCCTAAACGTTGCCAAATACCGCCCAGTTCTAAACCGATAATACCCGCGCCAATAATGGCGAGTTTTTGCGGGACAGCAGGAAAATTAAGCGCGGTAGTTGAATCAACAATATATTTATTATCAATAGGTGCGCAAGGCAATTCTATCGGTGATGAGCCTGTGGCTAAGACAATATGAGGTGCAGTGAGCGTAAAACTTTCTGAGCCGTCTGCGGGCTTGACTTCAACTTTGCGCGCTGCCAATAAACGGGCTTTACCATGCAAACGCTCAATGTGATGATATTCAAATAAGTTAGCGATTTTATTGCCAAAATCACTGATTAAATCATCTTTGCGTTGAATCATTTTTTTAATATCCACGCTGACATTATCTGCATGAATACCGTGTTTTTTTAAATCATATTTAACACTGTGATACAGCCTTGAAGAATCAAGCAACGCCATCGAAGCCACGCAACCTGCATTCAAATAAGTGCCGCCCAAATTGCTTTGCCCTAATTTATCGCGCCAGTCGTCAATGCAAACGGTTTTTAAGCCCAATTGAGCGCAACGAATAGCGCAAGAATAGCCAGCAGGCCCCGCGCCGATAACGATTACATCGTAAGAGTGTTGATTTAACATAGTCTTTTGCTTGGGTTAAGAGAGTGAATAAAGATGACATTCATCAATGTCAGAACAAATGGGTACGACTAAATTTGCCTTGGTTCTAAGTTTAAGTATTACCGCTGGCAATTCATCAGCACAATAGCTGAGGCTTTTGTTATTATGCCTTAATGGAAAGTGGCTTAATTTTAACACAGCCAGTGTGGCACGATTATTTAAAGCACACACAGTCACTTAAACAAACAGGTTTTTCTATGAATGCTCAGACAACGCCACATCCTAGTTTTAGGCAGGCTTTTTTATTTTGGTTAAAATTGGGCTTTATTAGTTTTGGCGGCCCTGCTGGACAAATTGCCATCATGCACCAAGAAATTGTCGATAATAGGCGTTGGCTTAGTGAACATCGTTTTTTACACGCGCTTAATTTCTGTATGGTACTGCCCGGCCCTGAAGCGCAACAACTTGCCATTTATATCGGCTGGTTATTACATGGTATTCGTGGCGGTTTGCTAGCAGGTGTATTATTTGTATTACCCTCTTTGCTGATTTTAATTGCTTTATCATGGATTTATATCGCTTTTGGCACAGTGCCTTTAGTGGCTGGCTTATTGTATGGTATTAAACCCGCCGTAGTCGCCATTGTCGCGCAAGCCGCGCATCGTATTGGTTCACGCGTGTTAAAAACTCCCGCCTTATGGACGATTGCTTTATTAGCATTTATCGCCATTTTTGCTTTTAACGCGCCTTTTCCTGCGATTGTGTTGCTTGCCGCGCTCTTAGGTGCGTTAGGAGGCAAAGTGTTACCGCAACAATTTCAAGGCAAACCAGCAAAACACGGTAGCAAAAATGCCGCCAACCCAGCCCAAGCAGACCCATTATTAAAGCTAGCGCATCTTCAATTTAGCTGGTCACGCCTCTGGCGCGTCACCTTTATTGGCTTATCGCTGTGGGCATTGCCTTTGTTGGGCTTATGGCAATATTACGGCTGGCAAGGGATGCCGACCCAAGTGGCGTGGTTTTTTACCAAAGCCGCCTTACTCACCTTAGGCGGGGCTTATGCGGTATTACCTTATATTTATCAAGGCGTAGTTGACCATTATCATTGGCTTAGCTCAGTACAACTCATCGATGGACTCGCTTTGGGTGAATCAACCCCCGGACCTTTGATTATGCTGGTGGCTTTTGTCGGATTTGTGGGCGGTTATTTGCAACACTTATTCGGTGCAGAAAACCTATTTTGGGCGGGGGCGTTTGCGGCAAGTTTAGCGACGTGGTTCACTTTTTTACCCTCATTTTTATTTATTTTTATAGGCGCGCCTTTAATTGAAAAAACCCATAATGAAATAAAATTTACCGCACCTTTAACAGCAATTACCGCCGCTGTGGTGGGTGTCATTGTGAATTTATTATTATTCTTTGCTTATCATGTTTTTTGGCAACACGGCTTTGAAGGTGAACTGGATAAAATAGCAGTAGCAATGGCAGTATTTGCCAGCGTATTATTATTTTATTTAAAACGTAGCGTCATTGAAGTGATTATTATTGGCATGATAGGCGGCGTTGCTATTCAACAATTATTACCCTTAGTTTTATAAATCAATAGGTAGTGCATCAAAAAAGTAGGCTAGTGAATATCAAACAATCGGAGTTCAAACCTAGGTTTGAACTCCAACTAAAATAGCATTTTGTTAAAACCTACTCTTTTGAAACACTACCAATCAATACTTAAACTTTAATAACGGAGATACTATGAGTAAAATCATCATACAAACAGACCAAGCCCCTAAAGCCATTGGTACTTATTCACAAGCGGTACGCGTTGATAATACGGTTTATTTATCAGGACAAATTCCCTTAGTGCCTGAAACGATGACTTTAATTGACGGTGATATTAATGCGCAAATCACCCAAGTATTTGAAAACTTAAATGCAGTGGCGCAAGCGGCTGGGGGTAGTTTTGCAGATGTGGTTAAACTCAATGTATTTTTAACTGATTTAGCGCATTTCCCCATTGTGAATGAAATTATGGGGCAATACTTTGTTGAGCCTTATCCCGCCAGAGCCGCGATTGGTGTGGCGGCTTTACCTAAAGGCTCTGCTGTTGAAATGGATGCGATTATGTATTTGCCCGTGCAAGAATATCCTGCTTCTTAATTTAAAGCAGGACTTCATTAACATAATGTTTTTTAACAAGGGCAAATAATAATTCGCCCCTACAATTCAACGATTTCGTACGGGCAAATTATTATTTGCCCTATTGGTGATAATTTGTTTCATTTAAAACGGAATATCATCATCAAAATCATCATAACTCGGTGGCGCGGGTGGCATGGCGGGTATGGTGCTAACAGGTGGCACGGAGGTTTTAACCGCTTCATGGGTTGCCGCTTGCGTACTTTGAGGGGCGTGATTATCAAAGTTTGCCGTGCCACCGCTTCGACTGCCTAGCATCTGCATTTCCAAAGCAACAATCTCTGTGGTGTAGCGATCTTGACCATCTTGCCCTTGCCATTTACGCGTATGTAAACGACCTTCCACATAAATCAAACTGCCTTTTTTTAAATATTCCCCCGCCACTTCTGCTAGACGATTAAAAAAAACCACCCGATGCCATTCAGTGGCTTCTTTTTTTTCATTACTTTGCTTGTCTTTCCAAAACCGTGAAGTGGCTAAACTAATAGTGGTCAAGGCACTGCCTGAGGGTAAATAACGCACTTCGGGGTCAGCACCTAATCGACCAATTAATAGGACTTTATTTAACATGATAATGTCTCACTCTTTAATTAAATTTACTTTAAAGCAATTTGTCTTGTAATTGCGTTCTAATACGGGTTAATTGCTGTGCTAATTGCGCTTCATCATAAGCCAAAGCAGGAAACTTACCCCAAACAGGCTCCGGCCACGCGCAATCGTGTTGATAGCGCACAATATGGTGTACATGCAGTTGCGCTACTTTATTACCAATAGTGGCAATATTTAATTTATCGGCTTGATAGAGTAATGCTAATTGCTCTGCCAAATAACAAGATTCTTCAAGTAATAAAGCACGGTCATTAAAACTAAGCTGATAAATTTCACTTACATCAGCGCGTTGCGGGACTAAAATAAACCACGGATAATGACTGTCATTCATTAACAATAAACGACATAAATTGAACTGACCTACACTGATACAATCTTGAGTTAAACGCGGATGTAATTCAAAAGTGGACATCATAATATTGAGTAAAAAGCCATGAATAAATAACAATTAGTGTACTCATTTATTATGAGATAATGCAAGTTATAATCAATCATGATTAACAGTTTTTTTAGCCCTACTATTATTCCTTAGGAGTCTTCCATGCGTAAATTTTATTCTTTATTATTAAGCAGTAGTTTATTACTGTTCTCATCTATTGCGATGAGTGCTACTTCCCCCGCTATTGTGGAATTACAAACCAATTTAGGTACAATTGCCGTAAAATTGGATTATGCCCACGCACCCATTAGCGCGAATAATTTCATCACTTATGTTAATAGTGGCTTTTATAAAAAAACGATATTTCATCGTGTCATTAAAGGCTTTATGATTCAAGGCGGCGGTTTTGATAAAAACGCGCAATATAAAACGCCGCGTGCCGCCATTACATTAGAATCTAACAATGGTTTAAAGAATTTAAAAGGCACTATTGCAATGGCAAGAAGTTCTGATCCCAATTCTGCAACGTCACAGTTTTTTATTAACTTAGTCGATAATAACTTTTTAAATTACAGCGCGCCAACTAGTACGGGTTGGGGTTATGCCGTATTTGGTACAGTCATAAGAGGCATGGAAACCACAGGTATTATTAATACCATCGCTAATGCACCTAATTCTTGGTCTTTATATTGTGGTAGTGTAAATAGCTGTAGTAGCAATATACCTTTTGTGAATAATCAATTGGTGTATATTGATAATGCCTATAGTTCAGCAAGTGTTGATACAGGTTCATCTAAAACTCGAATTACTTTAGATGGCTCGGGTAGTGTGAGTAGTGTGCCAGCGGGGATTAATTGTGGTACGAGTTGCGTATTATCAACAAGCACAAATACGACAGTAAAACTCACAGCAAAACCTGCAACAGGTTATGCTTTTGCGGGATGGCGTGGCGATTGTCAGGGTTATAATGCCGTGATTAGTTTAAATGCAATTAAAGGCATTAATCATAATTGTACTGCGTCTTTTATTAAAGCACCCGCCGCCATTCAATAAGCTGGGCTGAGAATAAAACGCAAAGCAAGTCATTAAGTGAGTCAATATCTTTTGCAGTGTTTTTGTTTTATCTTGATTGACAACTGGCAGTATTTTGAGAACTGCCAGTTGAAGCAATTAAGGGTGGTGCTTCAAAAGAGTAGGTTTTAAC
>JBAQSX010000059.1:0-2497 GCA_049296695.1 Methylococcaceae bacterium | reverse complement strand
TTTTAATACACTTAAATCTTAAGGATAATGATTATGAAATTACTTTTAATATGTTTATCTTTATTATTAAGTGCGTGTTCATCATTGCCACCCGCTATTGAAGACGCACCTAAATTTGATTTATCTTACAGCTCGGCAATCCAAAATCTCGCGCAATATAAAGATGTGCCTGTGCGCTGGGGCGGGGTTATTATTGATATAGAAAATGAACAAGCCTTTAGTTTAATACAAGTATTACTTTATCCTTTAGGCAGTTATGGCAGACCGCGTTTAGATTTACCCAATGAAGGACGCTTTTTTATTAAAAGCCCTGATTTTTTAGACCCCTTAGTCTATAAAAAAGACGGTGAAATTACCGTAGCTGGCACATTAAACGGCACGATTGAACGCACTATTGGTAAAAAAACCTTACAATTACCTTTAATTGCCAGCACAGTTATTCATTTATGGCCCAAATATGATATGAATCGTTATTATTATGGCGGTTGGGGTTATGGCTACAATCCTTATTACGGTTATGGTGGCTATGGTTATAATCCTTATTATTGGGGCAGTGGTTTTGGTTGGGGCGTGAGTAGTGGTTTTTATCGCCCTTATTGGTATTAATGACTGAAATTACGCACTGGTAATAAACTGTAGGGGCAAATTATTATTTGCCCTCAATAATAAACGATTGTTACCAAAGGGTAGTGTTATTTGCCCCTACAACTGGCTTTATATTGCAAGACAATTCCCAACTATTAAAAAACGGTAGTGTTAAAAATTAAGTGCTTTATTATTATGCTACGATTGTACAGACGTTGCAGTGCAACGTCTCTACGAAAGAATAATCATTAATAATCACGCGTTTGTTACTACTCAAAAAACTTAATAGTTTTATTTCAACCTTTATTTATCCTAAATACTATTATGACTGATTGGACTTCTGGCTATGTTACCGATGTGGGCTATACTTTTGGCTATTACACTGAATTAAATCCACTGCGTTTAAAACTGGCTTTTTTACATGCAGGTTTGCATTTTCCCAAAGTAGGTGCAGCTTGTGAATTAGGGTTTGGACAAGGCTTAAGTGCTAATCTGCACGCCGCCGCTTCAATTACCCGTTGGACAGGGACTGATTTTAATCCCTCTCAAGCGGCTTTTGCTCAAGAATTAGCAGAAGTCTCTCAAGCTAATGCACAATTATTTGATCAAAGTTTTGCACAATTTAATACTTCATTAAATGACCAGCCTGAATTTGATTATATTGGCTTGCATGGAATATGGAGTTGGATTTCAAATGAAAACAGAGCTGTTATTGTCGATTTTATTGCGCGTAAATTAAAAGTCGGCGGGGTTTTATATATTAGTTATAACACTCAACCCGGTTGGGCAAATATGAGTCCTGTGCGGGATTTATTAGCGCGACACGCGCAGGTGATGGGTTCGGCGGGACAATCGATTGTTTCTAAAGTTGATAATGCTTTGGCTTTTGTTGAACAGTTATTTGCGGTTAATCCCAGTTATAGCCGAGTTAATCCACAATTAGCCCCGCGATTTAAAAAAATTACTGAACAAAATCGAAATTATTTAGCCCACGAGTATTTTAATCAAGATTGGCAACCGATGTTATTTTCGCAAATGCACCATTATTTAAGTGCGGCTAAATTACAATTTGCCTGTTCAGCGCATTATTTTGACCAAGTCGATGATCTTAATTTAACTGCTGAACAACAAGGTTTAGTGAATGGTTTAAGCGATACCGCTTTTAAAGAAACCGTGCGTGATTTTTGTATTAATCAACAATTCCGAAGAGATTATTGGGTAAAAGGTGCGCGGCGTTTAAGTGCTTTAGAACAAATTGAAACTTTGCGGACGCAACGCTTAATATTAATTCAATATCGCGCTGATGTGGTATTAAAAGTGACGGGTTCTTTAGGTGAATCGACTTTGCAAGAACGGATTTATAGTCCGATTCTCGATTGTTTTGCTAGTTATCAAATAAAAACTATTGCTGAAATTGAACAGGCCATTAGTTCACACAATATAAGTTTAGCGCAATTAACACAGGCATTATTAATTCTTGCGGGTATGAGTGTTATTGCAACTGTTCAAGATGATGAGGTTATTGAAAAAGCCCTGCCACAAACACAGAGATTAAATACTTATTTATGTGAAAAAGCGCGTAATAATGGCGAAATAACCAATCTTGCCAGTCCTGTCACGGGGGGCGGTATTAGTATTGGTCGTTTTGGACAATTGTTTTTATTAGCAAGAGCCAAGGGCATACAACAAAGCAGTGCATGGGCGCAGAGTGTTTGGGAAGTCTTAAAATTGCAAAAACAATTAATTATTAAAGACGGCGTGACTTTGCAAAGTGAAGCTGAAAATATGGCTGAATTAATCGCGCAAGCTCAGAATTTTGAAGAAAAAATATTGCCTATTTTGCAAGCTTTAAAAATTGCATAAAGACGCGTTTTATAATTCTTAAATTAATAATTGTAGGGGCGAATTCATT
>JBAQSX010000058.1:0-2056 GCA_049296695.1 Methylococcaceae bacterium | reverse complement strand
GTTTTGCAGGCATTATTAATGAAATGCTCGACCGCGCTTTATTAAAGTATTTATTACCTTTTGATATTTCGCATAATTTAGCTTTATTGGGGATTTATGGTGCGTGTTATAAATTATCAATACTTATGTCATTATTTATTCAAGCCTTTCGTTATGCCGCTGAACCGTTTTTCTTTGCTTATTCGCGTAATAGTGACGCTAAACAAGTTTATGCCACAGTATTAAATTTCTTTGTGATTTTTTGCGTGTTTATCTTTTTACTAGTCACCTTATTTTTAAATTGGTTTCAATATTTTGTCGGTGCAGAGTTTAGACAAGGTTTAGCAGTTGTACCGATTTTATTATTAGCAAATTTATGTTTAGGGATTTATGTTAATTTATCGGTTTGGTATAAATTAACTGATAAAACGGCATTAGGTGCATGGGTTTCAGTAGCAGGGGCATTATTAACTGTGGCTTTAAATATTGTATGGATTCCCAAGTTTGGTTATATTGGTTCAGCGTGGGCAACTTTAATTTGTTATGCTAGTATGGCAATAGTGTCATATTTATTAGGTAGAGTCTTTTATCCTGTGCCTTATGATATAAAACGTTTATTGGCTTATAGCACTTTAGGATTACTGCTATATAGTATACACGCGCCTTTGCAAGCTTTATTACAATGGCAGTATTGGTGGTTATTATCAGGCGCGTTATTGAGTAGTTATTTATTAATTGCGGTATTATTTGAAAGACGTAAAAAAATAGCGTAGAGACATTGCACCGCAATGTCTTTATTTAAGAGTATGTTTTAGTTCTTTTAGTTGGAATTCAAACCTAGGTTTGAACTCCGAAAGCTTTTATTAACTACGCTACTATTAAACACGCCACTCTATATTAATTTAGGAAAACATCATGGAAGTACGCGCACGGCTGATTGCAGGTTTATTATTATTATTGTTAGGTGCGTGGGTATTACATAGTTTTCTGCCCTTATTAGCGTGGGCAGTATTATTAGCCATTACCACTTGGCCGATTTATCAATATTTATTAGCCGTGCCGCAATTGCATAATAAGGCGGTTTGGAGTTCGGTATTATTAACTTTATTAATGGGCATGATAATTATCGCGCCCTTAACCTATGGTGTCAGCCGCTTATTAACTGAAGCGCAATCCTTAGCGCAAATGCTCAATGAAGCCCAAAAAGTGGGGCTTGCGCCGCCTGAATGGTTAAATACTGTACCGATAATCGGTCATTGGCTCAGTGAACGTTGGACAGAAGAACTAGGAACAGCGTCTGCGGCAAAAGCCACTTTGCATGGTTTGGGAACAGGCAGTGTCTTGGCCTATACCAAAGACCTCGCAGGGCAGTTATTTCAACGCTTTATAGCCTTTTTAACAACGCTGTTATTGCTGTTTTTTGTGTATTTGCATGGCGAGAGTTTGGGCAAGCAAGTCTTAGCCAGCAGTGAGCGATTATTTGGTGCGATTGGCATTCGTTATTTGCGTCATGCCGCGTTAGCAGTACGCGCTACGGTTAATGGTATGGTATTGATTGGCTTGGTGAAAGGTTTGTTATTGGGCGTAGCTTATGCTTTAGCGGGTTTGAGTCATCCTGCGATTTTGGGCGCGTTGACAGGTTTATTTGCCATGATTCCTTATGCGGCGAAACTGATTTTTAGCAGTTGCGCTTTAGTGTTACTCGCAGAAGGACACGGCGTGACTGCCTTGATTTTATTCAGTTATGGCATGGTGTTGACTTTACTGGCGGATAATTATGTGCGTCCGATTTTAATTGGTAATGCCATGCGTTTGCCCTTTGTGTGGACATTACTGGGAATTTTTGGCGGCATGGAGACTTTTGGCTTGCTGGGTTTATTTTTAGGGCCTACTTTAATGGCGATTTTGATGTCTATTTGGCGAGATTGGCTAGACTTAATGGCGCAAAACTCAGAAGTTTAAGACATTGACTTAAGTTCGCTATTATTCTGATAATAGCGGCGATTTATTTATCTAACTGAACTTACGCAGAGTTTAGGACTGGCAGTGCTTTAAGCACTGCCAGTCCTTGTGATAC
>JBAQSX010000057.1:0-51061 GCA_049296695.1 Methylococcaceae bacterium | reverse complement strand
GCAAATAATAGCATTAGCAAAACACAATAATGATATTGCGGTATTATGGTTCGCATGGAATTAGATATATTATATAGCATGAAACATTATGTATGATTTAACCAGCCTAGCGGTTTATTTACATGAAATTAATCAGCAAATTGATGAATATATTATTGAATTGAATGAATTGGCTACATTAGAAGAATTACATAACCGTGATTATTATGCCACTGAAAGATTGTTGCAAGTATTAATAGAGGCGTGTATTGGCATGAGTAAACATTGGCTAAAATTTTTAGGTAAAACTGTGCCTAATGATGCTTACAAATCTTTTGAATTATTATCTTTTAGCTCAAGAAGATTTAATAACATGGCGCAAAATCATTGGACTAAGAAATGCCTTAGTACATGATTATTTAAACTTAGATAAACGCATTGTCAAAACTATTTTACAACAACAGCATTATTTAAAATTAGTTGATTTTATCAGGCAAGCAACTATAGCCATGAAACACTAATATAATGCAGATAATATATATTTCTAGGTTTAATATATGCGCCTAACAAAAACACAACAATTAATTATTAAACAAAAAACCGCCTTAGTTTTTGGCGATATGGCACGGGTTTATTTATTTGGTTCACGCATTAATGACGAGGCTAAAGGCGGTGATATTGACTTATTTATTGAATCTACCGCGCCTATTGAAAATGCCGTATTAAAAAGTTTGCAATTAAATAGTCAATTGCAACAAGCGTTTGGTTTGCAAAAAATAGATATTATTTTCCACGCACCCAATTACGCATGGCAGAGCATACACAGTATTGCCAAACAACAAGGTATTTTATTATGAATAATGATGCGCAACGTTTTTTACAATTATTACAATTAGTCGCTAAAGAAGCTTTGCATTTGCAACAAGTGGAGCAACGTTTTTTTGAAGGGCAAGCCAATATTGATTTAGCATGGCTAAAAGAGAAACTTAATACCAATGAAGGTATTGACCAGCTTGAATCATTTACTGCTAAATTTGCTCGATTACAAGATACTTTGGGCGATAAAACGCTACCTTTATTTTTAAAACTTGCCGCCGAACCAGTAGGAACTGCTATAGAAAACTTAAATCGAGCCGAGCAATTAAATTTAATTGCTAATGTTGGACAATGGTTAAGTGCTAGGCAACTGAGAAATTTATTAGTTCATGACTATATCGATGATTTAACTATTTTAGTTGAAGCCTTGCAACAAGCAAAAATAATGAGTTTAATACTTATTGACACAGCTAATAAGATAAAAGAGTATGCTGAAAAAATTAGTATTAATCCTACTATTAATAATAGTATCCAATAAAAATAGCAGAAACGTTTATGGACTAGACATGTTTTCAAAGCGACTAAATTCTAGTATCTCTGCTAGAATGACGGATTTTTTAGTAAAAAAGTCGAATATAAAAATGCTGCAATAAAATTCAATATATAATTTTTTATGATACTATATATTCCATTACTTCACCCTTTATAGATAATACTTATGAAAGAAAATACTAGCCTTATTAGTGATTCATACCGCGAATTAAATAAAAAACTGCATGATTCTAATGTGAGCTATGGTTCAAATGGACATCGCTGGGCAAAAACTATTCGTTATTTAGTACAAGAAAATAACTTACAAGAAATTCTCGATTATGGATGTGGCAAACAAACATTAAAAAAATCTTTAACTGATATTCAAGTTTATGGTTATGATCCTGCATTTCCTGAGTTGGCACAATTAGCCAATCCTGCGGATTTAGTATTTTGTGGTGATGTATTAGAACATATAGAGCCTGATTATCTTGAAGCAGTATTAGATGATTTACAACGCGTTACCAAAAAACTAGGTTTTTTTGTCATTTCTACTCGTCCAGCAAAGAAAACTTTAGCTGACGGACGCAACGCACATATTAGTTTATTACCTGTTAGTGAATGGGCGATATTGTTGGCTAAACGATTTAATCTAGTTGCTGTTATTGATTATCTACCTGAGTTTGATAAGCAATCATTGACCGATATTATTTTAGATAAACTAAAATTAAATACCACTGGCTTTAATTCAATTAAACCACAAAAGGGTGAAGTTATTTTTTTGGTAAATACAAAAAAAGGTATAACAACATGAAAAATATTGAACAACTCTTTATTGAACAGCCTGAATTTAAACAAAAACCTTGGTTAATTATTGGCAAAGGCCCTAGTTATCAACACCTTGAAAACCTTGATTTATCGGCTTATCATGTCTTGACTTTAAATCATGTTATCACTGCGCAAAAAGCTAAAATCAGCCATTTAATTGATTTAGATGTTTTTGAAAACTGCTCTATTGAAATTGATAAAAATGCTGATTATTTAATTATGCCTTTTTATCCGCATGTTAATAATCAACCTAGTCGTTTATCATTAAAAAAATTAATTAAAAAATTGCCATTATTACAAAAACTTGATAATGAAAATCGCCTATATTGGTATGATCATTTAGGTATCAAGGCTTTATTGCGGCACGGTTTATGTCCTAAAAGTTTGCATCGACAAATACGCGTTTCAGCCTTTAGTGCAGAGGCGGCTGTGGATATTTTATCCAGTTATGGTATTAAAGATATTAGCACCATAGGCGTTGATGGTGGTGTTAATTATCATAGCAGTTTTGATAAAACCAATACCTTATTGAGTAATGGACAAACATCATTTGATAATCAATTTGAAAATATTATTAAAGTCATTACTCAGCGCAAAGTGAATTTTAAAGAAATTGGCAAAAATACTTATCCGATTAAAGTTTATATTGCCACTCAAGAAGAACAAATGCTCGCAGTTAAAGTATTAGAGTATTCAATTAACAAACACACCAGCCATGCAGTAGAAATATTTCCGCTACATTTATCCAATATGCAGTATCGCAAACCCAAAGATAAATGTAATCAGCAAAGAACTCCATTTTCTTTTCAACGTTTTTTAATTCCGCAATTAAATCATGGCGTGGGTCGGGCTATTTATTTAGATTCTGATATGCAGGTTTTTTCTGATATTAATCTTTTGTGGACTTTGCCTATGGGCAGTCATGATGTTTTAACCGTGATTCCTAGTAAACGCGATAAACGCCGCTTACAATTTAGCGTCATGCTTATGGATTGTGAGAAATTAAATTGGCATATTGAAAGCATTATTGATCAGTTAGATTCTGGTGAATTAACTTATGAAAAATTAATGTATGACATGGGCGTGGCTAAAAATATTGGCGTTTGTGTGCCGCAAGAATGGAATTGTTTAGAATGGTTCAATCAAGAACAAAGTTTATTAGTGCATTATACTGATATGCCTTTGCAACCTTGGGTGAGTAGAGACAATAAATTAGGGCATTTATGGGTGAATGATTTAATTGAAGCCGTTGATAAAGGGATTATTAGCTTAGATTATATTAAAGAACATATTGCACAAAGCTGGGTAAGACCTTCTTTATTATATCAAGTAGAGCAAAGAATCCCCTCTAGTTTAAATCTGCCTAAAAATATTTGTCAATTAGATGATAATTTTATTGCCCCTTTTAAAAAGCTTTAAGCCTTCCCTCTTATGAATACGCCATTAAATAATCCTTTAGTATCCATCGTTATTGCCACTTATAACGGTGAGCGATTTTTAAAAGAACAGTTAGATAGCATTATTAATCAAACTTATAATAATATCGAAATTATCGCCGTTGATGATTGTTCTACTGATAATACTGCGCAAATACTCAACGATTATGCTAATCGATATGATAATTTTACCGCTGTTATTAATGACAGTAATTTAGGTTATCAAAAAAACTTTGAAAAAGGTTTTTTACTCGCCAAAGGTGATTATATTGCCCCGTCTGACCAAGATGATAGTTGGCTTGCTAATAAAATTGAAGTATTAGTCAAAGCAATAGGCGATTATGCCATCGTCTATTGTGACTCGGCTTTTATGAATAGTGAAGGCGTATTAATTGGACAAAAAATGAGTGATGCTAAAGTATTAATGGATTTTGATGACCCCTTAATGTTTGTTTTAGGCGGTTCAGTTCCCGGACATGCCATGCTTATCAGTAAACAATTAGTATTAGATACCCTGCCATTTCCTGCCACTATTATGCCTCATGATTATTGGCTGGCTTATGTGGCAACCTTTAAAAGTTCGCTTAAATTTATTAATCAAGTCTTAGTGCATTATAGAAGACATGACCATAATATTTTTGGTGCGATTAATAAAAAAAATAAAGTGCGTGAATCAGATGAGCAACGTATTAATAACGCTAGAATTAGAATGCAGTTACTTTATGAAAAATGCCCTGATGATTTAATTGAACACAAACAAGTATTAGCGCGTTTGTGTCAGAGTTATCAAAGTTATTCATTAAGTCATAATTTTACTAGAGCGTATTTATTTTTTAAATACCGCGATAAGATATTGAGTTATAAAAAGCGTAGTGATTTTAGACGCTGTTTATTTTGTCTAAAAATGTTTTTTAAAATCATGTAAGCTATGACTACTTTGAATGAGCAACCTTTAGTTTCTATTATTCTTGCCACTTATAATGGTGAGCGTTTTTTAAAAGAACAACTTGATAGTTTAATTAAGCAAAGCTATCCACATATAGAAATAATTGCCCTAGATGATGGCTCGACAGATAATAGCGTTGCTATACTTAAACAGTATGCAAGCAATTATAGTCATATTACGGTTATTGAAAATGAGCAGAATTTAGGACATGTCAAAAACTTTGAAAAAGGTTTTTTACTCGCTAAAGGCGATTATATTGCCCCTTGCGATCAAGATGATGTTTGGCTTTTTAATAAAATAGAAGTTTTAATGAATGCCATTGCTGATTATGCGATTGTTTATTGTGATTCTGAATTTATCGATGATAAAGGAAAATCATTAAATCAGAAAATGAGCGATATTAAAAATTTAACCGATTTTAATAATCCATTAATGTATATTGAAGTGGGTATTTCGGCATTAGGTCATGCTATGTTAATTAATAAAAACGTGATTATGCAAGCCTTGCCGTTTCCTGTTCTTTTTTCACATGATAATTGGTTGGGATTTGTGGCAACTTTTAATAGTTCAGTCAAATTTGTTGATCAAGTTTTAGTGCAGTATCGCCGTCATAATGCAAATTTAACGAATGCTTTGCATAAAAAAGATAGAAAGAAATTAGCGGGTAAAAAAGGTACAAAACAACAGCGGATGTTAAAAGCGCAACGCCGTTTACAATTACTGCATGATAAATGTCCTGCATATTTATCTGAAAAAGCAGTGCTTGCCCAGCTTTGTAAAAGCCATGAAAGTTATTCTTTTAGTAATAATTTTTTAAGAATGCGTTTGTTTTTTAAATACCGCGATAAAATTTTACTGCATAAAAAATATCGCCATACTCAATTAAAACGTAATCTGCATTGTTTAAAAACTTTTTTTAAAATGATTTAAGTTTATATAAGGATTATTATAATGTTAGCTATTAAAGAATGGGTTAAAGTTAGCAATCATTAGTTGTGTTAAATTTACCTAATAGTTTTGCTGAAAATGAAGAAGTTGAAGTCATTGTGTTATCCAAAAAGTCGCATGATGAAATTAATTATGCGTTTTGGGATGATACTGAATTAAAACAAATAGGTAAAATAGGACTACATTCTGAGAGTTTTGTTGAGGATGAAGAGGACTATACGACATGGTAGGTAATATTTATTTAGCAAACATATATTTTACTGATTTATCAGATTACAAAATCAGACCTGTTCTTGTCATAAAAGAAATAGATGATGATTGTATTTGTTTACAATTAAGCTCACAAAGTAAAGGTAGTGCTTCAAAAGAGTAGGTTTTAACAAAACGCCATTTTAGCTGGAGTTCAAACCTAGGTTTGAACTCCGAAAGGTTTAATATTAACTAACCTACTTTTTTGATGCACCACCCTTTTGTGATTGTGCCGAAAAACTTCACTTTACATAAAAGTATTCTTATTAAATATTTAGCTACAGTAAATCCAGAAATTATGCTTAAAATTAACGATTATTTTTGCCTCGCAATGGGTTGTTGCAAAAATTAATGCTGGTTATACAGGAGTGAATCTGTCGCCTCTACAATTATTAAAAAACCTTCAAACGTTATTATCAATCTCAAAATTAGTCCTTATGCAAATTCCAAAAAATATACTTATTAGCCGTACTGACAGTATTGGTGATGTGGTGTTATCGTTACCTGTTGCCGTTGTTTTAAAACAACGTTTTCCTGAAATGGTAATTGGTTTTATGGGAACAAAATATACGCGCGCTATTATTGAAACCTGTAGTGCGGTGGATGTTTTTATTGATATGGAAGATTTTTTAAGTAAAGAAATTACTTTAAATGGTGAAAAACCAGAGTGCATATTACATGTTCTGCCCCGACCACTATTGGCAAAACGCGCTAAACAATTAAATATACCTATGCGTATAGGCACAATTAATCGGCATTATCATTGGCTAACGTGTAATAAATTAGTACGTTTGAGTCGTAATAATTCAGGACTGCATGAAGCGCAATTAAATTTTAAATTATTAAAACCTTTGGGTATTAATCAATTATTTTCTTTGGCTGAAATTAGTGATTTATTTGCAATGACTGCTTTGCCTAATTTATCGGCGCAATTTGCGAGTTTATTAGATGCCAATAAATTTAAATTAATTTTGCATCCTAAATCGCGTGGTAGTGCTAGAGAGTGGGATTTAAGCTATTATGCTGAGTTAATTCATTCACTTGATAGTCAGCAATTCCAAATTTTTATTTCAGGCACAAGCAATGAAAAAGCCGCTTTGCAAGCTTTATTAGAAAATGTGGGTGATAAAGTAATTGATATTAGCGGTTTAATGGATTTATCGCAGTTTATCGCATTTATTGCCGCCTGTGATGGGGTGCTTGCGTGTAGCACGGGGCCTTTGCATATTGCCGCCGCTTTAAATAAATATGCTTTGGGTATTTATCCGCCGATGCGTCCAATTGATCCTGAGCGTTGGGGACCTGTGGGTAAAAAGGCGCGAGTTTTTGTATTAAATAAAGAATGTAATAGTTGTCGCAAAGACAAATCGGTGTGTTTTTGTATGCGAGCAATTGCGCCTAAACAAATAAAAGACACGCTGGATTTAATTGTTGCCAATAAATAAAAATAGGGGTAATGGTAGGGGGCGAATCATATTGCCCTTATGCAACGATTTATTATTAAGGGCAAATATGATTTTCCCCTACATTTGTGTAACTTCAGTTAATAATTTAATTCTTTCAACGAGGACACCATGATCCTACAACAATTAAAATTCAATTCAAGAATTTGGTTTTTTTTAGGCTTTTTAAGTTGCGTCTTTTTATTAGCAATGGCGGCTTATTTTCAATTTGCACAAGGCTTAAATCCTTGTCCTTTATGTATTTCACAACGCTTAGCGGTGGTATTAACAGGCTTAGTATTTTTAATCGCGGCAGTGCATAATCCTAAAAGAATTGGCACGATTCGTTATGCCATTGCGGGTACTATTGCCGCATTAATAGGCGCGAGTATTTCCACGCGTCATGTTTGGTTGCAACATCTCCCCCCCGATAAAGTCCCCGAATGTGGCCCAGGCTTAGAATACATGTTTCAATACTTCCCCTTAGCCGAGGTGATTAAATTAATGCTTAGCGGTACGGGTGATTGCGCGAAAGTGGATTGGACATTATTAGGCTTTAGTATGCCCGTGTGGACGCTGTTAGCCTTTCTATTATTGGCTTTGCTGAGCGCGTTACAAATTTGGAATGATGAAGAGTGATAATTACCCAATTATGTGATATAACATAATGAGTAGGGTTATATGACCTAACTACTGAAATCACATAAGATTTCTGCTTTGTTTTTACTGTGTTTTTTAAAAAAACTGCTAGGTATAGCAATAAGCTTGCCAAAAAGCGCGACATTTTGTCACGCGACACTGTGTCGCATGGTCAAGCCTCTCATTAACCTTTAAACTTTTCTTCGACTGTTGTTGTCAACAATGGCAGTTGAATCCTTCCTCTTAGTAGTGCGAGTGGCTAGTCTGCTCGCATCTTTTTTCAAGCGAGGTCATCATGAAACGTAGCGACGCAGCCAGACAAACCTTCAATATTATCCCTGCCAATGAATTAACTAAAAAAGCCGCCATTCATGAGGCGGGACACGCGGCGGCTATTTATTTAGGCAATAAGCGCAAGCAATTACCGCCTGTGTTTTTTCAAATTTGCATGGATAATGCCATTATTGAAGCAAATACGTTTTATGATAAATACCCTGCGCGTATAGAGGGCGGTCGTTTAATTCATACTTTGCCATGTTCAATTGAAGAGGCAACCAGTAATTTTTCCCCCACACAAAAACATGCTTATCAACAAGCTTTTGAAGCCGATATTATTAATTTATTAGCAGGCTCATTAGCTGAAGCCCATTATGTGGCTTTGCGTGATAACGAATTAATTAATCCGCGTTTAGTGAGCTTTAATACGCTACATAATTATGGCGGTTTTTTTGATTTATCTATTATTCAAGATTATTTAGCTTGTTTTAGCGATAACGTTATTCAGCGTGAAGCAAAAATTAAAGAATTATTTTTAGCCGCTTTTCATTTTGTGAGTGATTATGCTAATTGGAAAGCAATTACGACCTTAGCGACTTATATTTTAGCGCAAAGTAAATCAGTCATTGATTGCGAAGAAGTGATTACCGTATTAGATACAACCCTGCAACGTTTGACCTTACACGAAGTTATTTAAAGAAATAATAATTGATAAGGTGTAATTACTCGCTTTTTATTGATTAGGTTGCTGTCAGAATCAGGATTTACAAGCTTATAAGATAAGCAAGATATTCAACATGAAAATCTTTTAATCTTGATTCAGATAGTTTTAAGCTTAGAATAAACAAGCTATTTTTTGATAATAACATCCAATTAATCTTAGTTCTGACAATATCGCTTTAGCGCAATAATTTCAAGAAAACGAGATGATAATTTATTTAAGACATAAAAAAAGGCTTATCGATTAATCGATAAGCCTTTTATTTTATTGGCGTCCCCAAGGGGGTTCGAACCCCTGTTACCGCCGTGAAAGGGCAGTGTCCTAGGCCACTAGACGATGGGGACTAAACTTGTGTTCAGTCAAGCCGTTAAACTGTTTTGGTGGAGCCAAGCGGAATCGAACCGCTGACCTCAACACTGCCAGTGTTGCGCTCTACCAATTGAGCTATGGCCCCTGTGTGAGAGACGTGCATTATACAGGATTGAGCTTTATTGTCTAGTGTTAAGTGAAATTTTTCACAAACTATCGTGTTATTTTGACACAGAGTAAAAAAATCTCCTTAATTTTCAATTAGAAACTTACGGCTCACCTAGTTGTTAGTTTTCATCACCATAAGCAATATGTGCCGCACACTTAAATCAACTATTAGCTTGAATATAGCCAATCGCTTGTTGAATACGCTTTAAAGTTTTTTCACGACCTAATAAAGCTAAAGTCACATCAATAGCAGGTGACGCGCCAGAACCACACACCGCAACACGCAAAGGCTGGGCGACTTTGCCTAAACCTAATTGTAAGCTTTCAGCGGTTTTTAACACCACTTCATGCGTAGTTTCACCCGTCCACACTGGTAAATCAGCAAAAGCTTGATGCAAATGCGCTAACACCGCATCAGAACCCGCACTGAAGGCTTTTTTTGCCGCTTTTTCATCATAAGCATCAAAATCTTGATAAAAATACACGCTAGCTTTTGCCATATCCACTAAAGTTTTACAGCGTTCGCGTTGCGCTTTAATCACATCGGCAAGTGCGGGTGACTCAGTGACTGTTACACCTATCTGCTCTAAATGCCACGCTAAATGCGGCGCAATCGTTTCAGGGTCGCTGTGCATTAAATAATGATGATTCAGCCACAAAAGCTTATCCATATTAAAGCTAGCAGGTGCGCCGTTGACGTGTTGCAAATCAAAGTGTTCAATCATTTCATCAAGCGAAAAGATTTCTTGGTCGCCATGAGACCAACCCAGTCGCACTAAATAATTCAGCAACGCCTGTGGCAAATAACCCTCATCACGGAATTGCAACACACTCACCGCGCCATGACGTTTAGAAAGCCTTGCCCCATCTGAGCCTAAAATCATCGGTAAATGGGCATACAGCGGCAAAGTCACGCCCAAGGCTTGCAAAATATTAATCTGCCGTGGCGTGTTATTAACGTGGTCATCGCCGCGAATAACGTGGGTGATACCCATATCCATATCATCAACTACCACCGTTAAATTGTAAGTCGGCGTGCCGTCAGTACGCGCAATGATTAAATCATCGAGTTCTTTATTAGCAACTACAATATCGCCTTTGACTAAATCATGAATAGTCACCACGCCCTCAGTGGGATTTTTAAAACGAATCACCGCAGGTTTATCAGCTGGCGCGTGTTGCGAGCCGCGACAACGACCGTTATAGCGTGGCTTTTCTTTGTTTGCCATTTGTTCGGTACGGAGTTGCTCTAATTCTTCTTTAGAACAAGTGCAATAATACGCATCACCTTGCGCGACTAATTGTGCAATCACTTCTTTGTATCTATCAAAACGTTTGGTTTGATAATAAATTTCTTCATTATCGTGGCTCAAACCCAGCCACGCCATGCCGTCTAAAATCGCATCCACTGATGCTTGGGTAGAGCGTTCTAAATCAGTATCTTCAATGCGTAAAATAAAAGTGCCGCCTGCTTTACGCGCAAAAATCCAAGAAAATAAAGCGGTACGCGCACCGCCGACATGTAAATAACCCGTAGGACTGGGTGCAAATCGTGTAATTGTGGTCATTAAATACTAAATATAAAGTTTGAAAGCGACTATTGTAACAAGAGTTAATTATTAACAGTAAAATTGAATCAGCAATTGTCGTCTGTACAAACGTAAACTATAACGCTATTAATTTATAACTCTAATGATTATCGAAAATAAAGGCATTGAATCAATGATAATAACTAATCAACCACAAGGCTTTAATTATGTGGCGCAAAGCAATGCAAAAATTTTAATTTTAGGCTCAATGCCCAGTCAATTATCCTTAGAAAAACAACAATATTACGCCCATCCACGCAATGGCTTTTGGCAGATTATGGCGCGATTATTAGATTTTAGTATTGCTATGAATTACCCTGAGAAATTATTAGCTTTGCAACAGCACCATATTGCTTTGTGGGATGTGATTGCGAGTTGTCAACGACAGGGAAGTTTAGATAGCGATATAAAACAACACTCAATTATTAGTAATGACTTCGCGCTTTTTTTTCAACACCATCACGCTATTGAACATATTTTTTTTAATGGCAACATGGCAAGCCAAGAATATCATAAACGAGTTTTGCCTAATTTAAATCAACGCTGGCAAGCTTTGCCTTGTACACGTTTACCATCAACTAGTCCTGCAATGGCGAGTTTAAATATAGAACAAAAATTGCTGATATGGGCAGAAATTAAGCGGGTAATTGAATGCTAATCCGCTATTAATTGATTACTATTAAAAAAAGCTAATGTCTTAAAAGAATAGGTTATAATAAAATGCCATTTTAGTTGGAGTTCAAACCTAGGTTTGAACTCCGATTGTTTAATATTAAATAGCCTACTTTTTGATGCCCTATCAAAAAAACTATTATCACAAGATATTTTCAATTAACTTTATTAAAATAAACTTTACAATATAAGCAATAATTAAGCTAACTACTTAGATTAATAAATTATTACACCTGTCAGAATCAGAATTTATAAGTTTTAGAATTAGCAGAATATTTTATCCTGCTAATGCTTTAATCTTGAAAAGCCTGATTCTGACAATGAAACTTAAATAGTTACCCATTTACTTAAAAGCTATGAATACTAATAACCCAACACCAAAAGAAGCCCCAATCTGTCACTGCACAGGCACAACCCAATCCAGTATTGAACGGTTAATTGCTAACAATAACACCATGCAACAAGTCATTAATCTCACAGGTGCAACCACAGGTTGCGGTGCGTGTGAATATAATATTGAACAATTATTTTCTGAGCAGAAAAAACCATAATAGTATCTTTAAAAAAAGCCCCGCTTATCTAAAAATAATCGGGGCTTTTTTAATTAACACTCAAACAAACCGCGTTCACGAATCATCGCTTTAAAAGCTTTCATCACAGGACGTGAAATCATAGTTTCTGCTAATAAGCGTTGCTCATAAATGAATAACTTAGTGTTATCATCTAAACAATCCCGCGAATTAGCAATTAATTGGTGAATATCGGCAGTTAATAATTGATTAGGGCAATGTTTAATTTGTTCATATAATGCCGCCATTACCGTTTTTTCTTCAAGCGACATTTTACATTTACCATCAAGAATTTTCAGCATTACCGTTATGGCGCAATCCACTTCAATTGCTGATAAAGGATTTTGTATTAACCATTGTTTAATAGATTCACACATCGTCTACTTCCATATCTCTAAACATACTGCATTTTTTAAACACCTCTAATTGCGGCGATACCGATTTATGATGACAATACTTAGCCACTAATTTCGTTAAACCTTTAATATCACGTCCACTGGCTTTAGGAAAAGTTTTTGATAAAGTAGTAATTAATTCATTATCCAAACTTAAACCAAATTGCTGAGCCATCACTGACCAAATTTTACAACGGTCATCAAAATTAGGCGCGTGATAACGAATAATGGCAATACAACGCGAAATAATCGCCTCATCAATATCACCAACCCGATTAGTAGTTAAAAATAATAAACCATTAAAATACTCCAATACCCGCAAAAATACCCCCACTACGGCATTAGCGGCGATATTATCATCGCGGCGTTTAATATAAACATCTGCCTCATCAATTAACATCACCGCGCCCCAACGTTGAGCGCGTGTTAAAGTATTTTTTAATGCCAATTCCATTTCAGTGACATTTAAACCCAATTGCCCCGAATGTACTCGATAAAGGGGGCGTTTAATAATTTCTGAATACACCTCAGCGGTGAGCGTTTTACCCACACCCGCAGGCCCTACACATAATACCGTAGTACCGCCTGATTTACCCTCGACAATATCGTCCATTAATAAATCCATTTCAGCGGTTAATATATCAATTAAATCGGTTTGTTCAGGCGGTAGAATTAATTTATCTTTTAATTGTGGTAAATACTCATAAGGTTTCATTGCATCAACATGTACCCATAAATGATGATGCAATTCTAAATGAAACATTAATATATAACCATGCACAGGTAACTCAGTAAATAAGCCATTAGGCATATCCGCACGGACGCTTTCTACTTGCGTTTCTACGTTGCTATTATAATTATAACTACGCCCCGCTTTGCGTAAGTATTTACTTAAAATATCCCCTGTGACATCTAAAGCTAATTCACGCTCTTTAATCACTTCTTCGTCATTGACTAATCGCGCTAATCCCCCGCCTGACGATAATATAACTAGATTTTTTCGTGACCAATCGGAATTACGATGGGTGGCGGTGGGGTCATCGGCATAAATACCTGTGCCGCTGGCTGAAAATTGCCGACTATAATCGGCTCTATATTGAAAATACCGCGCAGTGGAACGCTCATAAATCGTCATTAATTCAGGCGTTTCTTTTAAAAATCCATTAACAGCAAAAATTTCAGCAATGGATTTATTAATAATATCGCGCTCACGAATTATCATAGTCACTGAGACTATTTTTGCCATTGAATTGGCTTTTAATTCTAATAGAATGCGTCCGTTTTCTTCTTCACTGGGCGGGGTATAATCAATGCGTGAGACTAAATAAGCCAGTGGTATGCCTTTAGTATTTATTTTAAATAACCAGCCTTTAATGGCATCATTAATTAAAAATTCGGCAATAGCGGGGACTAATAATTCTAATTCACCTTCATTAAAGCGTCTGCTATCGTTAATTAAGGCTTGTTTTAATTGCGCTAATTGGGCGGCTTTACCTTGCATTGCCGTCCCTGCTTGATTATAGAGTAAATATAAATAATCAAGTTGTTCATTACTGAGTTGATTGAACGTTATTTCAATTTTATTGCCGAATTTTAATTGTTCAGAGAGTATGTGTAATTGTGGGAATTGGGCAATCATTGCCTCAACATAGTGGCGTTCAATTTGCAGTTTCATGGTTATGCCTTGCCGCTTAAAAATAATGAATTAAGCAAGGCATATACCAAACTTTAAACAGTTGTTTTGTTTTGGGTTTTATGGATTTTGTTTTGTTATATTACTGACTTTGTAGGGTGGGTGGGTGGGTTTTTATGATAATGGCTAGAAATTACTAGCATAAGTGAATTAAACTATGTAACATTGTTAAAATATAATGTGCCTGTTAAAAAACGATTATTAGTAATTACTTGTAATATTATTCTATGTAACTTATTTGCTTTGCATAAAGCCAATATATCTGTTTTTCACTTTTATTTTTTCGGATATTTTCTATGTATCTAAATCGTTATTGTTTACGGAATTTTCGTCGTCTTGAAAATATTGAAATTAATCTTGAAGAAAACGATACTATTTTTGTCGGTGCAAATAATTCAGGAAAAACATCTGCGACAGCGGCATTTAGAGTTTTTATATTAAATAGCGATTTCAAAATCCATGATTTTTCAGCACCTTTAATAACCACAATTGATAAATTCGGATACTCTGAAATTAATCAAAATGAAGACGAATTTAATAAGTCACTTCCCAGTATTGAGTTTGATTTATGGTTTACAATATCGCCTGAAGAAGAATATGGAAGAGTAGCTCATTTTTTACCATCATTACAACTTACATATTCAGAAGTCGGGGTAAGAATATGTTTTTCAGTTAATAACCATGCAGAATTACACGCAGACTATCTTTTAACTTATCCTAATAAACAAAAATCGTTATCTTATTTTTTAGAACAATCAGATAATTTGAAAAAATACTTTTCTCTTAAATATTGTATACTTGAAAATTTCTCAGAACCTAAAGCAATTGACAGAATTGATGGGCAAAAAACATTAGATACTCTATTACGAATAGATTATGTAGAAGCGCAACGTAATATTGATGATAATAATTCTGTTCGTAGTAATCGCTTATCCTCAGTATTCGCAGATTTTTATAAGCATAATCTTAAACAACGAAAACATGATGAAAAATCAGTTGCTGTTATTGATGAAAGCAATGAAAAACTAACCGAGCATTATGAAAACGAATTTAAATCACTCATAAATATAATAAAAGATTTAGGTTTTCCTGCATTAAATGATAGAGGGTTACGAGTTATTTCTAATCTTAGTTCTGACACAGCTCTGAGTGGCAATACAGCTATAACTTATTTAGAAAATGAAACGAATCATGAGCTTCCTGAGGCTTATAATGGTTTAGGATTTAAAAATCTTATTTATATTGCAATACAAATTGCTCATTTTCAAATTCAGTGGGCTACTACAGAAAATAATCGACCATTATGTCAATTAATTTTTATTGAAGAGCCAGAAGTTCATTTACATGCCCAAGTACAACAAACCTTTATTCGTAAAATTAGAGATGTAATGAAAAGGCAAATTGCTGAACTTGAATTAGAAATACATTCATCACAATTAGTTATAACAACTCATTCTTCACATATTATTGCTGAGGCTGATTTTCAAGCTATACGCTATTTTCGTCGAATAACTTCTAAATACCCACCTATTAAGGCTATAGCAAGTGAAGACCCACCTGTTAAGCCTAAGGCTATAGCAAGTGAAGTTATTAGTCTCGCAAAATTTGAAAAAGACAATACAGAACCTGAAAATATTAGATTTCTAAAAAAATATTTAGCTCTTACACATTGCGATTTATTCTTTGCTGATGCCGCTATTCTTGTTGAAGGTACTGTTGAACGATTACTTTTACCTGCAATGATAAAAAAAGAAGTATCTGCTCTTGAATCAGCTTATTTAACTATTCTTGAATTGGGTGGAGCTTATGCACATAGATTTGCAATATTATTAGATTTTATTAATTTACCTACTCTTGTAATTACTGATTTAGATTCTGTTTTGCTTGATGAAGAAAAACAGAAACAAAGTGAAAATCCTAAAAAATGTAAACCTGAAACATGTAGAGCAGATAAGCTGAATGCAGAAACAAGTAATGCCTCTATAAAATCATTATTATTAAATATGAAGAAAAATCCAACAAGTGAAGAAAAAGAAATTTATGATAAAAAACGGAAAATATCATCACTTATTAAATTAACGCCACAAGATAAAATATGTTCAGATAGTCCCTATCGCTATGTTACCTTTCAACAAGCAGTGCCAGTTTCTGATTATGGTGATGAAAAAGAAATGATACCTAGAACATTTGAAGAGGCTTTTATATATGAAAATATAAAATTAATTAAAGATAAAAAAATAGATGCTTTCATTAAATTAAAAAAAGAGTTTATTGATAATTTTGACTTAGATTACCAAAAAGTGTATGCAACTGTTAAATCGAACGGATATAAAAAATCTGAGTTTGCTTTAAATATAATCTATACAGAAGAAAATTGGAAAACGCCAACTTATATAGTTGAAGGATTAAATTGGTTGGCTGAGAAACTTGAGTTAAAACAAAATTTAGATAGCAGTTCTGAGGAGTCATTGTGAGTAATTATGCAGATACATCAGCAGACTTAGAAATAAAAGAATGTATCAATCAGTATCAAAATTTTGCTGTGATTGCAGGTGCAGGTTCTGGTAAAACAACTTCTTTGATTAAAGCATTATCTTATGTTCGTAATAAACATGGAAAATTGCTTCGTAGAAATAATCAAAATATTGTTTGTATCACTTACACTAATGCGGCAGTTGATGTTATTAAACGCCGAATTAATTCAGATGAATTGTTTTTTGTGTCAACTATTCATGTATTTTTGTGGAGATTGATAGAAAATCATCAATCAGATATTAAAACTATTCTTAAAAACAAACTAATTCCAGAACAAATTGAAAAAAAACGAAAAGACGATGACGGAGGAAATAATCAAAAAGCACAAAAAGCTCGTAGACGAATTGATGAATTAACTAATGAGCTTAATAATATAAATCATGTTAATAGCTTTAACTATGGTGATAATGGTAGACGAGATTATTCAAGCGGAAAATTAAATCATGACGATATTGTTGATTTATCAGCGATAATGATTGCAGAGTTTTCAAATTTACAGAAAATTATTGGGCAAAAATATCCTTTTATTTTTATCGATGAATCACAAGATACCTTTAGCAATGTGATTGAAGCCTTGAATTCAGTTGTAATGAATAGCAAACAATTACCTATGATGGGCTATTTTGGTGATTCAATGCAAAGAATTTATGATAATAATGAAGAGTTCAAATTTCCTGATAGTTTTAAACCTATACAAAAGGTTGAAAATTATCGTTGTTCTGCTGAAGTTATTAAGTTACTTAATGCAATTCGCCCAGATTTACAACAAAAGCCATGGGGAAATAATAAAACAGGTAGCGTGAAAATCCGCTTGATAGAAGCTGAAACTGGTAATGGAAAACGTAATACTTATACAGAGGAACAAATTTATAACGCATTAAATAGATTTGATAATGCACTAGAATATTTTGGCTGGAAACAATTAAATGAGGTTAAACAATTATTTCTTACTAGACAAATGATTGCTCAAAGACAAGGATTTTCTGGTCTTAATCAATTATTCACTGGCGAATATGCTTCAAAGTCAACTGAGGATGATTTTAAAGAAGGAAAACATTTTGCACTTAAACCATTTATGGAAGTTTTAATTCCTTTGATTGAAGCACATAATAGAAATGACCATTCAAGTATAATTAAAGTCATGCGACAAAATAGTCCATTACTTGACCCACGCGGTACTAGCCAGTATTTAAGTATCAGAGATGTTACAGAAAAAGCTCAAATTGCAATTCATCACCTAGTAAATAGTTGGCAAGACGATAATCTCAAAGACATTCTTAATATAGCTAATAAATATGAGTTGATTAGTTTATCTGAACGATTAGCTAAAAATCTTGATAGAGAACCGCGTACAGAAATTTACGATGAAAGTTTATATGAACGTGAAAAAAGCGATTGGTTAATTGACACGTTATTTCAACTTAAAACAAACGAACTTATTCCCTATCGAAATTTTATACTTAATTTAACGCCTTATAGTACCCAACATGGTGTAAAAGGTGATGAGTTTAAAAAAGTTCTTGTTGTTTTCGATGATACCGAAGCTAATTGGCATCATTATAATTTTTCCCGATGGTTGACACCTATTACAGCTGGAAAGGAAGCAACAGAAGGACAAAAGAAAAAAAGTTTAAACCTTGCCTATGTTTGTTTTTCCAGAGCAATGGAGGATTTACGAATTATTTTATTTACAACTAATCCTGAGCAAGCAAAGAATGAATTACTAAAAAAACGCTGGTTTACTGACGAACAGATTAGTATTCAAAACTCGTAAGACACATTTTGTAGGGTGCGATAACGCATTACACCAAATATGAGACTCACTATTAAGCGGATTACGCTATCGCTAATCCACCCTAAAAATATAATTTAGTTCTGCTTAAAAAATAAATTCGGAGAAATAATAAATGCCAGAAATAAGCCGATTTTTAGGAATCATAATTCGGATGTATATTCGAGACCACCCACCTGCACATTTTCACGCAGAATATGGTGAATATGAAATTACAGTAGAAATTGAGAGCGGCATAATAACAGGGAAATTTCCAAGAAGAGCTTTAATGGTAGTTCTTGAATGGTATTTATTACATAAAGAAGAATTAATGAATAATTGGCAAGCCGCGCTAAATAAAAAACCACTGTCTAAAATAGAACCTTTGGAGTAATTAATGTTTATTCATGTAACAGAAGCAAAATACATCACAGATTATAAAGTATGGCTTTCATTTAATGATGGTTTCAATGGTGAAGTTGATTTATCTGATGAATTAGAAGGCGAAGTTTTTGAACCATTAAAAGATAAATGTTTTTTTAAATCTTTTAAACTTGAAGGTCATACCTTAAGTTGGAATAATGGGGCAGATTTTGCACCTGAATTTTTAAGAGAACTTGCCGTTAAACATAGTTGTGCGGCTTAAAAGATTAGCTAATTAATAAGGTATTAATTTAATAATCAATAAAAAAGCCTGTTAGTATCAAAACTAACAGGCTTTTTTATTGCCTTGGCTTAGGTTTTTAAATAAAAACCTTGTCAGCTAATTAATTCACCTTGATTGAAAATCACGATAGTTTAAAATCCAAGCAATTTAAAATAAACGCAAGTGATAAAACTCCCATGAATAACAGCATTATTGTCAAAGGTGCGCGTGAGCATAATTTAAAAAACATTGACGTTGAACTGCCACGCAACCAACTTATCGTCATTACAGGGCTGTCAGGTTCGGGTAAATCCACCTTAGCTTTTGATACCATCTACGCCGAAGGGCAACGCCGTTATGTGGAAAGTCTTTCAGCCTATGCGCGGCAATTTTTAGGGCTAATGGACAAGCCCGACGTTGATAGCATTGAAGGGCTATCACCTGCCATTTCAATAGAACAAAAAACCACCAGCAAAAACCCGCGCTCCACCGTTGGCACAGTCACCGAAATCTACGACTATTTACGCCTGTTATTTGCGCGAATTGGTAGCCATCACTGCCCACAATGCCAAAGCGAAATCAAACCGCAAAGTGCTGAAAACATTAGCCGTTTAATCCTAAGCGAACAGGGCAAAACTTTAATTTTTCTCGCGCCCATCATCAACGGACAAAAAGGCACGCACGAGCAAGTCATTGACGAGTTACGCAAACAAGGCTTTAGCAAAATTCGCGTCAACCAACGCATTTATGACGCGGACTCAATCAAAGACGAGCTAAGCCTAGAGCGTTATGAAAAACACTGGATTGAGGCGGTGATTGATAGCATTACTATTGATGAAGACGAGCGTTCACGCGTCAATGAAGCAGTTGAGCAAGCCCTGTTACACGGCAAAGAACGCATGATAATCATCGACAAACACGCTAGCTCTGAAAAGCAAAAAGAACTGCAACGCGGCGCGAGTGAGCGGGTGTTTAGTACCTTTGGCGCGTGTCCGCTGCACCCTGCCATCGTGTTTGAAAGCCTAGAGCCGCGTATGTTTTCCTTTAACAGTCCCTTTGGCGCGTGTAGCAGTTGTCATGGTTTGGGCGAGATTAGCCAATTGTCGGTGGATTTACTGATACCCGATAAAAGTAAATCCATTATGGACGGTGGGCTGGCAATTTATGGCAAGATGGATTTAACGTGGCGAGCGCAACAAATTGCCGTGGTGGGGCGTAAGTTTGGTTTTGATGTGTGGACACCGCTAGGCAAACTCACAGAATTACAACTCAGCGTGTTGCTTTACGGCACAGACGAGCCGCTCAAAGGCAAATGGTCAACAGGCGAGACCATGAAACTCGATGAGGGTTTTGAAGGCATCGTCCCGCAAACCATGCGTTTATACAAACAAACCGATAGCGACTGGCGCAAAAGTGAAATTGAAAAATTCATGGTCTCCAAACCCTGCCACGCCTGCAATGGCAAACGCTTACAGCCCGTGGTGCTAGCGGTGACGGTGGCGGATAAAAGCATTATTGATGTCACTGACCTAAGCATTGAAGCCTGCGCCCACTTCTTCGCTAACTTGCCCGAAAAATTAGACGACAAAGAGCTGACTATCGCTAAGCAAGTATTAAAAGAAATCAACGAGCGGCTGGGCTTTTTAAATAATGTGGGTTTAGGTTATTTGAGCCTGTCGCGCAGTGCCAAAACCCTCTCAGGCGGCGAGGCGCAACGCATTCGTTTAGCCACGCAAATTGGCAGTAACTTAATGGGCGTGTTGTATATTTTAGATGAGCCAAGTATCGGCTTGCATCAACGCGATAACGTCAAACTCATTGAAACCCTGCACCGTTTGCGCGACTTGGGCAATACCTTAATTGTGGTCGAACATGACGAAGACACCATTAGAGCCGCTGATTACGTCATCGACATAGGGCCCGGCGCGGGTATTTATGGCGGACACATCACCGCCTACGGCACACCCGCGCAAATCATGCAAAACCCTAATAGTTTGACGGGACGTTATTTAAACGGTGAATTAACGATTCCCGTGCCGCAAACGCGCCGTATTCCTGTGGATTTTTTATCGGTTAAAGGCGCGAGTGAAAATAATTTAAAAAATATTTCGGTTCAATTACCGCTAGGGGTTTTATGCGGTATTACGGGGGTTTCGGGTTCGGGTAAATCGACTTTAATTAATCAAACCGTCATGCCGTATCTGCAAAAACTGGTCGGCGGACAAGTGGATTTTATTGGCAAACATAAAACTATTATTGCCCCCAATATTATTAAAAACGTGATTATTATTGACCAAGACCCAATAGGAAAAACCCCACGCAGTAATCCCGCCACTTATACTAAATTATTCGATGATATTCGCGATTTATTCGCGCAAACCCCAGAGGCAAAATTACGCGGTTATGAAAAAGGCAGATTTTCTTTTAATGTTAAAGGCGGACGTTGTGAGAGTTGTCAGGGCGATGGCGTTTTAAAAATTGAAATGAATTTTTTACCTGACGTTTATGTAGAATGCAGTGATTGCAATGGCAAACGTTATAATAAAGAAACCCTCAGCGTATTTTATAAAAACAAGAATATCGCCGAAGTATTAGCAATGGAAGTCAGTGAAGCGGCGGTATTCTTTGCCGCTGTACCAACTATTAATAAAAAATTACAAACTTTATTAGCAGTCGGTTTGGGTTATATTAAATTAGGACAAAGCTCGACTACTTTATCGGGCGGTGAAAGTCAGCGCATTAAAATTACTAAAGAATTGAGTAAAAGCAAGCGCGGTCATATTGTCTATATGTTAGATGAGCCAACCACAGGTTTACATTTTGATGATACTAAACGTTTAATTTCAGTATTAAATGATTTAGTCGATAAAGGTAATAGCGTGTTTGTGATTGAGCATAATTTAGATGTGATTAAAAACTGCGATTATTTAATTGATTTAGGCAAAGAAGGCGGTAATGGCGGCGGTGAGATTTTGGCTTATGGAACGCCTGAGCAAGTGGCGAAAAATGGGGAATCTTATACGGGGTGGTTTTTGAAGAAGATGTTGGCAAATTAAATAATAATTATTCCCACGATTTAACGTAGGAATAATTATTAATTTAGCATGATTTATTTTTTATTGTGCTTATTCATTATTTCATCCATAAATAGTTTTTTTCTAGCTTCTAAGAAAAGCTTAAAATTATCAGCATTCCAATCACCCGAAGGTATTAAATGTTTTTCAAGCACCTCTTTACCAACACGGTCACTCCATTCCGCATAACTTTCATCAGATTTAATTCGATTATCAGATGCTGAAACAAATCGTAAATTAAAAATTGAGTTTATATCTTCTTTTTTAAGATGCCTGTTTTTTTTAAGCTCACTTCTTGAAATTATATGATCTTGCTGAGGCTTATTCGCATCAAGTAGAGGTGAAAAATAAACTCCATTTTTATAAATTAACGAAAGGATAAGAGAGCTATTTGTAGAATTGTAAGACACTTTGCTAATCAAATCTTCAGTAATTTTTAAATTTAAAGAGGGTTTCGCTTCGTTGAACTTTACGAAAAGTTCAGCCATTGGAAAATAATTAGCCCTAGAACTATGATCAATAGTCGTTTTTGCTTTATATAGAATACCATCAGACTGTCCGCCAAAAACACCTGTCAACATTGACGTTATAAGCCATTCTTGCATACTCGCTGTGATTGTGTTTGATGTTTCACCAATAGCTTTTTTATCATATTTATAAATAAAATATATTATTGGGATAATAGCATTATATGATGTCACTAACTTATCATTAGTAAGAAGAAAGCGAGAAACTAAAATGTCTTTTGTCAGTTTAAAAGCATTAGATAATTTGTTATCCCATTGCTTTGCTATATCCTCTACGATATCTTTAGAGAAATTTGAGGTTCTATATTTAAGGCGTTCTTGGTCTGTTGCATAAATAAAAAGAATAGTCTTTAGCAAAAAGTCATTACTAAATTTAAATTTTTCATTGTCGTTAAGTTCTTTTAATAAAGAACCAAACTTACCCCTTGCATCAGTCCAATTAAGTTTAATATAAGAAAACAAAAGGTCTGAATAACTTAATTTTTCTCCCCCTGAATTTGTTCTTACAAATATATCAAGAACCTTGTCATAGTCTTGTGTTGTTTCTTTGTAATACGATATTAACTCATCAGTTTTTATTTTTGACCAAATTTCATATAAGTTTTCATTTTGCTCATCAGAAATTTCAAAATTAATTGCATCCTTAATTTTTTTTCTTAATTTTGGTCTTATTTCCTGACGCATATTTATTTCAATGATAGACTTGAGTCTAATCCAATTTTTGTAAGTTATTTGTTTTGTAGCTTTATCTTTAATTTCTTCTATGAATACATCGCCTTTTTTCTGAGAGAAAAATTGAAATTCATAGAGCATTTCTTTTTCATTTTCTTCAAAACCCGAAAGAAAATTGAAATATATATCGGCTAATTCTTCTTGTTTTTTAACTTTTATTTTATATGTACCTTTAAGCGATAAATATAGTGATGTTATTCTTTGTTGACCATCTATAGCAAGATAATAACAATCTCTATCAAGAGAGGAAGTATTTATCTCATTATCATTCCATCTTTGAGTAACAAAATTTACACGTTTTATATTTTTATTGTCAGCAAGTGTTTTTTTCTCAATAGCCCATAAAAGAATGGTGTTAAATGGATAGTTTCTGCATATACTGTCAAAAAGTAGACAAACATCATCTTCTTCCCATACATAAGGACGTTGAATATCAGGTAAAAATAGTGTTTCATTTACCTTTTCTACACAATTATAAATTGACATGCTTTCATATTTCATATAGCTGACTCTCTTAAGTTTAATATTTTTTATAATATAAAGGCTAAATTTTAGCACAACCCTAATAAATTACACAATTCAAGATTCTAAAACAAATCACTATGTGAACCTGACCTGATTAAAATTAATTCATCGAAGCTATATTGATAAATTAATAACCAATCAGCTTTTATATGACATTATCGACAATCATGCCAATTACCTATTAACGCATGGTCGCGGTATTTTTCTGGTAATATAAAACTATTTGCAAGCAAATCCACAATCTTTTGTAAATCTTGCATCACATAGTGTCCAGATTTATTTAATCTTTTGTAATCTTTTTTAAAAGCAGAAGTAAGCGTGACTTGACGCATTAATCATTATCCAAATCTGCCCATAAAGCATTGAGCGATTCATAACGCTCAACATCACCATTACGCGCCGCTGTAATAGCATTGATAGTTTCTTGGTTAGGCACGTCATTATCATACATTACAATAACTCTCGCGCTTCTAGCGGTGACACTTTCAGGTAATTGCAGATGAATTTCACCCGTTTTAGTAATCTGCACATTTAATTCTATCGCTTGCATGATTTTCTCCTTAATTATTACTCAAGCTATTTTATGACCTTATTTTAAAAACACAATGCTCCCCATCAAATTCTCACAAGATTTTAATTTCACAACTATTCACACCCAAACAGGCGTTTATTTATATAAAGATACCAGTAATACTATTATTTTCGGTAAAGCCAAAAACCTACGCGTACGCATTAAAAGTTATTTCACCGCGTAACATCTATTACCACTTAAAATATGGTGATTAGTAGCGTAAATAAAACAAATGGATTGGATTATTGTCGATAATGAAGTTAAGCATCAGCCTAAATATAATTTTTACTCAAAGATGCTAAAACCTTTGCTTATATTGCATTAAGAAAAGATAATTACCTCTGAATTTTCATTCTATAATGACAAAATATAAAATACCCTAGCAAGAAGTTTTAACATGAGAATTATTAAACTAGGTGGCAGTTTGCTACACGCACAAACCTTACTGCATTGTCTTAATCGTATTGAAAAACAATATTCAGAAAATACCGTGATTGTTTCAGGCGGCGGCATATTTGCCGATCAAGTACGCCTAACCCAACAGCAATGGGGCTTTGATGACACCACTGCACATGAGATGGCTCTACTTGCTATGCAACAAATGGCTTTACTATTCAAAGGATTAAAGCCAAACTTCGCGCTTGCACACCAAAGCGAGAGCATACTTAAACTCCTTGCTGGGCAAGCGCATACCCCCGTTATTTGGTCACCCGATATTGCCGAACTTAATCGCGCCGCGATTGCGCCAACATGGCAAATTACTTCCGATAGTCTGGCGGCTTGGTTGGCGAAAAGCTTATCAGCACGCCAACTTATTTTGGTCAAATCTACGCCTATCAACCCACGTTTAACGCTACAAGAACTTATCAATCAAGGTATTATTGATGAGGCGTTCAGCGACTTTGTTGCCCACGCACCTTTTACATTAGCAATTTATAATTCAGAAAATTTTTAAATAGTTTTAAACTATTCTTCGCCAATTTGGTAGACATATTTCAATCTGCTTAAATCATACCCCAATACACGTCAGCTCAATAGTAATGGCGTGAATAACTTTTACCATTAGTGTCTTATGAAAATTATTAAATTGCTATTGTCACTGATTATTTTCTTCAGTGTGTTTATTTTTACCCCAAGTGTCTATGCGCGTACTAAAACCCTTAATCCACCTGCTTTGAGTATCTCTAATTTTGTTAAATATAAACTAAGTATTTTGCAATGTGAGCGAAGGGCTTATGAAATTATGCAGCAAATGAACTTTGATCCTCAGAATTATGGGGAAGGTACAGTCACAGGTTATGGTGAACAAAGCATCGTTTCTGTGAATTGTCATCAATTAAAAGACAGTTTATTTATTCAAATCGTTGTTGCCAGCCAACGAACTGAAGTTGCAGATATAATTAAAAATTATTTGCTTGATTATTTGCGCGGAGATACAGAAAAACTTTCTAAGTCGCCTTGTTTGGAACACAGTGAACACTAAATAACTTAGCGTATTTTTATTTACGCAGTAGTATAAATGTAGGGGTAAGTCCTATTTGCCCCTAATAACTGTTGTACAAGGCTGAATAGAATTCCCCCTACTTTTTCACTTTGGTTATTAATAATAGCCTTTTAATCTAACGAGTCATTTTTATGAAGCCATTACAAATTTTGTTTTTATTAATACTGCTAATTCCTTTTGCAGAAATTTATTTATTATTAGAAGTGGGCAGTATTATCGGTGCATTGCCAACTATTTTTTTAGTAATAAGCACAGGTTTTTTAGGCGTGTGGTTATTAAAACAACAAGGCTTTGCGACAGTGCAACGCTTTCAACAAAATTTAGCGCGTGGTGAATTGCCCGCTATGGAGTTATTAGAAGGGATTTTTATTTTATTAGGAGGGGCATTATTATTGACCCCAGGATTTATTAGTGATTTATTAGGCTTGGTTTGTTTAATACCAGCTTCACGAAAACTAATTATTAATTATGTATTAGCGCATCAAGTGATTCAAAGCAGTGGCGCGTTTGGGCGGGGGTTTAAAGCAGAACCTGATGTTTTGGAAGGGGAATTTCGTAAAGAAGATTAATTAAACCTGACAGATTTTACTAAGCTGTCAGGTTTAAGCTAAGCGAGGTGTACTATTAAAAATAGTTTATTACTTAGTGTTCACCGTGTGAACAACCACTACTACAGGCTTCATCGCCTTCATAGGTGTTTTTATTTAAGCCTGCATACAGTGGACACCATTTAAAATGCCATTCAGCCACACAGAACATGCCCAGCAATAATAATAAAATGCTGGCGGTAAATACTGAAACTACAATCATGGCAACACCTGCATAAAGGCGGTATTGTCTTTCTTTTAAGCTTAGGTTGCGTTCATATTTCAACATGCGTTTGAAATCAAAACTCATGGCAAATCCTCTTGTTATTTATTGTTATCATTACTACGATTGGTTTTACTGTTTTTAAAACCAAGCCGCAAATATACACAGCTACAAAAAAAGTGCAAGTATTATAAGCATGTAGCTCATCTTGGCTCATCACTACCCCTATTTTACATGACTCCTCAGTTATTTCAGCAATGCATATTGAATTGGTTTGATAGCCACGGACGTAAGCATTTACCTTGGCAACAAAACAGTTCACCTTATTGGGTATGGCTGTCTGAAATTATGTTGCAACAAACCCAAGTCAACACGGTAATTCCTTATTTCCAAAAGTTTATAGACCGCTTTCCTACTTTGGAGGATTTAGCCAATGCTAGCTTGGATGAGGTTTTACCGTTTTGGGCGGGTTTGGGTTATTACGCTCGAGCCAGAAATTTACACAAAACCGCGCAAATCATTGCTCAAAAAGGCGAGTTTCCGCATAGTTTAGAGGAATTAACCGCTTTAGCAGGTATCGGACGCTCGACTGCTGGCGCGATTTTAAGTATTGCTTTTCATCAATCACAACCGATTTTAGACGGTAATGTGAAGCGGGTGTTAGCGCGGTTTGAAGCGGTGTCGGGTTGGACGGGTAAGCCTCAAGTTGCCGAGCAATTATGGGATATTAGTAGTCGTTATACCCCCATAGAGCGCGTTGCCGATTATACGCAGGCGATGATGGATTTAGGCGCGACAGTGTGCGTGCGTAGTCGTCCTTATTGCGGTGTGTGTCCTTTAGCGAGTCATTGTAAAGCCAAGTTAAGTAATAGCGTTTCGCTTTATCCTACGCCTAAACCCAGTAAGACTTTGCCTGTGAAAACCGTGGTTTTTTTACTATTGCGCAATCCTGATAATGCGGTGTTATTAACTAAACGACCCCCTTTAGGTATTTGGGGCGGGTTATGGAGTTTATTGGAATTCGACACCCCAGAGCAGGCAACTGATTGGTGTATAACAAAAAATATAAACATCACTGAGCAACAGCTCTTAGCAGTGCAACGCCATACTTTTTCCCATTATCATTTGGACTACACGCCTTTGTTAGTGCGTACCAATAGCCCTATAAATTATGTGATGGAAGCGAATAGCACAGTTTGGTATAACGCTATTGAGCTTGAACAACTCGCTTTAGCCGCGCCGATTAAGACGCTGTTACAACAACACATCATTAATGAGGATTTTCATGAGTAGATTGGTTCATTGCATAAAATTAGGTATAGAAACCGAAGGCTTAGACGCGCCACCGTTTCCCGGTGAAAAAGGACAAGAGATTTTTGAAAAAGTATCTAAACAAGCATGGCAAGAGTGGTTAAAACGTCAAACTATGTTGATTAATGAAAATAAATTAGCCAGCTTTGATGCTAAAGCACGCGCTTATTTAGCAGAAGAACGTTATAAATTTTTATTTGAAGGCAACGATGCTATGCCTGAGGGTTATGTCCCGCCTAAAGCATAAGTTTTTTAGTAGAGACGTTGCACCGCAACGTCTTTGCACAACAACCTTATAAACGGGTTTTCAATTTTTGTAGCCACAATTTTCGTGCGACTGATAAAGGTAGATGCGGATAACGCAAACTAAGAGCCGCCGCTGAAAATTGTTTCACATAATTAAAGCCCATCATCATGGCAACTAGCCCATCATCTACACGAGCAAAACCTGAAGACTGACGCTTGAAACGTTCACGCCAATACTGTAAGCGACCACTTAAAGTAAGTGTCAATAATGTGGGTGTAGTCTGTTTGAAATAGTGTTCAATACTGAGTTGATAAGCGACCAATGCTGTTAATAAATGCGCTTGCCGCGCTCGTTCTACACACGCGGGAAAATTAATCTGCTCTGTGTAGTTGTTATAAAGATAAAGCCATTCTAAAGCTTGACGCGGTGATACTTTGCCGCGCAAATAATTACGATCACCTAATTGGCTGTGATAAAAATTATGTAACAGCCTATTGTCAATGGCTAATACATAACATTGTCGCTGTGCTAAAGGCAGAGCAATGGCGTGTTGCCAGCAGTCCGCGCTAGTTAATAAACAATTTTGTGCATAGACGGGTATTAATTCATGATGCAGTTCTACTGAGGCTAATGCACCTGCTTTAATGAGTGGCACGGCATGATGATGGGCTTGATACGCATCTAAGATATTTTCCTCTGCCTCCACATAACCGCTGGCGCGTAAAGCAGTCAGTGCATCGGCTAAACGTGCCTTAGGAATTAATAAATCAATATCACCTAAAACGCGCATTCCTATATCGGGATAAAGTGGGCTTAATAAGCTTGCTATGCCTTTTAAAGCCAAGGGTTCTATACCGGCTGCATTGAGGGTATCAATAATATCTAGGCTTTGCTTGAGTAAGGCTTGATTGCGTTGCATATTGAGCTGATGAACGTTTTTGAGATAATCGAGTACATCGGCGGGGATATAAACCAGTAGTTCTTTGCTTACCGCTAAAGGATAAAGTGCTGGCGTGACTAAATGCTCACTCGATAATTGAATTAACGCTATCCACGCTTGTGGCTCTGCTTGTTGAAAGTGGGCAATTAAGTCTTGTTTATTGTGCGTAACAGGGCTTAGCCATAAACATAACCATGAAAAAAGCCTTACTGTTTGCATAATTGTTCAATCAAAGCGAGAGCGGTCTCTAACTGTTCATAAGCAATTTCATAAGCTGGGGTGTTTTCTACCCAAGCGAGTAATTGCGCGATGTTATCTGAGCTAAAAGTTTGTGGCAGTGCCATATTAGCCGCCAATAAAGCTTGCAAACATTCTTGTGCATTTAAACGGCGTAACTGGGCAGTTTGGGCAATGCGCGGAAAAAGTAAATACGATACCGTTTGCGGCTTGGGACACTGGCTGATGGGTGGGGGTAAATAGCGCACTTTTTTAGCATTGCGTACATAGCAGGGTAACTCAAGCAAGTTGGCATAATAGGGTTGCAATAAAGACCAGCTTGGCTCTTTGATGGTTAGCGGTACAGGTAATACCATGATTTGTAAAGTGTTTGTAGCTAATGGCACTAAATCATCACAAAAATACTGAAAGCCCCGCGTTAATAATGCCGCTGTTAAAGTTGATTTACCCGCGCCACCACAGCCTGCCAGCACTAAACAACGACCATTACGACTCACCGCGCCAGCGTGTAATACGCTCAAGTAATCACTAAGTGCTATGGCGTGTTGCAATATTTGGTAATGCAGATGATTGATTAAATTATCGAATGTTCCCTTTTCAACAAAGACAGCATCATCTTTTACCAAGTAATAAGTGTGCGATTGTTGCCACACCTTAAAGACCACATCGACAGTTTGCGTGGTTTTATCGCTCAAATAAGCAAATATCGCATCGATTGTATGCGCAAGTTGCGCCTGATTAAGGTGTATTTGAATGACACAGTTTCCCACTCGATACTGGAGTTGTAAGGGCAGAACGGGTAAAGGAATAGTTAGCGCGGTACTGAGAGGGGTAAAGGCAGGAAATGGCGGTGGCAATGCACCCAGTAAGCCTTCTGAATGCCAAAAGGCCAAGGCATTTTCAATATCTTGCAAAGCTTGAGTCGTTGTAATGCCAAACTGCTCGCTCCATTGCTGACTAATTTGGGTAACACTTACGCCTTTAGAAAGTTGTTGCCAGAGCAAACTAGCGGTTTCATTGAGCAAGAATAATTGTGTCACGGCTTCGCGCACCACAACGGTACTTGAAGCAAGTGGAAACAGCGTGTAATGCGTTGGTTCAATCAGACAGTTCACGCAAGGTGGCTAAAAGTGGGATTTTAATAGTAAAGCTGTTTTATGTAGGTAGTTGACTGGCAGTCTAAAAAAGACTGCCAGTCGTTATGTAAACCATCTAACAACATTTAAGGCGTGACTTTCCATGTAAAAGAGCGGGTCGTTTGACCTGTCATGGTAAAGGTGTAGTGTTTCTTGGGTTTAACCGCAATCGTTTGACCTGTGGTGTTATCAATCAACTGAGACTGTTTTAGCTTGTTATTATTATCACTGCTCCAGTTCAAAGTAACGGTGCGGTTAGGCGCGTCAGTGCGTACTTCAAATGCCCATGAATCGCTAAGTACGCTGGGTGCGTGAAAATCAGTGGCATAATTACCCGCTTTATTAGCCCAATCAGCATGAGGAAAGACCAGTGTTAAATAAGGTGCGCCAAAGGGCGCGAACTCAATCAAATCGTGTAAATCATAATCGCCAATAGCATCACGCACCTGTCCTAAAGCATTGCCTTCGTCTAATAAATGCGCTTTTGGCACAGTAACATCGAGGCGTATATACCAAGCCGATGCTGATAATGGCAAAACCCCAAGCGTTGCGAGCAACACCACAGAGGCATAATGAATTTTTCGTGCAAACATAACAAAAAGCTCCGCGCTGGCTATTAAGGTTTAGGAATCAGTAGCTTGACAACTTGATTATGTGAGGCGGGTAATAATTTGACCCAGAAACCTTGCATAGGTTTAAGATAATGATCACACCCCCCTGTCACATCATCACAGGTTTGATAAGCACTGCCATTGTAGACTGCAAATTGTTTGTCGGCGATACCAGCTGACAACGCGCCATTAGGCGTATAAGCAGGCGTTGTTCCCGTTGCAGGATTGCCTAAAGTTCCGCCTATTTCAAAACGTACATTCGCCCACTGCACACGGTTAATAAAAGGGTTACCTAAAAGATTATAGTGCGGGTTAGTTCCATCTGAGTTGCTTAATTCAATAATGTAACAGCCCTTGCTTGAGGTGCAATTTGAATTAGTAGCTTGAGAGACCACAGGGGTTTCCACGCCGTCCATATCCATAACACCATCGGCATAACTTTTCACCCAATAGCCTTTGCCTTGTTGCAACACATCGGTATTAGAACGTTTTCTAACATAGTTTTGGCTAATTTCATCGCGTTCCCACACTATCCAACCATTAGAATCCCCGCCCACGTTATAACTACTCGCAGGCAAACTATCAAACGCCGCACTGATTTTAGTACCGCTGGATTCATAATGTGGCAAACTGACTAATTTCCACTGATTAGCCGTTAAATCAGTCGCTGTATATACCGCAATATTATTAGCTGAAACGGCAGCCCCCGCAGAATCTTCACCCACTGTGGTAAATTTTCCCGCTGCATAAAGATTACCGTCAATGTCCATTGTCAATGCCGAAACTGTATTAGATGATGGCGAAACTGTATTAAAGGCATAAGCCGTGTCAGCACCTAAACGAGACCATCTACTATTGGTAATATCCCACCGCGCCACCCCTTGAGCATTAGGTCCTGAGCCTGATGACAGACCAATTTTGGAAAAACTGCCACCTGCATACAATTTATTATTACTAGCATCGACTACCAGCGCATTAACCTCAGCACTTAAACCGTTGTTACTACCATCAAGCAAAGGACTCCACGCTGTACCATTCCATTTTGCTACTCTATTAGCAGTAGGTGTCGTGTTGTTTGCCACTCGTACAAAACTACCGCCCGCGTATAAATCAGTGCCATTCATAGCCAGTGCATTAACGACATAACCCGTGTCAACACCAACAGCGGGTGAGTTGACATCTGTAGGGTCTCCCGAACCTAATCCCGACCACGCAGAGCCATTCCATAGCCCTATTGAATATAAGGTCACATAGCCCGTAGCAGCATAATCACTCGTGAATCTAAAGAGACCACCCGCAAACAAATAACTGCCATTAACAGCAATAGCCTGAACCGTATTTTTTAATGAAATCGCATCAATTTGTGACCAAGAACTACCATTTATATCCCATTTCGCTATTTTGTTAGCCGTTATAGGGAGACTGCCTACTGTAGTAAATGCGCCGCCTACATATAAAGTAGTACCTGAAACATTAAGTGCGTCAACTTCGTTTGTGGTCGCAACACCGCTATTGAGTGCTGACCATGTAGTACCGTCCCACTTGGCAATAGCATTCACCGTACTACCACCCGCTGTGGTAAACGTCCCGCCTGTAAACAAGTTACTACCGCTAACAGCCAGTGCTTTGATAGTCCCATTAGTACCACTGCCTACTGCAGACCATGCACTACCATCCCATTTAGCAATATTACTTGCCGAACTGCCGCCAGCGGTAGTAAAAATACCGCCCGCATAAAGATGTCCACTACTATCAATGGCAAGCGCGTTCACCGCAGGTGTGCCACCCGTTAAACCTGTACTTAAGGGTTGCCATGCCAGTGCTGGAGCTAGCCAGCTTGTCAGAGCCAAAGATAAAACCGTTCGATGTATCGGGCAAAGCAATAATTTTTTTTTCATAAACTGTCGCCTTCTTTAAATTTAAAGTTAAACGCTATCTCGTAAAGTTGTCGATGCTTCAAAAAGAAGGCCCTGTGGGTGGCACGTCGACAATTGAACCACTGTGACCTGAGCGTGGTGAAAGTAATAATAATAGTGTCGGCGCGGTGTAAGCGGCAAAACTGCCTAACTTACGCAAAGTTTCACGCCGCAAAGGATCATCCACTTCAAGCTCGGTTTTAACTAAAGACGCGTTATCTTCTGTTACAGAGTTATTATGATTCATAATGAGGAATTGTTTGTTATTAAAGTGACAACCAAGGACAAAAAATCAAAAACACGCATTGCAACAATGCACAAAGCGTAGGAATTAGACAACAACAGTGCGTTATTATCCATAAAACCCAAGCATTATTTAAGAAATTTTTAAGTCTAATTTCAAAGCGAAATCATTCCACAATAAGAAACAGTAGGCAATGTTTTTTTAGTATTTTCTGATATTGGTTAAATAAACCCGTTTACAGTTACACCAAAAAGCTATCTATATAACGAAAAAAAGCCATAGTCATCACAACTATAGCTTTTCTGATAAAAAAATCTACGCAAAAAATAATTAATTACAACGGCGTTGTAATGGAAAATGACAACTAAAACAACTGCCTTTACCTAACTGACTACTAATAGATAATTCCCCATCGTGACGCATTAAAACATGTTTAACAATAGCCAAACCCAAACCCGTACCTTTAACACGATTACGGCGTTTAGTTTCAACCCGATAAAAACGTTCAGTAATTCGAGGAATATCAGTCTCGGCAATACCCTCGCCTTTATCTTCAACCGCTAATATCAAACTATTATTGAATTGTGACCAGCGAATTGTGACCAAAGAATCCTCAGGTGAATAATTCAACGCGTTCACCACTAAATTAGTAAAGGCACTGCGCAGTTCCTGCACATCACCAATAATATGCGCATCGGATTCTAATAACAAAACAATCCGATTATGCCAATTTTTTAAACTATTACTTTCCTTGCATAATTCATTTAATAATAGGGGAATATCTACGCAATGCGATTTCTTTTTTTGCGTTTCTAAATGCGCTAATAATAATAAATCATCCACCAAATGTTGCATCCTTTCGGTTTGAGCAGTCATCTGTTGAAATGAAGTGGTTAATAACGGCGACAGCCCATCATCCATATCTTGCAAGGTTTCTAAATAACCCTTCATGACTGTTAAGGGCGTGCGTAATTCATGCGAGACATTGGCAACAAAATCTTTGCGCATTAATTCCATTTTCTTTAATTGAGTCACATCTTGGGCTAATAATAAACGCAAATTCGCGCCATAGGTGACAATACGCACCGCTAAAATAATGCGATTATTCACAGGCGAGGGAATAATTAAAGATTCTTTAAAATTTTCCGCTTTTAAATACTGCACAAATTCAGGGAAACGAATTAAATTAGGAATACGTTGTCCCTTATCATTAGAATGCAGACCAAAAACTTCACGAGCAGGTTTATTCGACCATTCAATCCGATTATCAGCACCTAAAACAATAGCCGCGTCAGGCAAAGCCTCAGTGGATTGTCGAAACTCTTTTAACATTTTACTGAGTTTCTTTTTACGTCGCCGTTCATTCTTTTTAATGCGATAAACTGAATAATAAATATCTTCCCAAATACCCGTCGTTTTAGGATAAGGCAGACGACCACCTTGTTTTAACCACTGCACAAAACGATGAATTTGAAATAATTGTCGTGCCAGTACACCTGAAACGACAATCAATAATAACAGTGAAACTTTGCCAATTAACAAGCCAGCAACGATGGCTAATAATAATAGCAATGTAATAGTAAAAATTTCCCTACGCCACATTAGTACAAGCCATTGTTAATGATTTAAACAGAATTATTAAAAACTAACTAATTAAAGAAAAGCGATAACCAAAACCGCGTACCGTTTGCACTAATTCTTCTCTGCCGTGTTCACTTAATATTTTACGCAAACGTCTAATATGGACATCAATAGTGCGCTCTTCAATATAAACGCTACGCCCCCAAACTTGATCTAATAATTGAGTTCTACTATAGACTTTATTGGGATGGGTCATAAAAAAGTGCATTAATCGAAATTCAGTAGGACTGACTTCTAATTGTTTATCACCAATACTTAAACGATGTTGTTCAGTATCTAAAATTAAATCCCCCAAAGCAATTTGCGCTGAGCCTTGAATTTTACCACTGCGGCGCAATACTGCTCTGATTCGGGCGATTAATTCTTTAGGTGAAAAAGGTTTGGTCATATAATCGTCCGCGCCAATTTCTAAACCTCTGACTTTATCTTCTTCTTCGCCTCTGGCGGTTAATAAAATAATAGGTAATTCACGATAAATCGGTTCTTTTTTCAAACGCCGCGCCCATTCAACACCGCTAATAGTAGGTAACATCCAATCTAATAAAATTAAATCAGGCATGGTATCATCTAAAACCCGTTGTGCTTCTTGGGCATCAGCGGCGGCAATTGGGTTAAAACCCGATTGCTCTAAAACCATAGTGAGCATTTCTCGGATAGCGTCTTCGTCTTCAACAACAAGAATAGTAAAACTGGACATAATTAAATACAAAAAAAAGATTAAGTTACGGTATTGTAACAAAGCTATTATTACTCTTTTATGACAACGTGACTCATAATGTTAAATAATAAAGTGTAAAAATAATTGAGTTACCTTAGTTTTTATGATTTTAAACACAAACTTTATAATAAACACTTTGTTTAATTCAAATTACCTTTTAATTATCGCCACCTCAGCGCGATATTTGGCTTTTAGTGCAACAATTAATGGTTTTAAACCCTTAGTTATTGATATATTTGCCGATGTTGATACTCAAAATTACAGCTTTGAGTATCAACAAATTAAGTCATTGGCTTTAGAAAATTTAATCCCAGCGGTTGATTATTTTATAAAACGTTATCAAGTAAAGCAGTGCCTTTATGGTAGCGGATTTGAAAATTTTATTGAGAGTCTCTATTATCTTGATAAGCATTTTGTGTTATTAGGCAATAGTCCTGCTACCTTTCAAGCCGTCCAAAATAAACAGGCTTTTTTTAATTTATTAATTAAATTAAATATTAATCATCCTAAAACCTATTTTACTGCGCCTGATAATAGCAATAATTATTTAATTAAACCATTTGTTAATCAAGGCGGCGTAGGGGTTAGTTATTACACTAATCAACAAAACATTAATGCTTTTTATTGGCAAGAATTACAAGCAGGTTTAAATCATTCAGTTTTATTTCTAGCTAATGGCGATGAGTTTCAAGTGATTGGCTTTAATACTCAGTGGACTATTAACTTAGGTACAGGACACGAGTTTATTTTTTCGGGAATTATTAATTATGCGCGACTAACTCCGCAACATAAAAACTTAATTATTGATTGGCTAAAAAAACTCGTCCCTGCTTTAAAATTAATCGGTTTAAATTCTTTAGATTTTATAGTTGATAATCAGCAGTGTTATTGCTTAGAAATTAATCCTAGAATTCCTGCTAGTGTGCAATTATATGATAATAGTTTATTAATAGCGCATATTAATGGCTCACTTCATTATAAACAAAGCACAGAAAATTATCAGGCGTATCAAATTATTTACGCGCCCCGCGATATAATAATCCCTGACACTATCGACTGGACTGGCTATGTGGATATTCCCCAAGTGGGTAGTGACTGTCGCGCAGGGCAACCTATTTGCAGTATGATTGCCAGCAGTAGCGCGGCAAAATCGACCTTAGCGCAATTAAAACAACAGCAACACACTCTTTTTTCTCAACTTTTTAGAGGTTCTTCATGGCAAACACAGCAAGCGTCAATCAATTATCCCAACATTTAGTTAGACAACTAATTGTAAATAAAGACGCTTTAAGACTCGAAGTCTTAACTTTAGAAAACGGTAGCACCGTGATTGACGCGGGGATTAACGCTTTAGGCGGCTTGGAAGCGGGGCGCATTATTACTGAAATTTGTTTAGGCGGCATGGGAACAGTGACCTTAAGCCACAGTCATTACACCGACAATTGGCCCTTGTCAGTACATGTACACAGCACCAATCCCGTATTAGCTTGTTTGGGCAGTCAATATGCAGGTTGGAGTTTGGCGCATGAAAAATATTATGCTTTAGGCTCAGGCCCTGCTCGCGCTATGGCGACTAAAACCAAAGACGGCGTGGTTCAACCTGTTGAAGAGTTATACAAAGAATTAGCCTATCACGATGACGGCGATAAAACCGTGTTAGTGATTGAAAACGATAAAATTCCACCTTTGGCTTTGGTTGAAAAAGTAGTCGCGGCTTGCAACGTTGCCCCTGAAAACTTAACCATTATCGTCACGCCAACTAGCAGTTTGGCAGGTGGCGTACAAGTCGTAGGGCGGGTGTTAGAAGTTGCCATGCACAAAGCCCATGCCCTGCATTTTCCTTTAGAAAATATTATTGACGGCACAGGTTCTGCGCCTGTGTGTCCGCCGCATCCTGATTTTGTACAAGCAATGGGGCGCACTAACGATGCGATTTTATTTGCAGGTTTAGTGCATATTTTTGTTAAAGGCAGTGATGAAGAAGCGGAAAAATTAGCCTTGGCTTTGCCCAGTTCCACTTCAAAAGATTACGGCAAACCTTTTGCGCAAGTTTTCAAAGAATATAAATATGATTTCTTTAAAATTGATGCCATGTTATTCAGCCCTGCCAGCGTAATTGTCACCGCAGTTGAATCAGGCAAAAGTTTTAGAGCGGGACGATTAGATAATGAGTTATTAAATTTATCTTTTGGTGGATAAATAATAAATAACATTATCAACTGGAGTTCAAACCTAGGTTTGAATTCCATTAACAATTAATAATTAATAGGAATTAATATGACCTCAATTACTAAACCGATTCATTCCTTAGCGGTAGTCTGTAGTGGTGGCGATAGCCCCGGAATGAATGCCGCAGTTAGAGCAGTGGTGCGTACAGGGATTGGTTTAGGGATTGAGGTTTATGGTATTTATCGCGGTTATTCAGGTTTACTGGCAGGTGATATTGAAAAACTTAATTTATCATCTGTTAGTAATATTATTCAACGCGGCGGCACAATACTAGATACCTCCCGTTGTTTAGAATTCTTAGAAATAGAAACTCGAAGAGAAGCGGCGCATTTATTAAATCGTCGCCATATTGACGCATTAATTGTTATTGGTGGTAATGGTTCATTTACAGGCGCAATGCGTTTGAGTGAAGAACATCAAATCCCCATTGTAGGTATTCCTGCCACTATTGATAATGATATTTCAGGCACAGAATACACTATTGGTTTTAATACTGCGGTGCAGACTGCTATTAATGCCGTGGATAATATTCGAGATACTGCCTCAGCGCATGAACGTACTTTTTTAATTGAAGTCATGGGACGGAGCGCGTCTGGAATTGCTTTGCAAGTGGGTTTATGTACAGGTGCTGAGCATGTAGTTTTATCCAATCATGAAGTCAATTATGAGCAATTAGTGGCTGATATTAATAAAGGTGCGGCACGGGGTAAAACTTCATCGATTATTATTGTCGCTGAAGGCGAAAAGTCTGGATTATCTTATGAAATAAAAGATAAATTAAAAAATGATTATGCTATGAATGTGCATGTGTGTATTTTAGGCCATATTCAACGCGGTGGTAGTCCTACCGCAGTTGATCGTTATTTTGCCTCTGAAATGGGTTATTCTGCGGTTCACGCGCTGTGTAATGGGCAACATGCCCACGTTGCCGCTTATAATAACGGTAATATTGAAATCGTACCTTTAAGCGCGTGTTTAGAAAAACGCAATGATACTGATAAACCACCGTTAGCATTAATTAGAGCTTTGGCGATTTAATAAAACCAAGACCTCATAAACCAGTCAGGTTGTAAAAACCTGACTGGTTTGTTTTTTTATTCTGAGTAATAAACCATGAATCAGTATGTTATCCTTTCAGTGATAAGGATTTATTTAACCATGTCAAACAAACTGTAGAAAATTATCGTTTTAATATTGATTAAGTAGTTGCGAGTTTGCAAACCAGAAATAGTGTCAATACTGTATTTGAACAATTAGAAAACATTGCACCGAATTTATTACAAAGTTTATATTTATTAGCCTTTAAAAAATACCAAGGATTTGAGAATTTTATTTTATGAGTTTTAGTTCAATTGAATTATTTGCAGGAGCGGGTGGTTTGGCTCTGGGTTTAGAAAAAGCAGGTTTTAAAGCAGTATTACTCAATGAAATTGATAAATATGCCTGTCAGACTTTGCGACAAAATCGTCCACACTGGCAGGTTATTGAAGGCGATATTAAAAATATTAATTTTAAAGCTTATAAACATAAAGTCGATTTTGTTTCGGGCGGATTTCCCTGTCAGGCGTTTTCTTATGCGGGACATAAACGCGGTTTTGAAGATGTCAGAGGCACATTATTTTTTGAATTCGCTCGTGCTATTACTGAAATTCAACCTAAAGTTTTTTTAGCTGAAAATGTACGCGGTTTATTAAATCATGATAATGGTCGAACCTTAGCTACTATTAAAAGTGTTATTGCTGATTTAGGTTATAGCTTAATGGGTTCAGAAGTATTAAAAGCCATGTATTACCGCGTCCCGCAAAAACGTGAACGTTTATTTTTAATTGCGGTGCGTAATGATTTAGTCAATAAAGCCAAGTTTTATTTTCCTCAGCCGCAAGAAACATTTATGACTTTGCGTGACGCTTTAAAAGCGGGTGCATTATATAATTGTGACGTGCCGCAATCCGAAGGTCAGCATTATCCCGCGACTAAAAAAGCAGTATTGGATTTAGTACCTGCTGGCGGTTGTTGGCGACATTTACCCGAAAATGTACAACGCGCTTATATGAAAAAAAGTTATTATTTAGGCGGCGGTAAAACGGGAATGGCGCGGCGATTATCGTGGGATGAACCGAGTTTAACTTTAACTTGTTCCCCCGCGCAAAATCAAACTGAGCGTTGTCATCCCGATGAAACGCGTCCATTAACAGTGCGTGAATATGCGCGTATTCAAACCTTTCCTGATAATTGGCAATTTATGGGTTCATTGTCAGCGCAATATAAACAAATTGGTAATGCTGTCCCTGTTAATTTAGCGCAGGCAATGGGTAATAGTTTAATTAGTTTTTTAAAGGCTTTACATAATGAAACGGATACTATTCATTTTATAAAAGCCATTGCCGCCAATAATACTAATATTATTGAAACCCGAATCCCTAAAACAATAGAACATGTAGAAGCTGTTATTTGTAATTTATAAGGATTAATTAAATCGGAGGTCAGGCTTTGTCTGACTTTTATTTAATTGGCAAGCAAAGCTTGCACTCCAGTTATCACCAAGTAAACTTTGTACTCAGCACCTAACTATCAGGCTAAAAAGCCATTTTTTCCCAGCGTATCAATAGCTTTCTGCTATGATAGCCATAGCTGTTACCTACTTCTTTTAACCTTTAACTACATCTCTTAAGACTATGAGTGAAAATTTATCAAGCAATGCCATTATTTACGCTATCCTCGCCTTAAATGGTGAAGTCTCAATTCAACGCGATTATTTAGAATCAGGCGAAGTGCCAGATGATGAACGCGATGAAGAAGAAGATACCTTAGCCGATTTAGAACAAGCCTTTATGGAATTTGTCGATTTATACAAATCTCGTTGCCGTCAAGACGACCAATTGCCTAGCCTTGACGATTTACTCAACAGCCAAGCGTAATGCTATGGTGACACTTTACGGCATTAAAAACTGTGACACGGTAAAAAAAGCCCGCTTATGGTTAGAGCAACACGGTGTCGCTTATACATTTCATGATTTTCGTAAAGACGGACTCAGTGCTGAGCTGTTACAACAATTTATCGCCCGCTCCGCGTGGCAGTATTTGTTGAATCGCAACAGCACCAGTTGGCGACAACTCAGCGCAGAGCAACGCGCTGAGTTGGACGAAAACAAAGCTTTTCAGCTTATGCTAGCAACGCCTACCTTAATCAAACGCCCCCTACTTGTAACCCCTGACCGTTTTATCATCGGTTTTGACCTCGAACATTATCAAGCCCTGCTATGAGTGCCACAGTAGATTTATTAAAAGACTTAATCTCTCGCGTGTCAGTGACACCAAATGACGCGGGTTGCCAAGATTTATTGGTGACGCGCCTTGCAAAACTCGGTTTTAACGAAGAACGCTTAGACTTTGTTGATACCCAAAACCTGTGGTGTCGGCGTGGCAGTGTTGCGCCTTTATTGGTATTTTTAGGACACACCGATGTCGTACCCACAGGCGCGTTAACTTCATGGACATTCCCACCCTTTGAACCTACTCTGCACGAAGGCAAGCTTTACGGCAGAGGAGCTGCTGATATGAAAGGCGGTATTGCCTGTTTTATTACCGCAGTCGAACGTTTTGTGGCGCGTTATCCAGAGCATCACGGTTCAATTGCGGTGATGATGACCAGCGATGAAGAAGGTATTGCCACCAATGGTGTGGTCAAAGTAGTCCAGGTTTTAGAAAAACGCGGTGAAAAAATTGATTGGTGTTTAGTGGGTGAGCCGTCTAGTGATAAAAAAATCGCGGATGTGATTCGTGTTGGGCGGCGTGGCTCATTAAATGGCAAATTAACGGTGTTTGGTATTCAAGGGCATGTGGCTTATCCCGAACTTGCCAATAATCCTATTCATAAACTCGCCCCTGCTTTGCAAGAATTAACACAAGAAATTTGGGATAGCGGTAATGAATTTTTTCCGCCCACCAGTTTGCAAGTGTCTAATATTAATGCAGGTACTGGCGCGGAAAATGTGATTCCCGCCCAAGTCGAATTATTATTTAATTTACGTTTTTGTACTGAATTAAGCGAAACATTAATTAAACAACGGGTTCATGCTTTATTCGACAAACATCAATTAGATTATAAAATTGAATGGCGATTATCGGGTAATCCGTTTTTAACAGCGCGTGGTGAATTAATTGATGCCACTCACAAAGCGATTAAAACCGTAACAGGTTATGACACTCAAGATGATACTGGCGGTGGTACATCGGATGGACGTTTTATTGCACCTACAGGGGCGCAAGTTTTAGAATTGGGTTTATTAAATGAAACCATTCATAAAATAAACGAACACGTTAGCGTCGATGATTTAGACATATTATCTTCTATTTATGAGCAGATATTAGTGAATTTATTGGTTTAATTATTATAGATATAATAATGACCACTACAAAAATTTGTCAATAATACAGTTGGAGTCTAATAGCTTTAGCTATTGGACTCCAGTTATCATAAAAATTAAACGCTATATTGTTTTAATCTATTAGTCTTAATCGGTGTAACATGAAAAAAACAAATTTTATCTATTATTTCATTGTAATAGTTTTGTTAAGTTTTACTCATTTAGCAGTAGCTGTGCCAGCTAATGTCAATATTGGCAAAATGTTTTGGCATGATGAGTTTCGTAGTCAGTCATTAGATTTGACTAAATGGAATTATCGTTACACAGGTCTTAGAAATAGTGCAATAAATACCCCTAATGCTGTAACTGTTGAACGCGGTCAACTTGTTATTACTACTTATACTAATAAAGGTATTCATTACACTGGCATGATTGGAACTCAGGATAAGTTCGAGATGACATATGGTTATGTAGAAGCGAGAATGAAGTTTCATAATATGCCCGCAAATTGGTCAGCTTTTTGGTTACAATCACCAACATTTGGCACTCCTATAGGAAGTCCTGATATAGCTGGTACTGAGATTGATATTATTGAACATCGCATGGCCAATCAAACAAACTCAGATGTATCTTCATATATCGTTAATGCTATACATTGGGATGGTTACGCCTCGTCACATAAATCGATTGGTAATATGGTTTCATTTAAACAAACATTATCTCAAGATACTTGGCACACTTATGGTGTTTTATGGACACCGACTAGTTATAGTTTTTATTTTGATGATAAACTTGTTTGGACTACAACAACAGCCGTATCAGATAGAAGTGAATATCTTATTTTAAGTTCTGCAATACGAAATAATAGTTGGGCAGGAACAATTCCAACAACAGGTTATGGTAGTCTAACCAAAAGTCGTTGCCAAACAAAAGTCGATTATGTTCGTGCTTATAAATTAAAAACTTAATAACCACCCGCTAAAGCAGGTGGGTTAATAACGACGTGTATTTGAGTTAGAGATTAAAATTACTAACTCAAGATAGTGTTCCAAGTATTTATTAACGCTATCTTTTAGTCAATTACTTTTTTAAATACTGTAGAAACTGTAGTAATAATTCATTTCCATCGCTCACTTAATTTATCCTAATACTTTTAATATTACTTTTACAAAAGTAATAGTTTTATTAGAAAGCCTTCAATAATTATTCTCCTCGAATAAAAACCCCGCAAAGAGTATAGACAAATTAAAGCGATTTATAAGCATTAATAACAAGATAAGCATTGTTAATTTCAAGCGGAAGTTGACCAATTTTTTTTAACTCAGAGACAAGTGTAAAAAAATCATTTGCAATATCCTGATATTTCGTGAAGTAATACTCATCTTGTCTTAAAATTTTTTGAACTTGAAGGAATTCAATTTCTTCATAATAAAAGGGACCTCCATTAAAACCGCCATCTTGTATGTGGTCTTCAGCTATATAGTTCAACATCAAAGGATATGAATTATAACTTACTTCAGATAGGCTACCATTAGATGGGTCAATCCATGGTGAATTAATCCACCTAATTTTAAAATAAATATTATATCTTGCTAATAACTTAAATACTTCACGCCATTTTGTATTATTCATTAATTTGCCAACGTATTGTCGATTAATACGATTTTTCCGTTTGAATTTATAATGATTGATAGTATTAAGAGTCATCAAAAAATCCAACTATTTATTCCCGTTCAAATAACCAATAATAACTGACAAAGCCTAAATAAATGGCTACTACCATAATAATTGATTCAAACGAAAATAAACCAAGACCCGCCACCGCAGGTCCGGGGCAATAACCTGCTAATCCCCAGCCTATACCGAAAATAGCCGAACCTATGATTAAACGTTTATCGGTATCTTTTTTAGGGCTTAATTGAAACTGCTCAGTAAAAATAGGGGTAGGGCGTTTTAATACCAAACGAAAGGCAATCAATGCCACAGGTAATGCACCGAGCATGACAAATAATAAACTCGCGTCCCATTGCCCTGTAATATCGAGAAAGTTTTGTACTTTATTGGGATTTATCATCTGTGCTAATGATAAACCTACACCAAATAAAACACCGCTAATTAAGGCTGTTGTTTTGATTTTCATTAATGCCACCCCAAAAGATGACGGCTTATATAAACCGTAAGCATTCCAAAAAGCATAAATACGATGGTGGCAATCATTGAGTTTTTCGATAATAAGCCAATACCACAAATACCATGACCGCTCACACACCCATTAGCCAAACGCGCCCCAAAGCCCACTAAAAAACCGCCTATTATTAATAAGCTTAAGGGGTAATGAGTGCGCGGTATATTAAAATCAGGGAAGAGTAATTGAAAAATTAACGCGCCGATTATCAGTCCTAATAAAAATAACCATCGCCATATTTTATCGCTTTTATCAGCAAATAAACCGCCGTTCATAATGCCGCTAATACCTGCAATGCGACCGTTAAATAATAATAATAACACTACGCTAAGCCCTATTAATACGCCGCCTGCTAGTGCTGAAAAAGGAGTGAATGCTGTCATACAAAGTAATTTAAAATAAAGTAAAACGGAGTACAAACCTAGGTTTGTATTATTGCGCCATTAAGATATTACTAATTTGAATAATCGGATTAATATCAGTGTAATTGGGAATATCGGCTTGTAATTGCGGTGCGTGAGGCATAAAAGCTTGCATAAAATCTTCTAGGCTTTCAAAAATAAAATGACACATTATTAAATAAGCGGCCGCTTGATTAGGAACTGAGCTACCAATCCCTTGTTCAATTGACATGCCTCTAAAACCACTATGACTACTTAAATAGTCCATTGCTAATGGAATATGGTTATTAAGATAATAATCAACATCAAAATAGGCGTTGTCATTATTGGGATATAAAATACTAATTTTTATCATGCTAAATAATGGATGGGTAGTTAATAGAAAAGGGGATAAATTTTGAGTTGCTAGCGTATTATGTGTTTAAATGGTGGTGCTTCAAAAAAGTAGGCTAGTGAATATCAAGCTATCGGAGTTCAAACCTAGGTTTGAACTCCAACTAGAATGGCGTTTTGTTAAAAGCTACTCTTTTGAGGCACTACCGTTTAAATCTATAACCAATAAATAAAATCAATAAAAAAACTATTTTGCTCAATATTAAAATCGTGTTGCCAACGCATACTTGATTCAATATTACCGATGCGTTTATGATAACCCAATAAAGCACTTAAGGTATTATTACTGGGATTAGAATCGGTTTGTCCAAAACCTGCAAATAAGGCATTAAAAAAACTATCGTCTAATAAAAATTGAGTTGGATACACGGCTGTTTCTAAGGTTTGTTCACGCTTACCATTAGGTAGATTGCGATAAATAAAACGAAAATTAACAAAATCCCCAATTTCCCACGCGGTTAAACGCCGATTAAAATTCGGATTCAAATAACCTAATGGATTAGAAAATTCCACGCCTGACGGGCCCATTGCTCTGCCTAAACGTGATTCATGCCCTAAAAAACCTTTACGAAAACCTAAACTACCACTTAGCATTAAATCTTTTGAACCAATAATCTGCCCAATACTATTATCAACATAAAAGGCTTCAATGGCGGGACGTAAGTTTTTTTCGCCTTTATCAGGCGCGACATACGCTAAGGTACTGCGCCATTGCTCACCATCTTGCCCCCAACTTGCCATAAACTGCGGGTTATAAAGAGCAATATAACCGCCCGCATAATGTTGATTAAAATAATTCTGCCATTGGGTCGAAAAAATATAGTTAATATTGTGCCATTTATTACGATAACTGATTTTGGCAAATTGAATATCTTGTTGTTTATTATTCAACGTTTTCTCGACAAAACCGCCACCAAAACCTAAACCCATCGGTAAACGATATTCGCCTTGAAATTCTGTTTGACTATTATTGCCTTGGTCAATTTGTTGCGCCCCTAAAATTAAATCACCCAATTCTGGGTGTGTTAATAAGGGGCGAATAAAACCGCCATAATAATTAATATCTTCCGCGCCTGTATTTGAGACAATAATGCCGTGACCGCCTTTAATGGCAGGTGTCCATAACAGACTGTTTATTTGATAATTACCATTATCTTGCCTGTCATAATACACATCGGCTTTGCCACCTTTAAAATAAGCTAAATCGGTATTATCCGCTTGAACGTTTGGCGTAAGATTTAAAGAAAGTAATCCATATAAAAATATTGTGTTACGCAATGAATTTGTCATAGGGACTACCTTATTGATATTAATTGACTGAATTAGTTATAACTCAGGAATAACAAAACTGTAGGGGCAAAATATTTTTTGCCCTTCACTCACAAGCGTTTGTCATTAAGGGCAAATATGATTTGCCCCTACATTGACTACATTTGCATAACTTCAGTTATTAATTTGCAAAAAAACGTTGTTCAAACGAAGATAAAGATTCAGGTTTACCAAATAAATAACCTTGGAAAAGATCGCACTCATTTTGTATTAAATAATCATATTGTTGTTGGGTTTCAACCCCTTCGGCGACAACATTAATATTTAAGTTTTTACCTAATGCCAATATTGTCCGAATAATAGCGGCATCGTTATTATCACCAGTTAAATCTTGAACAAAGGATTTATCTATTTTCAATTGTGATAAAGGTAGCCGTTGTAAATACGATAATGACGAATAACCCGTGCCAAAATCATCCATAGAAAAATGAACATTTAATTTTCGCAAAGCGTTCATAGTTTCAATAATACGTTCGACATTAATTAAAATAATGCTTTCGGTAATTTCTAATTTAAGACGTGCAGGATTAATATGGGTTTTATCGAGAATTTGTTTTATTTGGTCAACAAAATCGGCGCGATTAAATTGTTTAGCACTGACATTGACTGCTAGCGTTAAATGTTGGGTCTGGCTCTGTTTTGCCCAACGCGCTAAGGTTTGACAAGCTTCGTTAATGGTCCATATCCCTAAACTAATAATTAAGCCTGATTCTTCAGCTAAGGGAATAAATTCAGTGGGTGAGATAATGCCGCGTTGTGGATGTTGCCAACGTAATAACACTTCCGCGCCGACCACACCTTGGTGCTTATCAACTTGTACTTGATAATGTAAATAAAACTGTCCGTCTTGTATCGCTTGACGCATATCGGCTTCTAATGAAGCGCGTTGATTGAGGCTAGATTGCATTTCGGGGTCAAAGACACACAAGGTATTGCGTCCTGCGTGTTTGGCTTGATACATCGCCATATCAGCTTGTTTTAGTAAATCTTCACTGTTGATTTGTGTGCTACGAAACAGCTTCATGCCAATGCTCACTGTTACATAATATTCAACAGGTAATTGTTCATTGTGGTAGAGCAAATAAGGTTCACTCAAGGTTTGCAAAATGGTATTAGCGATATGTTGTGCCGTCATGGCGGCAATTGGAGCTTTATCGGATAAGTTTTCTAATAGGAGGACGAATTCATCGCCACCAAAGCGGGCAACGGTATCTTGTTCGCGTACACAATGGCTAATGCGTTTGCCTACTTCAATGAGTAATTGGTCACCGAGGTTATGACCTTGGGTATCGTTGAGCATTTTAAAGCGGTCAATATCCATAAACATTAATGCGCCATAATGCAAACTACGTTGACTATTAAGCAGTGCTTGTCCTAAACGCTCTACTAATAAACGGCGGTTGGGTAATTGTGTTAATGGGTCATAGAAGGCTAAATGATGCACCCGCTCTTCATTGAGTTTTTGTTCGGTAATGTCAATAAACGTACCCACATAATGTGTGGTACAGCCTTGTTTGTCCAATACGCGTTTAATCGTGAGCCATTCGGTGTAGGTACTTCCATCTTTACGCTGATTGATAAATTCACCTTGCCAATAACCACTATGCTCAACTTTCTGCCACATTATTTGATAAAAAAGTTCGCTATATTGGCTAGATACCAGCATGTGCGGTGGCGCGCCAATGACATCATCGGCTTTATAGCTTGTCAATACACTAAAAGCGGTGTTGACGCGTACAATCAATTTATTGGCATCGGTAATAAAAATGCCTTCTTGACTGTTTTCAAATACCGAAGCGGCTAAGGCAAGTTCAATTTCAGCTTGTTGGCGTTGTCTTTCGTGGTCGAAATTGTCCAAGGCAAAGGACACATCAGCGGTTAAACCGCTTAATAGCGCGATAATGTCTTCAGTAAAATAATTGACTTCCTGTGAATAAACGGTGAGACCGCCAATGACTTTTCCCGAACGCGTCAGTGGAAAAGCGGCAACGGCACGAATGCCATTATTACGCGCCGCCTCATGCCATAGAGCTGTGTGTGGATTGGCTAGAAAGTCATTAAAAATTTGCGCGCTTTGTTGATACACCGCTTGACCAAGTGGGCCTTGGGCTTCGGGACGAGTCGGGTTAGCGGAGATTTTGAGTTCAGTTAAATAGGGTAGTTGCCAGTTACTGCTCGCAATGATGTTAATCCAATCATTATTGTCATCGACTAAACCGACCAGCACTAAACGAAAGGCTATTTTTTCAGCAAGAATATGACAAATACGATTGAGCAACGCGTTTTCGTCTTTTTCACGCACAATGTTGGCAACGCTTTCTGTCCAAGCGGCATAAACGCGATTGAGTCGGTCTAACTTCTGCTCAGAATAGCTAAGCGAATCTAGCATTTGATTGACATTGTTTGCCAGCAAACTGATTTCATCATGGTGTTGCACATCAGCGCGGACATTGCGTTCGCCAGCCGCGATTTTGCAGGCAATACTGGTCAATTGCTGTAAGCGTTTACTCATGCTTTTGGCAAGCAAGGTAGCTAAAATTAAGATAATCAAGGCAGTAACAAAGGTAAATTCCAAGCTACTATGTAATACCGCTTGCAAATTGTCTCTTGTATCTTGTTGATTTAATTCTACTCTGACCCAAGCAACATGGCGTTTGCCCACTAAAACGGGCGCGGCAACATCAATGAGGCTATCGTTTGCTACTAATACCAGTGCTTTTGGTGCTTCAGTGAGGAGGTTTTGACTACGCGGGTCAGACACAAATTGTCCTACTATCTCGTTATGTGTTGCAGCTAAGACTTCGCCTTGTAAGTTTAAAATAAAGGCTTGTTCTAAATTAGGTGTATCCACATAACCTTGTAAAATTTCATTCAGTCCCACCACATCGTTAGCCAATACCCATGAACTACTGCTGTCAGCCAAGCCACTTGCCAAAGCATTAGCACGGCGAATACTTGCAGTATCGAGAAATTGCTGTTGTTGTTTGAGCAGTAATCCCGTCAAGCTCAACAGCATCAAGAGCATCACGCTACCAAAGCTTAAGGCTAATTGACGTTGCAGTGAGCCAAACAACCAAGCACGGCATTGAGAAAGTAAGTAGCGCATCATTCAATAGGACGGACTGTTTTACTAAAATTATCTAAAAAAGCCTTCACTGGCGCGTAGGTTTGACTGGTAGCGGGTTCAAAACGCGATACGGGTACAGCCGATAACATGGTTTGTCCTGCTGGGGTATTTTGTAAAGAAAAGAGTTGATTGGCAAATTGCTCAACCACAGTTTTAGGTATGTCATTGCGTACCACCCAACCATTATTCGGTAAGGAACTGGTGCGCCATTTAACTTCTAACTGTGCGGCTTTGTCAGGAAATTCACTGCTAAACGTTTTCCACGGTACCGGCCAGGTTGCAGCGGCGGCAACGCTACCGAGTAGCACATTCATAATGGCGGATTCTTGCGAACCGACATAACGGTTTTCAATATCGGTATTAATATTCAAACCGTGGGTTTGCAAATATTGTTGCGGCATCATGGTTGCCGCTAAGGCTGTTTTAGCAGGATAAGCAATTATTTTTCCTTTTAAATCGCTAATTTGATTAATACCACTGTCTTTGCGAACTAAAATAATACCGCAAAAATTTGTATCGTCTGCCATTTTGCCAAAAACCTGATAACCGTGATTTAAAGCTTTCAGCGTTTGATAGGGATTAGGCATAGCAAAATCAAAATGACCGCTATAAAGTTTTTTTTCAAATTCTTCATAATTGCGCGAAGCTTCTAATTTCAAGGAAACATCAGGCAATTGCTGGTCAATAAATTCAATAATGGGCGCGTAAACTTCAAATAAACGTTTAGGATTATGTAATGGATGAATGCCAATAATATAAACTTCATTATTAAAAATACTTTTGTTGTTAAAAGTAGGTTGATAATACGCTTCCGTTTCAGCAGAATTAATATTGCTAACTGCTTGCCACGATTGATTAATCAGTTTGAGCGGAAAAAAATCGTTATCACTGTTTATTTGATAGAAAACCCAAAAGCCTATTGTGAATAATAGTGATAGGATTAATATGTATTTTTTCATCACAAAACCCTTCTTTATATTATTTTATACAGCAAGGTTGATTTGTTAATTTCTAATGGGGTTTAAAAATATCAGGTCTTAATTTATATTACTTCACTCAAGTTACGCAGTGGTTAAAAAATCAGATAATTAAGGCAATTGTAGGGGCGAATCCTATTCACCCTTATAC
>JBAQSX010000056.1:0-2001 GCA_049296695.1 Methylococcaceae bacterium | reverse complement strand
TATTGTCCCCGGTACTTCAGGAATAGGTCGCCAGCCGTTTACTTATCAATTCACTATTGAGGCATTTGACTTGGTGTTATTTCCAAAAGGTAGCCTATCAGATGAAACCGAACCGTTCAACGGGCAGGATAACACAGTTGATGTACTGGCTGACATTCACCACCGTTTGGCAAACTTTGCTGAATACTTCCGCAGGAACACACATGAGTACGAAGTTGAAGAACCCGACATTGAACCGTTTAAGGAACAAAGAGGGGCTTTAGTGGCTGGCTGGGAAATGTCATTTATTATCAGTGCTGCAAATTACGCTTCGATATGTTAGAATATCCGAACATAGATAAAACCTTAGCGGCGTTTGTTCACAACGTACCGGTAAATGCCAGGCGGGCGTTAATGTCTAAGCGGAAGAAAATATCTATCCGTTCTAATTGGAAAAAAGTTGGCGGGCAATGGAAGCCGTTTAATATTCGTAAACGATCTTTCATGTCCAATACAAACGCATCGGGTAAATTAGCCAGGTCATTAACGGGAAGCATAGACGGCAAAGTGATAACCTTTGAAATGGAATATTACGGGCAATTCGTAAACGATGGTAGAGAGGGATCCGTTAAGTTCCCGCCGGAACAGAAAATCAAAACCTGGTTAAACCAGCGTAAAATAAAAATCAGGGACGAAAAGGGACAATTTGCCAAAGGCGGAAAGGGGTTATCTTTTTTAATAGGAAGGAAAATTAAAACTTTCGGCATCCCTCCGACCGGGTTTTTTACCAATGCTTTTATGAAAGCCTGGGATAAACTTCCGTTTGATCTTGACAACGCGATAGCTGAAGACATGGACATAATTATTGATAAGTTAAATTCAGAGTAATGGCCTTTCAGATAACAGAAAACCCTGGCGACTATGCCATGACCCGTTCACCGATATTCTTTTACGTCCGTGACCCACTCTATGTAAATGAGAACGGCTTTTATTACGTGGCTGATGTTTATGTATGGTCAGGGGACGATGTGACGGATAAACCTTCCGTTCCTACATTGAGATTAAGTCGTTATCCTGATGCTATCGGCGGGGCTGCTTTTGACGTTTCGGACGTTTGTAATTCGTTTTTAGATACTCACTTGGTAAGGGAATCAGGGGCTTTATACTCGAACGGGGCCGGATGGGTATTTGTGGAGTTTGGTTGGATCGATGATGACGGGGAGCATTTAATCGAAGCCTCGAGTACAAATATTTGCATAGTAAAAGGTTGGACGGGTTACATGGATGGGGTTAATTTTAACATTGCACAACTTGACGGCGTGAACCGTTGGTTGACAGATCGTAATAATACGATCAGGATTTTTACGGATTGTTATTTTACTTTGGGATTGACTTACAAAACAAAAGACTATGGCGTTTACCAGGTCAAAATTTGGGACGACAATAGTAATACGTATATATATGACATATATTCATTGATCGGGACGGCTGACAATTCTAATGAGAGAGTGTTAATGTTTCAGTGCGGGATGGACTGGCTGACTGATAACACAAATTTAGCGGCTAAAGTAGCCTTCAGTTCTAAGTTGACACCAACGCGGGAATACTATGTCCAGGGAACTGATCAGTTAGGCGTGGCGGTGACTGAAAAATTTACCTTTGAGATTGTCGATTGTGCGCCCTGGGGCGTTTATACTTTACAATTCCTAAACAAGTACGGAGTATGGGATTACCTAATTTGTGAAGGCAGGAAGAAACTTAAACTTCAGGTTGAAACCAATGAAGTCTTCAGGAACCCGCTTAAAATTGATATGCCTGGGAATATCACAGTCGACACCCCGAAAGGTCAGTATTCACAACAGATCATGGCGCGGGAGGGGTTGGTAGTTAACACAGGTTGGTTAAACGAAGCCGACAACGAACTTGTAAGGCAGTTGTTAATGTCGCCGCGTGTGATACAGGGTGAATCAGCAGACGGGAAAAGCTGGCAGCCGTTAAACGTGAAAATGTCAAGTTATGAAG
>JBAQSX010000055.1:0-6093 GCA_049296695.1 Methylococcaceae bacterium | reverse complement strand
CACTATTACCGCCTATTTGATAGTCAGATTTTCTATCATAATACTCAATACCTGCTTGGAATTTTAAAGAATTAATATGTTTTATTTCAGTAAAGTCTTTACTTAATTTCAATCCCACTGAAACTGCGCCAAAACCTGCTAAACGATAATCACTAGAATAAAATTGGTAATCACTATTATCAAAAATCGCTTGATAAAAATTCGCCGCGTTTTGTGAATAATAACGAACGCGCGGCACAATTTGCCAACCCGCTGCAATGGGTTGATGCCAACTCAATTCAGCCGTATGGCTTTGAATAGCCCAATCATTATCACTAAATCGATAATCAATATGCAGAGCCGCATCATTTAAATTACCAAAATGTCTAACATATTGTGTCAACCATGCCCATTCAAAACGTTCTCGGGGTCTGTGTTCATCAACAGGATAATAAAAAGGTGTGGGCGACCATGCCAAAGTATGTGCCATAGTCACTTGCTTATAAGGGTCAGAAAGAAAACCATTATGATAAGCAAAAGTCATATTGCTTTGGATTAACGAATGTTTATCCAGTATTTGCGAAATACCAAAAAGATATTGCTGACTGGTTTTACTGCATTTATCACCGCATTCGCGATTGCGCATAAAACCGCCCTCATAAGCGGTGGGATTTAATTCATCAAACGCGCCTGAGGCACTAAAATTTAAAGTGGTGAGTTTTTTATTAATATCCCAACTTAAATTACTACTGACATAACGTGAGGTGTAATCATTTTCAGTCGAATAACCACCACTTAAACCAACAGAGGCATTATCAAAAGCATAAGTGAATGTAGGGGTAACAGCAGTGCGCTCATCACAAATTGAGGCTTTACAAGACGCGCCACTGGTCAGTGCGTGTCCAGACGCGCCACTAATTACTTGTTGAATATGTCCTTTTGCGTCGCGTTGGTTATAAACAGGCGAAGCCCCTGAAATAACATCTTGCACCACATTCAATGAAGCGGTAATCGCTTTGCCAATAGGCGCGGATAACGAGCCTTCAAAAATATCAACTGACATGCGTTGATTACTTTCAGAATAATGCCCGTATTGAAAATCAGTGTGATAATTTTCATCGACACGCCCCGCGTTTGCGGTTTGCATTAACGGTAAGGCTAAAGCGGCAAGCGTTAGGCTTTCTAAAATAGAAGATTTTTTAGATTGTTTCATGACTACTCCCTCAATTACAGCCACAGCCGCCACCACCACCACCATAACCACCCGTCGCCGCTTCTTTACTAAATGCGGTATGTTGACGTAGACCGAATTCTAAAGGATCAGGATTGAGTGCCATTTGTGGCAGGGCTAAATAGCCGCGTTCTCTGGGCAAAACTTGCGAACAAGCCGACAAGCTAATTAACGATAATGTCGCCAAACTCAACATCATCAAGCGCGATAACAAGCTCATTTAGCCTCCAGCAAGGTCTTTATTTTTTGTTCTAATTCAGCCACATCGGCAGTAGTAAAACCGTGATGAATATGCGCCACCACACCTTTTTTATCAATAATGAACGAAGTCGGCATTGATTCCACCACAAATTGATCGCTCCATTCACCCGTGCTGTCACGCAATACCGTAAAATTCACAGGGATTTCTTTTAAAAATTTCTCCGCACCAGCTTTATCTTCATCTAAATTAATAGCAATCACCTCAAAGCCTTGGGCTTTTAGTTTTTCGTGAAGCTTATTTAATTCAGGAAATGACACCCGACAAGGTGCGCACCATGAAGCCCAAAAATCCACATACAAAACCTTACCTGCAAATTGTTTTAAAGCAGTGGGCTTATCTTGCGCAAGACTCGGTAAAGTGAATGCGGGGGCGGGTTGTCCTATTTCAGTTGCAGAAACGTTCAGCGCACACATACTCGCACTCAACAGCCAGCCACATAAAAAACTCTTTTTTATCATTAACAATTACTCCTCAAAAAACTGTCCACCCTAATACATAAATTACGAAAAGCAGAAGCTGTACCAAGTGGACTAAAAATATACTATATTAATTTAATACAATAACTTATCGCCATTTAATTAAAATCTAACTAGCATTATCTGTAAAATTAAAACCATATCGCGCAATTTTTGTTAGTTTTAAACAATTATCGCCTAACCATTTTTGCAGGATTTAAAATGCAATAATTAGACATTTAGGGCATCCGTTTCCCTCAGTCGTTTTTAAGCCCTAACAAATTCGCGCAAAGGCTGACAAAAAACACTGACGACTATTTTAAAATAGCGCGTTATGGCTAAACGGGAAAATAGATAGTTATGAAAAAAATAGAATGATAGAAATACGAGGTCAATAATTACAAAAATATTTCTATTTTAGATAGTTTTATTTTGATAGTTCTAACTAAACTGCATTCAAAATAAACTTGTAGATACAGGGTTTTCACAACAATTAAGTTATTAAAAATAGCGGTGTGTAGGGGCGAATCCTATTCGCCCTTGCACAAGAGCTTGTTATTAAGGGCAAATAGAATTGCCCTTACATTGATAAACGCTACGCAATTTTAGATAATAATTAAATGATTTTGAAAACTCTGTATGTGTTTGATAACCAAAGTTATTCAATAGATTTGTTACGATAGCTAATTATTTAGAATCAAAGTCATGATTTTTAACACCGTATAATGAGTCGCTAGCGTTAAAATGAAGTTAAGCAACCTTCTAAAGAACTAGGAATATAATTTAAGCGATTATCAGGACTGGGTAAGACCATATTACCCGAACGCACTACAAAACTACTATTTTGGGCATAACGTTTATTACAATCTTCTTGAACTAATCGCGCTGAATCCATAAAAGTGCCTGTTAAAACCGCAATACTACCTGCAATATTGGAATTAGCACTACTAATTGAAATACTGCCTTGCAAACCAAATTGTGATGAGGCTTGTACAATACTGTCAGTGCTTTGTAAAAAATAGTGCGTTAATATATCAATTTTGCCACCATTACCGCGTAGGGCATTCGCAACAATCGCACTTTTGTTTAATACGACAAAGGTGGGGTCAAATAAATTCTTATCAACTAAATTATGACCAATACGAATATCACCACCGTTTCCTTTACCTTCTGCCGCGCTGGTAGTTAATTGACTATTTAACAAATACAAGCGATTTAAGGCATTAAGATAAATATTACCTGCATTCTTTTGATTAGAAGCTACAGTAATTTGACTATTATTTTCTAGAACGGCACTGTCTTTGGCGGTAATATCAATAGTTCCCGCATTACCAGAACCTACATTTCTAGCAGAAATTTCTGAACGATTCAGTAAATTAAAAGTGGAGGCATCAATAATAATATTGCCGCCTGTAGCTTCTTTATTTGCAGTAGCAGAAATTTTAGCATTATTATTGAGTATTAATGTGGGCGAGTTAATTGTTATCGTGCCACCATCTGCACCATACCCAAAAGTGGATGAGCCTATACGGCTATTATCTAAACTAATATTATCTTTAGTTGTTAAAATAATATTACCTGCTTTATCTTGTGAATTTGTATTAGCAAAAATTTCACTATTATTTTTCATTGCCACTTTATTAGTAGTAATAAAAATATCGCCTGCTCGTTTATTTCGGCTTGCTGTTTCTGAGTAAATACCCGTGGCAGTATGACTTTTTTGACCATCAATTGTCAGGGTATCTGCCATTATTACTATATTACCCGCATTACCTTTATTTGATAAAGTTGTGGAGGAAATTTTGCCACCATTTTCTATAAGCACTTCTAATGTTTTGCTATTATTTATTGTCACACTGCCACTATTGCCACTATTTTTTTCAGTAGCCTCAGAAAAAATACCTGTAGGTCTTGAACTATTATTTTCTCCAGAACCATCGATAATTAAATGCTTACCAATATTAAGATTAATATTGCCTACATTACCTATAGCTGAGGTGCTTGCAGAAATTTTTCCGCCTGAGGTAATATTTAATAAATCAGCCTGTACGTTGACATCTTTAGCATAACCCTCAGAAAGCGTATTTGAAGAAATAGCCCCCCCATCAGCTATATTGATAGTTTGCGCGTTTACAGTGACAGTTTGCGTATTGCCTGTGGCATAACTATTTGAAGAAATATAGCCATCATTGGCAATATTGAGTGTCTCTGCTTGTACAGTAACCTTTCCTGCTTGTCCTGTTGATTGTGTATAAGATGAAATATGCGCTTGATTGAGAATATCTAATTCATGTTTCGCGTTGACTTGAACGCTACCCGCATTGCCTTGAATACTATTACTTAACACATCGGCATAAATCCCTGTACGTTGTGAACTATCGCCTTGACCATCAATAATTAATTTATCGGCACTAATGATTAAGTTACCACCATGACCTTTTGAAACGACATTCGCTTCAATACCCGCGCCATTACGAATAATAGTTTCACCTGTGGATACTGCATGAATACTCGCACCATTGGCTTGGTTTGCCTCAGTAGAAATAAAACTATTATCCACGACTAAATTATTAGCTTGAATAATAATACCCTTTTCAGCACTGGCATTAATTGCTTTTGCCTCAGGGTCATAAATATTTGCTTTATTATCAGCAAACGCACGCGCATTATTAAAACTAATATCACCTCCCCATAAACTAATGCGTCCTGCACCATTACCGCTAGTCACTAATTTACTTCTTTCCACTAATAGAGGGGTATTGGGATTATCTTCACCGCTTTGAATCGTGATATTACCTGCATTATCAGCATTGGGAGTTGTAGTAGGTAAAGGTAATATGCCATTGGCTTCTGGAATTGCACTGACTTCGCCTTTACCTTGCATGGCAACTAAGCGAATTTCACCTGTGGGCAACGTTACAACAGCATTATTTTCAATACTGATATTACCTGCGGCTAAATCGAGTGTTTTTAAATTTGTAAAGCTTTGATCTAATTGCGCACCATTAATAGTAATCGTACCATTATTATTAGCAGAATTGGCTAAAAAACCAAAATCTTGAGGGCTAGCGGTTGTTAATAAATCATTATTAATAGCCAAGCTATCAAAATGACCGCCGTCTTTAAAATTTAATACCGAAGCTGTACTGGCATGAAATGCCCCTTGTATATCTAATTGCGCATGAGGGGCAAATACAATCCCGTTAGGATTTAATAAATACACATTCGCATTGGGAATAGTTGAGCGTAATAAACCATCAATATTTGAACTAAACCCACCTGTAACGCGACCAATAACGTTATGAATAGCCGCATTGACACCATCATTAGTAAAAGTCGCCGATTGTCCTTGTCCTATATTGAATTGCTCGAAACTGTGAAATAAATTACTGCCCACCAATTTTCCATAATCAGCGCGAATGGTCATGTCGCCTGTTAATTGATGTCCTTGCACAATGTTTGGAACAACGGCACTATGGTCAAAGCTGATGTCAGCGACTGCGCTTGATTGCCATAATAGAAACACTAAGCCCAGCGGCATTAATTCGACTAAGTGCGTATTAGCCTTGGTTTTCATTAGACTTAAATCCTCTGTGTGAAATCAAAACTTGTTTAATTGACTGTTAAGAGAACTAATAAATTCCTATTAGTAAACTCTTTAATAACAGCATAACATTTTTTCAGATAAATGCTGTGATTTTAGCACCTTAAGTTAAATTTATTTGGCTCGAAACACAAAATAAACAGCCCCTAATAAACATAAACCTGCCCACAAATAATCAAGTTTTAAAGGTTCTTTTAAATAGTAAACAGAAAAGGGTACAAAAACTGATAAGGCAATCACTTCTTGTAATAATTTGAGTTGTCCGACAGTCATAACGCTATAACCAATACGATTAGCAGGAACTTGTAATAAATATTCAAATAAAGCAATACCCCAACTAACTAGTGCGGCAATAAACCATGGTTTATTGCCGAGTTCTTTTAAATGCGCATACCAAGCAAAGGTCATAAAAATATTACTGCAACATAATAAGAGTACAGTGGATAAAGTAATATTCAAGTTGATAATCTCTCAAGCAAGTTAAAATATAAGGTAGTGCTTCAAAAGAGTAGGTTTAAACAAAACGCTATTTTAGTTGGAGTTCAAACCTAGGTTTGAACTC
>JBAQSX010000054.1:0-4916 GCA_049296695.1 Methylococcaceae bacterium | reverse complement strand
GGGCGCGTTAGTGGGCGCGTATATGGACAAACAACAAGAAGAAATGCAACGTTCTTTACAAGGCACAGGTATTGAATTGCAACGCACCTCAGAAAATACTTTAAATCTAACCATGCCTAGCAGTATTACTTTTGCTACAGATTCAGCAACCTTAACGCCGCAAGCGCAAAGTGCTTTAGATTCAGTGGCTAATGTGTTAAATCAATACGGCGATTCTACCGTTAATATCACAGGTCACACCGATGACATCGGTTCTGATAGTTATAATCAACGTTTATCTGAGCAACGCGCTTCGAGTGTTTCTGCTTATTTAGCGCAAAAAGGTGTTAATTATAATCGTTTGTCACAACGCGGTATGGGCGAAAAAATGCCTAAAGTCCCTAATACTAATGAAGCCAACCGCGCTCAAAATCGCCGCGTTGAACTAGCGATTGTTGCCAATAAAGGCGCGGGTGGCAATGCTGCACCCCAACAACAACCACAAAGCGGTTATCCTCAGCAACAACAGCAAGGTTATCCACAACAAGGTGGCTATCCTCAGCAACAGCAAGGCTATCCTCAAGGTGGCGGTTACTAAGTTAGTAACAGAGCTAAAAAAATAGGCGTTCAAATGAACGCCTATTTTTTAATTAAAACTTCAACTATCCCATTTTATTTTTTCAATCCTACTCTGCCAATAAACAGGGTCTTTTAATAAAAAAGCAATACTGTCTTGAATGCCCTGATTATTAATAAAATTAACTTTTAATAGTTTGCGTTTATAAATCATTTTCCCTAAAAAACTATTCACTAATTCGGTTGATTGAATCATCTGCATAGGAATAGTAATGTCTAAACCAAATAAAAAAGCTTTAAACCATAATTCAGTTGCAGTAATGGCTAAAACACCATTACCACGCACTTGAAATCTACCTAAACTTTCTTGTCCAAAACAATTAGTGCTATAAGCAAATAATAAGGGTTTTTCATGCGGATAACGCCTTGCTAATTGTTGTTGTCCTGTATTTTCCATCCATTGAAAACTTGCAAACACCATCATAATTGCCAGTATTAAACCCGCCAAAACGCCGCCTGCAATTAACCACGGATTCATAATGAGGCTTCTCCTACGGGTTGTTGATTAGTAATGCGTTTAAGTAGACCAGCGCGTTGCCACGGTAATAAATCGCTCGTGCCTTCGCGTAAGACCAAACATAAATACTTATAACCATCGCTTAATACTAAGCTATTGATTAATAGCATTTCTAAAGCGGTATCGATTTGTTCAAGGCTTAAATCGGGTAGGTTTTTTTGTAGGCTTGATTTTGAACTAGGGGTATCTAAGGCAAGTAAGACTTGTGCGGTGATGGGGTCGAGTTGATGCTGGGTTTGCGTACCAAAACGGCTGTCTGTAACACACAGCATCCCATCCACTGTTTTCATAATACAGCTAGGCGCGGCATCGGATTCTCGCCAAGCCGCTGTCCATTTGGCACTTTCAATTAATAGCTCATCGTAGGCGTTACCGTCTAAAACGTCTTTCCAGTCTGCTTGGTAATAGTAAGCTACTTTACGAATATCGACTTTATCAATGGGATAGAGTTCTTGATACCAACGCATGGGTTGTAGATTGGTAGTCCAGCATTCGGTTTGGAAAAAATAGGGACTGAAACGATGACATTCCACTTTAGGTGTGCCGCCATAAGCGGGACGAAGATGACTAAGTAACGGAAGCCACGCTACCATTTGCGCATAATCTTCAGCTGTTTCGCCCGGAATGCGAATTAAGTTGTTCCAATAAACAGTTACCCCTTCTTCTTGGCAGGTTCTTAAAAAACATACATTTTGTAAAGCGGTAACGCCTTTGTGCATGTGTTTGAGAATATTGTCTGCCAGCGATTCGATACCCGGTTGCAAATAACGGACATGTGCGGCGGCAAGTTGTTGGATTTGACTGCGGCGCATATTGCTTTTTACAGTCCAAAAATATTCAACATCGGCGCGGGGTGGATTTTCAGCAAGCTTGGGCAGAACATCATGAAAATAACTCATCGGCATAATGTTATCAGCGGCTTGATAACGTTTAACCCAAGGATAACGCTCAGCTAAGGCATGGAGTAATTCAAGGATTTTTTCTGCTGAGCGCGAACGGTAGTTCATGCCATCGCCATTGAGTCCACAAAAAGTGCAATGCTGTTTTTGTCCCCACCAACAGCCGCGTGCTGATTCAAAGGGAATGAGAATGCGCTCTAACCAACCTGAATCATTAAAATAACCCACGCGTTTGGCTTCTTGAAAAAAATCGTCAAAATCGGGAACAGGTAGACTGTCCATGGTTTTGCCGTCAATGGCTTGATGCGGCACATCACTTTGTAAATCGCCGCCTTGTATTTCTCTGTATAAAATGCCTTGCAAGCCTTTAGGGGTGCGACCTTCTAACAAGGCTTGGCAGAGTTCGACAATGACATTATCGGCTTCACCTGTGGAAGAGGCATCAATCCAAGTGGCGGCGCGGGTGAGTTCTTGACCCATTTCGCCATGAAAACACGCGCCACCATAAATGAGTTTAACGTTAGGAAAACGTTCTCGAATGCGCCGTCCTAAAGCCAGTGAGGCGATAGTTTGAAAAAAACTACAACTAAAAGCGACTACTTGTAATTCACCCGCTTCCACGAGCCTATCAATACATTGGTCAAGAAATACAGGGACGACTTCTTTTTTGACTTTGCTGAGCCACGCACTTAAATCAGTGACATGGGGAATGCCGTCAATTTCATCACCGCAAGTTTGTAAAAACTGTTGTTCATTTAAACCAAAATCCGCTTGCCATGCTTCTTTTGCAAACAACCATTCGCCGATTTGGGTTTCGACACCTTTAAATCTAGCAATGGTTTCGTAAGCCCCTATGCCTATCATACGCGCAAAAGTCATATTAAAAGGGAACACCCGCGCTTCAATTCCTGCATCGTGAAGCTGCACTTTAAACTGTCCCAAGGCTAAACTGGGTGTGGTAATTGAACCAAAGGGCATTTGTACCAGATGAATCATAACCTTAACCTCACTAACTATGGCTTTTAGCAATAAACTCATCGGTGCAGAGTTCTTTAGGATTGGTACGCACTTGCTCAATATCCCAATCATCCGCGCTGATAACCCCCATTTTTTCTGCTCTGAGTAATAGACGTTCTTTGATGTTGTATTTCCAACTCGGACACGGCAAAGAAGCCGCTTCACCACGCGTATCTTCTGCATATAAAAATTTATAAGCACACGCGCCAGCACAATTGGGTAATAGTTTGCAATTACGACAAGCATCATTTTCAAATGGCGACCATTGCATCCAGCGTGCTAGGATTTCAGAATGCAGGGCTTGGGGTACATCAAAAATAGAACCTATCGCATGTTCGCTAAAAGTCACAGTATCCCAGCATTTATGAATATCACCCGAAGGAATAATCACAAAGCTACTCGGACGCACCGCGCCACAACTGCCATGAAAACGCGGTGGATAAGGTAAGGCGACCAAGCCTTTATCAAAGGCATGGCGATAAAATGCCGTTTCCATTTCGCCATATTCGGCTTTGCTCATGCAAGAATCTTCTATGGAATGACAACCCACGGTCATGGCTTCAATAGGGGCAAAGTACAAACGAAAATTCTTTTTGTTTGCCAAACCTTCTTCAACTAAGGTGTCAATTAATTGATGCACCCCCGGGCCATTACGATGATCGATATTGATACGAATATTAATTTTTAGCGGTGTTTCAACCACTGCTTTTAAGTTTTTTAAAATTTTGGCAAAGGTACTTGCCCCTGAGAGTAAATAACGACGACCATCGTGATAGTCTTGATTACCGTCTAAGGTGACTTGCACCGATTGCACTTTTCTTTGCAACAGTGACTGAGCCACATCGGGCTTTAAGTTATAGCCATTAGTGACAATCATGGCATCGTATTTCAAACCATGCTGGGCGCAAACGGCCATAATACGGTCTGAAAGTGATTCAATAATGTTCATGCGTAATAGCGGTTCACCGCCATACCACGCAATATGCACATGTTTAAGTTCAGGTGCTAATTTTTCAACAAAGGCAACAATGGCATCTTGCACTTCTACGCCCATAGTTTCCATAGGTTTGTCTTGCCCTTGAAAACAATAATCACAGGCAAAGTTACACGCTAGCGTGGGCGCGATAGTTAAAATCAGGGTTTGGCGATTGAAACGGTGGGCTTTATATTGAGTATGTAATAACTCTAATTCGTTCACTTCCCCAGTGACCAAATAACCGCCGTACACTAACTCATTTACTGCAAACACATTTTCTGAATGTCCCTCTTCAAGCACGGCTTGAAAAGCCATCGTCTCCATTGCACTCCATACCGCTAACGCGCCACTCATACCATTGTAGGCAAGTTCTCGCCCATCTTTGAGTGGCGCGGTAATAACATATCGTGATGGCTTATAAGCTCCCATTGCTAACTCCGTGGTGTTATTTAATTATAAGATGTGAATTTAGTTAAAATCGAAAACTATAGTAATTCAACTTTATGTTGATGATTATGAACTGTACGACTGCCAGTCGTTTTAACACCAACTATAGTGGAATCACTATAAGTGTAGGATAGGCAATACCTACCCTACACCCTTACTTAGCGGGTAATCAACGCTTGTTTAAATACCGGGAATGATAGGTATAAGGTCGATGGCACACGCATCGGCCGCACACGCATCGGCAGGACAGAGGTTAATACCACAAACGTTCGCGCCACAAGCATCAAGCGTACAGGCATCGATACCACCCACATCACCGCCACAGGCATTTGCCGCGCAAAGACCGATAGGACTTGCCGCCGCGCCACACGCCGCCGCGCCGCAGGCATCCGCGCCGCAAGCATCACCACCGCAAGCCGCCGCGCCACACGCCGCCGCACCACAA
>JBAQSX010000053.1:0-13972 GCA_049296695.1 Methylococcaceae bacterium | reverse complement strand
GAGTTCAAACCTAGGTTTGAACTCCAGCTAAAATGGCGTTTTGTTAAAACCTACTCTTTTGAAGCACTACCAGTTATAGTTACTAACTCAAGTTACGCATAAATTAAAAAATCAAATAGTTAAATTATTTGTAGGGGCGAATTTATTCGGTTTTTGCGTCCAAAAGGCGAATAAATTCGCCCCTACAATTACTCCTATTTTTAGTCACTCATCGTTGTGAAAATCCTGTAACAACAGCTCACCTAAATATTTATTAATAAATAAACAACAACAAGCCAATGCTTGCAAAATTGCTATGTTAGACTTTAAACAAATAACCTTCTCTTTTAAACAAAACACATTATGAAACAACCCAGCACTATTCTCATTACAGGCGCGACAGGCGCGATTGGCAGTGCCTTGGCGCGCTATTATGCCCACGCTGGCATTTATTTAATTTTACAAGGACGCAATGCTGAGCTATTAGCTAAGCTCTCTAGTGATTGTCAAGCGCAAGGTGCGCAAGTCCTAAGTGTAGTCATGGATTTGAGCGATATTCAAGCAGTACGCGCATGGATGACTGACATCTCAGAGCAACATTTGCCTGATTTAATCATTGCCAGTGCAGGTATGAACACCCACCCACCACGCCGAGGCGCGGGTGAAACATGGTCAGAGGTTGAAGCGTTATTGGATGTAAATATCAAAAGCACCATTGCCTTAATCAATGCAGTCATTCCCGCCATGCAGCAACGCGGCAGTGGACAAATTGCCTTAATGAGTTCACTAGCCGCTTATCATGGACTGCCCGTCACGCCTAGTTATTGTGCCAGTAAAGCCGCCCTTAAAGCCTATGGTGAAGCCATACGCGGCAGTTTAGCGCGTTATGGCGTAGGCGTTACCGTGATTATGCCCGGCTATGTCAGTTCAAGCATGTGCCATGCAATGCCCGGACCTAAACCGTTTTTATGGTCAGCCAGCAAAGCCGCACAAGTCATTGCCCACCGCTTACAAAAAAATCCTGCGCGTATTAGTTTTCCGTTTCCATTAAATATCGGCACATGGTTATTAGCGGTCATGCCTGCCGCATTGGCGCAATATTGCTTACGTTTATTAGGATATGGACGCTAACTATGTTAATACTTATTTTATTAATAGGATTGCTGAGCAGTTTTAGTTATGATTATTTTTTAATTAAAAAACCGCTATCGGCATGGCAACGTCCTAAAGCCGCATTATATTTACACACTGGTACATGGTTATTGAGTTGCGCTATTATTTTATTACTGTGTCAACGACCTTGGTTTGCAGTCATTTTATTAAATGCAGGGCAGTTATTATTATTATTAGTGCATCACGCCAAATATCACAGTTTGCGTGAAGCTTTTATTTATCAAGATTTCGATTATTTTACCGATGCCATTAAACATCCGCGTTTATATTTACCCTTTTTTGGTATTGCCCGAACTCTAGGAGCGACTTTAGCTTTTATTAGTGCGGTTAGTATTGGGGTATTAATAGAAACGCCGCTGAATTTATCAGTATTATTGAGTAGTAGTGTGATATTAATAATACTCGCTTATGTTTTAATTCGCCTAGGTTTAGCCAACTCGCCGAAGCTGAGTTATTTGCCCGAGCAGGATTTACAATTATTAGGACAATTAGCCTTTTTTTGGGGCTACTGGCAAGCTGAGCGTGAAGCTTGGACGGATATAAATAATGCCGTATTAAATGAAGCAGGCGCACATTTAAATAATCAAAATAAACTGCCTTCAATTATTGCCGTGCAGAGTGAATCTTTTTTTGATGCGCGTACCTTATCCGCCACTATTAAAACCGAAGTATTAACCAATTTTGATAATATTAAACAGCAAAGCCACAGTCATGGGCGATTCATTGTACCTGCATGGGGCGCGAATACAGTACGCACTGAAGCGGCTTTTTTAACGGCATTAAGTCCTGAGCAATTAGGTATACACCGTTTTAATCCTTATCGTTTATTTGCCAAACAAGCGGTTAATAATATAGTCGGTTTATTAAAACAACGTGGTTATTATACGGTGTGTATTCATCCCTATCCTGCTAGTTTTTATGAGCGCGATAAAGTATTTCCGCGTTTGGGTTTTGATGAGTTTATCGATATAAAAGCCTTTACCGTGCAAGCAGACTATAATAAAGGTAATGAAAACGGACAATTTATTGCTGATTTAAATGTTGCCGCTAAAATTGAGAATTTATTAACTGCGCATTCTACTAATAAGCCCTTATTTATTTTTGTAATTACCATGGAAAATCACGGGCCGTTACATTTAGAATCTGCCAGTGTTGCTGATAATGCGGCTTTTTATAAACAAACCCCACCCGCGCATTGGCAAGATTTAACGGTATATCTTAAACATTTACAAAATGCCGATAACATGATTGCGCAATTACAACAAAGTTTATTAAATGACGCGCTGAATAAAAACAGAGACGGGGTATTGTGTTGGTATGGCGATCATGTGCCAATCATGCCACAGGTTTATTATGATTTAGGCGAGCCTAATGGTGATACTGAGTATTTTATTTGGCAAACTAAAAAAACAGCGACTGTTAATTCTCAAGAGCAGATTTTATCTGCCCACGAACTTGCGGTGCAGTTATTAAAAAGTTTATAGAGCGGTAATAGTTTTAAATTGATTCTATTTTAAAGGCATTGCAATGCGAAGACGTTGCAGTGCAACGTCTCTACAGGGGAGGTATTTAGTTTTTTATCTTAGAAAAATTCAAGGTGCGGCATATTTTTTTGCGTGTAATTGCGAAACTGATTGCCCTGCTGTAGCAGTACCACCTGAAGGTGCTCTAGTGTCGCCTTCTGAGAGATAAGTAAAAAACATTGGCATAAATACCAAAATCGAATAAACCGCAATTAAACCAGCGATGACCATCAGAAAATTATAAAGCTGATTTATATTCATAGCACAACGTCCTATTTTAAAGTTACCTTTCTATGACAAGTGTGTGGCAAATACTTGAAATAGCAAATTATATTTAATGCTATTAAAGCAGTTGTTTATTACTGAAATTGTAAGTACCTAGCTTGAACCCGTTTTTATGGTGTTATTGAGGTAAAAACTTATAAAACAGCTATTGGCTGGTATGTTAAAAGAGTAGCTTTTAGTCTGAGACACCTTATTGTAAGTCGCAACAAATCTATTATATTAGAATAGCGTGTTATATGCTTTTGATGCGCTACCCAATATAATTTATTTTAAACTATGGTAGTGCATCAAAAAAGTAGGCTAGTTAATATTAAACCTTTCGGAGTTCAAACCTAGGTTTGAACTCCAGCTAAAATGTTTTGTTAAAACCTACTCTTTTGAAGCACTACCTAAATTATTATGTGTCACTACCGCGTTATCACTATTAAAAACAGAATTACTATATTTTGCTATTTTTCATGAATAAACTTTTTAAAACTTTAGATAATGATGAAGCCTTTAATAATTGATGTACTGTGTGTGGGGCAAGCCACTTATGATTTAATTTTTTCAGTCGCCACACATCCAACCGAAAATGAAAAAATTTTTGCTGATAATGTTTTAAGTTGTGGCGGCGGGCCTGCGGCAAATGCGGCGGTGATGGTGGCTAAACTAGGTTTTAGCGTGGCGTTTGCGGGTCGTTTAGGACGCGATGGTCATGGCGAGCAACATCTTCAAGAACTTTTAGCTTATGGGGTAAATACCCAGCTTATTGTGCGTGATGCTTCGCCTACGCCACTATCAGCGGTTTTAGTCAAACCCAATGGTGATAGAGCTTTAATTAATTATAAAGGTGCGGGACAAGCCTTAGCGGCGGATTGTATTGATTTTTCTGTGCTACAACCTAAGGTTGTTTTGTTTGACGGGCATGAACCGCTTATTTCAGCGGCTTTGTTAAAACAAACGCGCCAGCGAGGCATTATTAGTGTATTGGATGCAGGTTCAGTACACGAAGGCACGCTGGCTTTAATGCGTGAGGTGGATTATTTGGTTTGTTCAGAAAAATTTGCCTTGCAATATGCAGGTGATGAACACACCGCTTTGTTACGATTAGCAGAATTTTCACCCGCTGTGGTCATTACCTTAGGTGAACGTGGCGTGATTTGGCAACGCGGTACTGAACGCGGTGCGTTAGCGGCTTTTGTCGTAAACGCACTTGACACCACAGGCGCGGGTGATGCCTTTCATGGTGCGTTTGCGGGTGCGTTGACGACACCATTATCATGGTTAGAGATACTGCGTTATGCCAGCGCGGCAGGTTCATTGTGCTGTACCCAAATGGGGGCGCGTTTAGGCTTGCCTAACCGTACTGAGCATTTGGCTTTATGGCAATCATGCTGATTTTTGCCAGCCATAAATATAATAGTGCAAGAGTTTTAAGCGACTTAAAATCGCCACCACTGCTGTTTCTAATCGTGCGGTTTTATGTTTAATGCCTTGCTGATTGGCGAGTTGCTGTAGATAATCATAAGTAGGCAAGGTATTGGCGGTAATATCGTGTTCAACCAAGGTATTAAAACCAATTTGTTGCGCGAGTTGACGATAATGTTGGGAACTGTAATCTAAATTACAATTCCCATAAAAACGTCCAAACCAACTCATTTTAGTAAACGGCAATAAAGACGTGCTGGGTATAAAATCCGATAAGGCTAAATAACCATTAGGTTTTAGTACCCGATAAGCTTCTTTAAAGAATTGTTCCCGACTAGGAAAATGAAAAATACATTCAACAGCGAGTACCACATCAAATGAATTATCCGCAAACGGCAGAGCGCAAGCATTGCCGTGTTGAAAAGCAATGCTGTTATCGGCTAAAGGAAACACTGTAGCCCGCGCCCTTTCTAATTGCCGTTCATCTAAATTTAAACCCACTAACTGCATGGCGTGATACTGTTCATTAATAAAAGCGACTGTGCCACCAAAACCACAACCCACATCTAATACTTGTTGACCATCTTTTATCTGCGCGGCTAAACAGACTTGACGGGTTAAATTTTCAGCCGCTTGTTGAAAATCTTCGGTTGTTAAAGTCGCCGTTTTGGGGTGTTGCCAATAACCCCAATGCACATGTCGCCCAAAGCTTTTTTCTATAGTGTCATTACCCGCGCTAAGCATTGATAATAAATAATCGAAATAAGGTAATTTAACGGTATTTGCGGCAGGTTGTTGTGGTTTCATGATAATGACTCGTTGGAATGCTAATTAAATGCTTGGCTATTTTAACGGTTGAAGTGATTATTGCTAAGCGTGCTTTATCATAGCAACTTAACTGTTACACTGTTTATCGGCTATATAAGCGTTAAGTTTATGCTAAGGTGTAAACGCTAATGTTGTTTAATGCCATCTTAACCACACTCATTCACTGATAGGAAACCACATCTATGCCCGTCACCGTAAAAGAACTCGCCGATTTTTGTGCCGCCCGTGTCCAAGGTGGCGATGAAAATACCCTTATCAGCTCTGCTAGCGATATTAAATCCGCGCAACCCGCGCAAGTCACCCAATTAACTAATACCCGCTATAGTCATTATTTAAAAAATTCAGAAGCTTCTGCTTGTTTTATAGCAGAGGATTTTGTGGTTGAACATGTTCCTGAAAATTTAAGCTTATTGATTTGCACTGATCCCGAAATCAGTTTTATTAAGGCACTAGAGTTATTGCATCCGCCCCGAAATTACACCGCGCAAATAGCAGAGCAAGCCGTACTTGCTGATACGGCGAATTTAGGCGCACACGTCCATATTGGCGCGTATAGCGTTATTGGTGAAAACACCAGTATTGGCGATAACAGCGTGATTTTGGCGGGTGTGTATATTGGTAATGATGTCAAAATCGGTAAGAATTGCCAATTACATCCTTATGCAGTGATTTATGATGGCGTAGAAATTGGTGATAACGTGATTATTCATTCTAATACCGTTATCGGTGCGGACGGTTTTGGTTATAAATTCAGAAATGGCGTTCATCTTAAAGTCCCACAAGTGGGTAATGTGGTCATCGAAAATAATGTAGAAATCGGTGCGAATACTTGCATAGATCGTGGTGCATTAGGGAGTACAGTGATTGGTGCGGGCAGTAAAATCGACAATTTAGTACAGATTGGTCATAACACCATAGTCGGTAAAAATGTGATTATGTGCGGACAAGCGGCAGTGTCTGGCTCGTGCAATATTGAAGATTATGTAATTTTAGCAGGTAGCGCGGGTATTGCTGACCATGTCACTATTGGGCGCGGCGCAGTTGTGATGGCGCGGGCAGGTGTTGCAGGCGATATTGCCGCAGGAACGCAAGTATTTGGAAGCCCTGCAAAAGATAAACGTGTGGCCTATAAAGAACAAATTGCGTTAAGTAAATTGCCTGAATTATTAAAAACAGTCAAACTTTTGGAAGAAAAACTAAAAATGCTAGAAGCACAAGAACAAACAAAAGAAGATGGCGATGTGAGTGAATCGTGGTTGGGATAATACTTAACAGGTTGTTAAGCTAATCAACAGACAAAAAAATACCCCTCGCCAATAATATTGGTACGAGGGGTATTTTAATTTTTTACTTACCTGAGATTTGTTCAGCAGTGCTGTTGTTGCTGGTGTGTCTTTTTTCGATCTTAGTAAATGTTTCTTGTTGTAATTGAGCTACCGCGCCACTTGCCAAATGTTTGGTTTCGTCTTTTTTCAATAATACAACTAAAAGAACAATCGAAGCGATACAAACACCAACGATTACCCACATGTTGTCTTTTTCTTCTACTTCAGCCATTTTAAAATCCTCTAATAGTTATTAATAGTTATAGTTGACACATTTTAAACTTGAACAGTTTTTTAACTTATGCAAGTTTCGCTAACAGCTAGGAAGTGTCTTCCAAAGTACATACGAATATGCACCAGTTTCACAGCAATAACTAAAAACCTTTTACTGAAAGTTTTTAGCTTTTCCTCTCCTCAAAGGACAACTCAAAGATTAAAACATGAGTTGGTTGTCGAGTTATTCATAAACAACGGGCATTTTTTATCACGAGACGTGGTACGATGTCAAAACTATAATTGAATGAGATTAATTATTTTTTATAAGCCTTTGGTTTGAAATTAAAATACAAAAGTGTGCTGGCGTAATATCATCAACTTTTTTGATGTAGGTAGATAAGACCTTAAGCCAGTTAAATAAATTACCGTTCAATTAATAGGGCAATAAAGCTGGACAAAAAAATGCGCCCGTAGGCGCATTCTTTTTTAGCATACTAAATGTAACTATTAGAAATTAATATTCATATCGGTAGAGAAAATGAACTGATCAGTTTTGTTACCCGCATCGAAAGGCTTGTAAGCACCATTTGCACTAACCCAATCATAACGAACATTTGGACGAATATTTAACCAAGGCAATGGTTTCCAATTAACACCAAAGGTAATTTCGTAGTAAGCGGCGGGCAAACAACTACTGCTATTTGTTTTATCGCCCACTGCGTAGCTGTTATTATTGCCATCAGTAGCAGCGGCTACCCGACCGGGTGAACAAACGCGGAATCCTTGTGGATCACGAAACCATTCACCACGAATACCCACTGTTAAATTATCTTTGACATCATAGTAAAGATGGGTATTAACGCCATACCATTCTGCATTAACAGCGGGTACGCCGCCATTTACAGCAACTTTAACATTATCAGCAAAACCGTGGTCATGTTGTACCATCAAGTGTAATTTATCAGTAATATTGTGTTTTAAGACAATACTATACATATTCCACGCAGAACTATTCGTTTCTGAAGCATCACCAAAAGTACCTGAAATATTGGCAGATGAGCCTTTATCCTCACTTGTCCAAGTAACGCCACTAATCCCCGCCCAGTTGCCTAACTGTCTATCCCAACCGCCATCCCAGCCGCCAGTCGCACTGCCTGTAATTGCCCCTGCCATCAATGACCAATTACTGTTGACAGCATAGTTACCTAAAAAGCCTGTATGGGTGAACGGTTCACCATATTGCATGGTATAAGCATGAGAATAGAAGAAATTGTCTGGCGCGGGAACGGTTTCAAAACCAATTGGTGTATAAAAATGACCTGCTTTGATATTTAAACCATTACCAAAAGGCAAGTAAAATTCTAAATACGCTTGAGGCAAAGCTAAATCGTAAAAGCGATTATCGCCACTACCTAAGAAATTTAAATCCCAATCGCTTCGTTTTAACGTATTCCAGTTATTAACGTCAAACGAAGGTACGCCATAGGCTTGCGTGAAAATCGAGTCTGTACCAAACATAATGTCAAAACGTCCACCGACATCAATGCTATCGCCTTCTGTGGCAACCGCTTTTTGAATATACAAATTCAATTGGTTTAATTGAAATTCGCTGTTACGGTCGCTAAAGGTGACAGGGCCGTTGAAATTATCTTTAGGGTCTTCGGCATTATAAGTTACGCCAGCATTTGCCCAACCACCTACGACAAAACCATTATTTTTCAATAAAGAAGCTTCGTTAATATCTACTTTACTTAGTGATTGAATCATACCCGCCGCTTGCACATTGTGGCTTAACGCGACTGACAACAAGCTACCCAAAGCAGCTAGTATAGTTTTATTATGTTTTAGTATACGTTTCATTGAGATAACTCCCCTCTTAACACTAAGAGCTTGGATTAATTGCTTTGTTGCCTACAGGCAACAGTTTTATGGTTCTTAAGCTACTAAGCAGATACTATGCCACGCGATTTTATCGAAAAAAGCATCTATTTAAGCAAGTGTTAAGAAAATCTCTCAGTATTTATGCACTATTAATAAGCATAAATATTACGAGATAGTATTAAAATGGTGCATTGCTTTGTTTTTGACAAAACCTAGCGCGTAAATTCAGCACATAATGATTAACAAAAACGACTGAAGTCGTGAAAAACCCTAGCAATTTAAAGTCATCAACACAGGATTAATCATTAGCAAGGTGTCGAAATCAAAACTATTGCATTAAATCGAAATTTATTTACACTGTCTTGCAGAAGTGACAACCTGTGTTGAAGCATCTGGTAATACGCTGATACTTTCCTAAACAGAGCAGGTATAGTGTGTTACGTTTGATATAAAAATCTTATAAAACTTTTGAGGAGATACCCTAAATGTCCGTAGCAGACGTGTTAAAAATGATTAAAGACAACGAAGTCAAATTCGTTGATTTCCGTTTTTGTGATACTCGTGGTAAAGAACAACATGTCACTTTCCCAGCACACAGCATTGATGAAGATACCTTTGAAGAAGGTAATATGTTTGATGGTTCATCGATTGCAGGCTGGAAACACATCAATGAATCTGACATGATTTTAATGCCAGACCCTTCTACTGCGGTTATCGATCCTTTCTTTGATGACGCTACCTTAATCTTGCGTTGCGATATTATCGAACCTAAAAACATGCAAGGTTACGAACGTGATCCACGTTCATTGGCAAAACGTGCTGAAGCTTATTTGAAATCAACAGGTATTGCTGATACTGCCTTCTTCGGTCCTGAAAACGAATTCTTCATCTTCGATGACGTTCGTTGGGGCGCGGATATGAGTGGTTCATTCTACAAAATTGACTCTGAAGAAGCGGGCTGGAACTCAGAAAAAGTCTATGCTGATGGCAACATCGGTCACAGACCGGGTACAAAAGGCGGTTACTTCCCCGTGCCACCTGTCGATTCATTCCAAGATATGCGCTCGGCAATGTGCCAAGTGTTAGAAGACATGGGACAAATCACTGAAGTACATCACCACGAAGTAGCGACTGCGGGTCAGTGCGAAATCGGCGTACGTTTCAATACCTTAGTGAAAAAAGCTGACGAAGTGTTAGGCTTAAAATACGTTGTCGCCAACATTGCTCATTCTTATGGCAAAACAGCGACCTTTATGCCAAAACCCTTAGTGGGCGATAACGGTAGCGGTATGCACGTTCACCAATCATTAGCTAAAGACGGCGTGAATTTATTTACTGGTGACTTGTACGGTGGTTTATCAGAAACTGCTCTGTATTACATCGGCGGTATCATCAAACACGCTAAAGCCTTAAACGCTTTCACCAACGCGTCAACCAACAGCTATAAACGTTTAGTTCCCGGCTTTGAAGCACCTGTAATGTTGGCTTACTCTGCGCGTAACCGTTCTGCGTCAATTCGTATTCCTTTTGTTAATAACCCAAGAGGTCGTCGTATTGAAGTACGTTTCCCCGATTCAACAGCTAACCCTTACTTAGCCTTTGCTGCTATGCTGATGGCTGGCTTAGATGGTATTCAAAACAAAATCCATCCAGGTGAAGCGATGGACAAAGACCTGTATGACTTGCCTCCAGAAGAAGAAAAAGCAATTCCACAAGTTTGTCACGCTTTCGATCAAGCTTTAGACGCTTTAGATAAAGACCGTGAATTCTTAACCAAAGGTGGCGTATTTACAGACGACGTAATCGATGGCTACATCGCGCTGAAAATGCAAGAAGTGACTCGTCTGCGTATGAGTACCCATCCTGTTGAATACGATATGTACTACAGCTTATAATAATAGCTAGTATATAGTGATAGAATAGTGTACAAAGAAACGCCCCTCTTAGGGGCGTTTCTATATCAATAATTAAAACTAAATTTTTTAGAAAAATTTGTAACTATCTACTATTAATAATGTAATAAAAAAACATTTGTAACTCCCACAACACAAACAGCATATTGTTGCTATTTATCTTTATATTGGTTTTCAAAAAACAAGCTATAGAGTTACCAATATTTTAAATTACCCCGTCAATCTTTTAAAAATTACGCTATTTAAAAGATTTTTATTACTGTTCAAAATCAAAACGGAATAAAAATGGATACCATAAACCCTAAAGACTTAGAACAAACGCTATTGTTAAGCAAAAATTTATTACAATCAGGCGATATTGATAATGCCTTGGAATATATTGATTTGATAATAAAAAACTTTCCTGAAGAAGCGCAAGGTTATTTTTTATGTGCCGAAGCCTATCTAAAAAAAGGCATGCACGAAAAAGCAATTGAGTTTTTATATACAGCCAATTCTTTAGATATAAACAACATTAGTTATCATGGACGGTTAGCAGAGCAATTATTTTTCATGGACGAGTTTGATGCAGCCTGTGAGTATTATCAAAATGTCCTAAAATTAGACCCTAATTTAGGATGGGTGTATGTAGGCTTAGGTAATATCTTGGAAAAACAAGGTTACATAGAACAAGCCATTGAGTATTTTCAAAAAGCATTAGAAATAGATCCTGATAATACTGAACTGCGTTCACGACTAGAACAATTACAAGATAATTATACTGATAATACATTATCAGCTAAAACGAGTGTTTCTTTAGCTGTATCAAACCAGCAAGATATAACGCTTAATAAATATGTGCCTTTTGATTTAGGTAATCCTAGTATTAATTATGTAGGATTTATTGATGGCATTGATAACAATATATTATTGGGGTGGGCTTTAAATAAAGATGAGTTAACCACCTGCCAATGTATGGAATTAATTATCGAGGGAAAAGTAGTCGCTAAATTTATTACGCATACTCCCAGAACAGATATTTCTGGCGTTTTAGGTACGCGTACGCGCTATGGCTTTATGTTTCCATTATTGGATTTATTAAAACCCAATGATAGTTTTAAAGACTTACTGAGTTCACTGGAAAATAATAAAGCAGTTGAATATGGCGTACGTTTTGCTGGAACGCATTTGTTTTTGAGATTTCCTAAGAATAATAATAAAATTAATTTGGCTTTATTATTAAGCGATACTTCCGCCAAGGAATTGGACAGTGCTAATCAAGCCTTTCATGAAGGCGATACTAAAAAATCTTTAGCCTTATACCTAGAATACCTCAATGAATATCCATTAAATTGGTTAATTCATCATCGTGTAGCCGATATTTATCTGCATTTAAAAAAATATGATGCTACTATTTTGCATTATAATGAAGCTTTAGCTATTAATTATAATTATTGTTGGTCATTACATAATTTGAGTTTAGCTTGTTATTTGTCAGGTAATTGGCGTGACGCATTAGTTTATTATCAGCGTTTACGCAAACATGAACCTTTATTTTGGGATGATAATAAAGAAGATTATACCGTTCAAAAACATCTTGCTTGCATGTTATTGCATAGTAATAAAGAAAAAGAAGCGCGTAAAATTTTTGAAACTATTATTCTAGCCCAAGAAAATCCTTGGGATCGTTATCTTGATTTAGTAATACCGATTAAAAAAAATACTCTGCAAGTAAATGCAACTAAAGTATTAGCCGAAACAGCTACGCTTGATGATTTATTAAATTTGCGTGTAGAACTGCGCGATTTTTTATTCCCGCCTCATTCAAAACAATGGCGTAATTTAATTGCTAAAATACCGATAACGTCTGCCGCTTGTTCAAATGCAAAAGGCTTTTTAGAAGCAGTTTCGGTTTGTAAATTGACTAAAAAAGCAGTTGTTGTTGGTTGGACAGTCGCCACGCAAGATACTATTCTCTGGTTTGAAGATGAAACAGGTAAAACCCATTCATTCAATAATGCGTATCATTGTTTTCGCCGTGATGTTTATGAATTATTTGTCTACGAATTTGGTGCCGCCGCCAGTAATGCTAGCGTCATTACTTTATTGGACAACATAAGAGCAGGTAGCGTTATTAAATTAAAAACCTGTTCAGCGTCGGGGGTTCATGTACTTCACGAAATAGAAACCCAAGAATTATCAGCTAATCCTATTGCGGCAGCTCGTTGGTTATTTTCTGTCGCCGTTCCTATAGCTAAATTTCATCAGCGTGTGCCTTTAATAGATCGATTAATAATCGAGCCGCTTATAACGCATTATGAGCAATTACAAAAAAAACTCAGTGTTCAAGTAAAGCAATGTGGCACAGCATTAGTTAAACCTATAGTCAGTGTTATTGTGCCACTCTATGGGCGCACTGATTTTGTAGAACATCAATTAATGGAATTTGCTAATGATCCGTGGTTTTTAGAACATGCTCAATTAATTTATGTATTAGATGATCCTAAATTAGTCGATGAATTTGCCGCGTTAGCTCAAAACTTACATGCTTTATATCGCGTACCATTTTGTTGGATATGGGGTAATAGCAATCGTGGTTTTTCAGGGGCTAATAATTTAGGGGCAGATTATGCGAATGGTCAATATCTAACCTTTCTTAACAGTGATGCTTTCCCGCAACAAGCGGGCTGGCTGCCAAAACTTATTTCTGTATTAAAAGAACACAAAGATATTGGCGCAGTAGGACCGCGTTTGCTCTTTGCTGATAACTCAATACAACATGCTGGTATGAGCTTTATGTACAATGAAGAATTGGGTATATGGGTCAATCATCATCCGTATTCAGGTTTAGACCCCTGTTTAGACCCTTCCAAAGAACTTAGCATAATGCCAGCGATTACAGGGGCTTGTTTAGTGATGCGCCGCAGTGATTTTGAACGCGTTGCGGGTTGGGATACGGGCTATTTGATTGGTGATTTTGAAGATTCAGACCTTTGTTTAAAATTGAGAGATATAGGCTTAAAAATAGCGTATTTACCTAGCGTGCAACTAACGCATTTAGAACGGCAATCATTCAAAATACAAGGTGGCGATGACTTCCGTACCCGCCTTGTATTGTACAATGCAGTGCGTCATCAAACACGTTGGGCAAAACTGCTCGCCCCTTCCGCTGAACTTGTTTAAATCACCCAATTAACGCTATGACCACAAAACACAGTATTCTTACTATGGCACACGCTCACCCTGACTTTAGTTTAGGAGGAGGTGAATTAGCCGCTTATAATCTCTTTAAAGCCTATCAACAACACCATGACGTTGAAGAAGCATGGTTTTTAGCAAGAGCTGACCGTCATAGAGGTTTGACAGGTCATATTAGCTTGCGCCGTCCCAACGAATATCTTTGGGAACAAGCGGTATTTGATTGGCATAATATGAAAGCGGCGCATCAACAATCATTAAC
>JBAQSX010000052.1:0-24645 GCA_049296695.1 Methylococcaceae bacterium | reverse complement strand
CTTTTATGTCATATTTTGTTTGAAAAATTTTCTTACAGCGGTAAATTAGTTTGCTTTACGAGTAAAGCAAACTAAAAAAGTGATGAACCATTTCTTAATGGCACGAAGTAGTTGCAAATAAATCAAGAAACTATAGACTAATTCACCTTGATTTATGGTAATTAACTTGCTGTTAAATACTAAATGTTGGTCCCCTAACCGTGATGGCGATGCTAAATTGGCGGTCATTGCAATAACTATAATAAGTAAAAAACATCTGAGGATAAAAAATGAGTACCGAAGAAAACACTGAACAGGTTGTAAATTCAAGCACCGAAGAAACGGTATCGTCAGCCAGTACTGCTGATTCGACACCCAATAAAGTGGGTGGCATAGTCGCATCTTTATTGAGTTTAAAAGAAAAAAATCCAAAAGTATTTTTTGGTGGTTTGGGCGGGGTCGTTGTTTTATTGATTGTTGCAATGAGCAGTGGTGGTGGTAACACTGTATCAGGGCCTACTATGAAAAATTTAGTGGTCGGACAACATTACACCCTTAAAAGCGCGAATGCTTATGACGCAAACTCTACCATTCGTTTAGTATCTGTTCCAGGTACTATAGCCGCTTATGACGATACCGAAGAAGCCGATAGAAACGGTGCATGTCAACACATGCCACAAGGCACATCCGTCACAGTGTTAGATTTATCAGATGCTTACGGCAAGAAAAACACCTATGCTAAAGTGAGAGTTGAGGATGGTTCATGTAAAAATACTGAAGCATGGACGTTATCTATCGATGTTCAATAAAAAAATAAAAAATTTTGTTGACAAGCTGTAAAAAATCTCTATAATACACAAGATAAATTGCAGTGCGGGAATAGCTCAGCGGTAGAGCACAACCTTGCCAAGGTTGGGGTCGCGAGTTCGAATCTCGTTTCCCGCTCCAATAAATTTTAAAAAAAGCCGCGAATAACGCGGCTTTTTTGTTTTCCTTTTAAGGCTGCGTAGCAAAACGGTTATGCAGTGGCCTGCAAAGCCATCTACGCCGGTTCGACTCCGGCCGCAGCCTCCAAAAAATTCTGTTCTCCTTAAAATAAGCTAAATCAAGCCTATTGCTCTCAAAAAAAGAATATAGTCTTTATATTCTGTCCAATGTGATTTGATTATCACAACTAATATATTCTTAATATATCCAATTATTAGCTCTGATTTAACTTACAAATTTGTAAGTTTAGAAAATAATTTAATATTATCGCCATCATGCTCATGGCAAAACACCACTAATCTTTTTTATTAAACATAAAAGCACTATAAGTTTTGATTGTTATTGGCTTTTATTCTTTAGTTTTTTCACACTTAAGTTTTAGCTTGTTTACCTCTTTATTTGGTAATTAGTTATGCTATCCTGTTTCCTTCACATAGATTGTAACAACGCTATTGATAATAAGGAGTTTTTTTGAAAACATTTATGGCTGAGCTTGAGCAACATCAAGCAGTAATCGCCAGTTTAGCAAGTTGCTTACCCACTATTAACGCGGCGGCAGATTTGTTAGTACAAACCCTAAAACAAGGCGGCAAACTATTATTATGTGGCAATGGCGGTAGCGCGGCGGATTGTCAGCATTTAGCCGCTGAATTTGTAGTGCGCTATCAGCAAAAACGCCGCGCTTTGGCGGCAATTGCCTTAACCACCGACAGTTCAATTTTAACCGCTCATGCCAATGATTTTGACTTTAACTCGGTGTTTTCGCGCCAAGTGGAGGCCATTGGTAACGTGGGTGATTGTTTAATTGCCATTTCGACTTCAGGTAATAGTGCCAATGTAGTGCAAGCCGCGCAAACCGCACAAGCCAAGGGTTTAACGGTGATTGCTTTAACAGGCGGCACAGGGGGCGAATTAATTAATCATGCGACCACATCGATTATTGTAGCCTCCAGCGTCACGGCAAGAATTCAAGAAGCACATATTTTAATTGGTCACTGGTGGTGTGGCGCAGTAGAGGAGACCCTTGGATGTTAGCGATAAGCCCTGATTTTAGTAACGCCCGAATTATTGTTATAGGCGATGTCATGCTTGACCGTTATTGGTCGGGTTGCGCCTCACGGATTTCACCAGAAGCTCCCGTCCCAGTGGTGCAAGTGCAAGCCATTGAAGAACGTGTTGGCGGCGCGGGTAACGTGGCATTAAATATTGCCAAGCTAGGTGGCAAAGTCACTTTATTGGGTGTGATTGGTGATGATAACGAAGGCAAGACTATTGAGCAGTTACTTACTGCCGCTGGCGTGGTATGCGATTTTGTCAAAATGCCCAAAAGTCCTAGCCTGTGTAAATTGCGCGTTATGGCGCAACATCAACAATTAATTCGCGTAGATTTTGAGCAAGTGCCTTTGCAATTTGACCAGCAAAGCTTAGCCGATAAATTAACCGCGCAACTGGTCAGTCATGATGTGTTGGTCTTTTCTGATTACGGTAAAGGTACACTTGCCGATGTCTCTACCTATATTAATACCGCTAAACAACAAGGCTTAACGGTTTTAGTTGACCCTAAAGGCACAGACTATAGTCGTTATGCTCATGCCGATGTGATTACTCCCAACAAACACGAATTGCAAGCCGTCGTCGGTGCGTGTCACACTGAGCAAGCATTACTTGATAAAGGTCGCTTATTATTGCAACAGTGCGCGATTCAAAATCTATTATGCACACGCGGCGAAGCGGGTATGACCTTAATTCAAGCCCATGAGACGCATTCTTTACCCGCCCAAGCCAAAGATGTCTTTGATGTCACAGGTGCGGGTGATACCGTGATTGCAGTGATGGCGTTAGCAGTGGCTATTAAGATGGCTTTAACTGAAGCCATGTATTTAGCCAACTTAGCGGGTGGTATTGTTGTAGGGAAGCTAGGCACATCAACCGTGTCTATGTTAGAACTGACGCGTGCTATGCACGGCGACCGTGATTCGCAGTATGGTGTGGTTTCGCAAAGCGAATTAGCAGTAATTGTAGCGCGTGCCAAAGCCCACGGTGAAAAAGTCATTATGACTAATGGCTGTTTTGATTTGTTACACGCAGGGCATGTCAGCTATTTGCAACAAGCCAAAACCTTAGGCGATAGACTCATAGTCGCGGTTAATTCCGATGCTTCGGTAAAAATACTCAAAGGCGATTCGCGCCCTATTAACGGCTTGCAAGAACGCATGACCGTGTTATCAGCCTTAGCTTGTGTTGATTGGGTGGTGGCGTTTGAAGAACAAACCCCAGAGCAGTTATATTGCCAAATCCTGCCTGATGTTATCGTTAAAGGCGGTGATTATCGCCCCGAAGAAGTGGCAGGCGGCGATTGCGTCATTAAAGCAGGTGGCGAGGTGAAAATTTTATCGTTTGTCGAAGGGCAATCGACCACAGCTATGATTAATAAAGCAAGAGGCTAATTATGATTATTGTCACAGGTGGCGCGGGATTTATTGGTAGTAATATTATTCATGCCTTAAATCAACGCGGCGAAACCAATATTTTATTAGTGGATAATCTGCTTAATGGGCAGAAAATGCACAATATCGCTGATTTAAATATTGCTGATTATATTGATAAAAACGAATTTATTGAGCGATTAGAAAAACCTAACTTTTTAAATAAAGTCAGAGCGGTCTTTCATCAAGGCGCGTGTTCGGCAACGACTGAATGGGATGGTCAATATGTTATGGCAAATAACTATGATTATTCTAAAAAACTACTGCATTGGTGTTTAATTAATCAAGCCATTTTTATTTATGCCAGTTCGGCTTCAGTTTATGGCTCAGGGGTTAATGGCTTTCGGGTTGATAGAGAATGTGAACGCCCGATTAATATGTATGCTTATTCAAAATTTCAATTTGACCAATATGTACGCCGTTGTTTAATTGATAATAAAAACGCGCCTATTGTCGGTTTGCGTTATTTTAATGTTTATGGACAACGCGAACAACATAAAGGCTCAATGAGTAGTGTCGCATTTCATTTTAATAATCAATTAATAGCCACTAAACGGGTACGTTTATTTGAAGGCTGTGATGGCATGGCTAATGGTGAACAAAAACGTGATTTTGTTTATGTCGATGATGTGGTTAATGTTAATTTATGGTTTTTAGAACATCCCGCTCATGCTGGCATTTATAATGTCGGCACAGGTAAAGCTGAGAGTTTTAATACTGTCGCTAATGCCGTTATTGCATGGCATGACGAAGGTCATATTGACTATATTCCTTTTCCTGAACATTTAAAAGGCGCGTATCAAAGTTATACTCAAGCTGATATTTCTAATTTAAGACATATTGGTTATGACAAAGAATTTGCTAGTGTTAAAGAAGGCGTGAGTAAATATTTAGATTGGTTAAATTCGTAAATTTAATATTTAAATTACTATAGATTAGGGTGGATTTAATAAAACGCCTTTTTAGTTGGAGTTCAAACCTAGGTTTGAACTCCGATAGTTTGATATTTACTAGCCTACTTTTTTGATGCACCACCTAGATTAGATAAGCTTTAGAAAATTTTAGTTTTATTACACTTCCTAACTAAATAGTAAATCTAAATATCGTAGGGGCAAATAAATAATCATTTGTCCTATATAAAGTCATCTAAGCGGAAAACGTAATAGGGTAGTGTTTCAAAAGAGTAGGAACGTCCAACGGCATGGATGCCGAAATCCAGAAACCACGGATGGTAATTGTTATAAATACATCCTTGTAACTGGATTCCAGCATCCCTGCTGGAATGACATCGTAGTATTTATCCTACTCTTTTGAGGCACTACCCGTAATAGTTATTTGATGCCAGCTTGTTTTTAATACTTGCATAATTTAAATTAAACAACTCAAAAAAAAAGGGGTGACAAGTGTGTCACCCCTTTTTTGTTTTAAAGCTTTTGGTTTATTATGACTGATTAAATAAAAGTTAATCAGTCATAAATTAAGCGATTATTTTTTTCTCGCCACCCCGTAAGCTAAAGTTGCCAAACACTGAGCGGTTGCATCAAACAAATTCAACTCGTCACCATTATCATTCCAAATAGCGGTTTTGCTGTGGAAAGAAAAACCACCTGTTTCAGGATGCACTTCATTGGTATAAATGCGAATACTTTGCCCCGCACGCAAGCTAATACCAGCAGGGAAGGTCATAAACTGCTTTGGACTGCCCACAGAAGTCACTTTCCAACCTGAAATGTCAGCATCTGCATTACCACGATTGCTAATTTCAACATATTCATCGGCTTGGCTTTGTTTCACTTGACCTTTATACACCAAGTTAGAAATATAAACGTCAGCTTGGGCGGTAATAGTGAATTCTTCTGATTCAATCACTAAAGGTGGTAAAGGCGCGACAAAAGGTTTTCTGACAAATTCAGCCACCGCCAATAAACCTTGACCATTGGTGTGTTTCATAATGAGTTGGTTTAAGTCAGACTCAGGTTGCAAATCAACAATGGAATTACCATTGTTTTGATACAACACGCCCACCCCTGCTAATAAAGCATGTGCCGCGCTATCAACAGGTAAATTGCCGCCAATACCGTTATAAACACCGTCTATTTTCAAACCAAAGGTGCTTAAGAAAGTATTCCAGTGATTGGCTTCTTCTTGGCTACCGCCTTGACCTGTACCACCACACAAATAGACCTTACCACCTGCTTGCACATAGTCGATTAACACACGGTTATCAATATAATCGCCGCCGACAAATACTGCATCGTACTGTAAGAAATTATCCAGTGTAATGTCGATATTCAAACCCTTAGTAACGCTATGACCTGCGTACTTCAACAGTCTTTCTAAAGTAGAACCCGTCAAACCAAAGTTGTTTGAAGCAATGTGGAATTTGCTAGCGTTATCACCGACAAAGTATTTGGCTAAATTCAAAACAAACAAAGTAGTGTCAGGTGCAGATTGGAAACCTTCATTTGATAACGTCCATTCATCGGCATTGACTACCACTTGACCGTTATAAGCTTTTTCAACAGGCACGCTTGGCACATAATCAGCTGTGGCTAATAAACCTTGCCCTTTGGTATGCGTCATGATGATACTGTTAGCGGCGTTGTCGGGTTGCAGGTCGACGAGGGTATTACCATCGTTTTGATACAAGACTTTCACGCCTGTGAATAACGGATGCTCGGTTTGAGTCACAGGCAAGTTACCTGCAATACCGTTATAAGACGCGCCTTCAAACTTCAAGCCAAACGTCCATAACAAGGCATTCCACGCGTTAGCTTCAGTTTGACTACCACCACGACCTGTACCGCCACACAAATACACTTTACCGCCTTGTTTGATGTACTCAATCAAGACTTTATTGTCGAGATAATCTTCACCGATAAATATCGCGTCATATTGTGCCAAGGTAGGTACATCAACCGTGATATTCAAACCTTGTGTCCAAGTATGCCCCGCGTTTTTCATGATTTGCGCTAAAGATGAACTGGTCAAACCAAAGTTGTTTGATAAAACGTGGAATTTACCTTTGTTTGAACCGACAAAGTATTTTGCTAAGTTCAAGGCAAATACAGCGGCATCCGAGGTTGATTGGAAACCTTGATTAGTCAAAGTCCATTCATCATTATTGACCACCAAACGACCTTGAGCAGGTTTTGCAACAGGCGCGGGTGCTAAAGCGTTATCGTAATCAGCAACGGCAATTAAACCTTGTTTGCTAGCTGAGCTTAAGATAATGCTATTAGCGGCGTTGTCAGGTTGCAGGTCTGCAATGGAATTGCCATCGTTTTGATACAAGCTTTTTACACCTGTGAATAAAACGTGCGTTGAACTATCAACAGGCAAGGTGCCTTCAATGCCGTTGTAGACGCTTTCCAATTTCAAACCAAATTCAATCAATAAAGCATTCCAGTTATTGGCTTCAACTTGGCTACCGCCTTGACCTGTACCGCCACACAAATAGACTTTACCGCCTTGTTTGATATAGCTAATCAATACTTGGTTGTCGATGTAATCACCACCAATAAACAGCGCGTCATATTGTTTGAAACTATCAAGGGTGACGGGAATGTTTAATCCTTTAGTCCAAGTATGACCTGCACTTTTTATAGCGCGTTCTAATAAACCATTGGTTAAACCAAAATTGTTGGATAAGGCGTGGAATTTACCTTTGTTTGAACCGACAAAGTATTGCGCTAAGTTCAAAGCAAAAACAGTGGTGTCAGGCGTGGCTTGGAAACCTTTATCAGAGAAAGTCCATTCGTCAGCATTCACCACTAATTGACCATAAGCTGGTTTGCTGATAACTGGAATTTCATCGGCTAAGTATTTCGCGGTAGCAATTAAACCTTGTCCATCGCTGTGAGTCATCACAATTTTATGCAGAGTCGCGCTAGGTGCTAATTCAGTTACGGTGTTGCCATCGTTTTGGAATAAGGTTCTCACGCCATCAAATAAACGATGAATGCTATTAGTTGGAATGTTACCGCTGATGCCGTTATAAACATTAGCCACTTTTAAACCAAACGCCCACAAAAACGCATTCCAGTTATTAGCTTCAGTTTGGCTACCACCTTGACCTGTGCCACAGCATAAATAGACTTTGCCGCCGCCTTTAACGTACTCAATCAACACTTGGTTGTCGATATAATCGCCACCAACAAACACAGCATCGTATTGGGCTAGGTTTTCAGCAGTAATGGTGATATTTAAACCGCGTGTCCAAGTGTGACCTGCGTTTTTCATAGTGCGTTCTAACAAACCATTGTTTAAACCAAAGTTGTTAGATAAGACGTGGAATTTACCTTTGTTTGTACCAACAAAGTATTTAGCCAGATTTAACACAAACACGGTGGTATCAATGCTGGATTGGAAACCCGCATCGCTTAATGTCCATTCATCGGCATTGACCACCACTTGACCATAAGCAGGTTTGCTCACAGGTACAACTAAATGCGCGACATACTCAGCAGTCGCAATTAAGCCTTGCCCATCGGTGTGTTTTACAATGACATGATTCACAGGTGAATTGGGTTGCAAATCAATAATGGAATTGCCGTTGTTTTGATACAAGGAACGCACACCCGCAAACAAAGGATTAATGTCATTATTAACAGGCAATGTGCCACCGATGTTGTTATATACGCCGTCTAACTTTAAGCCGAAAGTGTATAAAAAGGTATTCCAGTTATTAGCTTCAGTTTGGCTTCCACCTTGACCTGTACCGCCGCATAAATACACTTTACCGCCAGCTTGGACATAATCGATTAACACGCGGTTATCAACATAATCGCCGCCGACAAACAGAGCATCGTATTGTTTGAAACTATCTAAGGTAACAGGAATGTTAAAGCCTTTTGTCCATGTATGTCCCGCGTCTTTCATCACGCGTTCTAACATGCCGCCTGTTAAACCAAAGTTATTAGACAAAGCGTGGAATTTAGCTTTTTTCTCGCCGACAAAATATTTCGCCACATTTTGTGCAAAAGCAACGGTATCTGGCGCGGCTTGGAAACCTTGGTCACTAAAAGTCCATTCATCGGCATTGAGGATAATTTGTCCGTTGCTTAAATGACTGGCAACATCTGCAACACCATTGACTTTAATTGAATAAATACGATTGGCTAAGCCGCCAAAGGCAGTCGCTTCCGCGCCTGTTGTCGTTAAGGCAACGCAATTGATTTGTTGATACACATCCCACTGTTCTTGGTCATAATCGTGGTAAGCAATACAACCTGCTTCGGGGAAATACGCGCCCACATAATCACCTACAGCAACGCTCAAAGGCGTGCTTAAACTAAAGTGATTCAGACCTAAAGCGGGCGTTTGCAGTTCGCTTTTGCCCACCACTGACCACACGCCAGCACTGCGGCGATAAATCACTAACTGCACAGGCGTGGTATTTTTTGCCCAAATTTCCCATGAATTGAGTACGCCACCTGCGTTAATTGGATAATTGGTGTCGGCAAAATAGAAGTTAGTGCGTTTATCGACGGCTTCGCGTTCAATTACGTTATTGCCGCCGACAATGGGGAATTGCAAAGGACGTGGTACAGGTTGCACGGCAGAGACGATTTCTAAATTCCATTCGTTACCAATGCCAGTATTCCAAGTGGTTACACCTTGCGCGGTGTCGGGACGGTGTAAATAGTCCCCCTTCCACGACTTGAGCTTGAGTTTGTTGTAACCAATCAATTCAACATTCCATTCGTTACCAACACCCGTATTCCAAGTGGTCACGTCTTGCGCGCTGTCGGGACGGTGTAGATAATCGCCTTTCCATGAGCGTAATTTGATTTTGTTGTCACCGATAACTTCTAAGTTCCATTCGTTACCGATGCCTGTATTCCAAGTCGTCACGCCTTGCGCGGTGTCAGGACGGTGCAAATAATCGCCTTTCCATGAGCGGAATTTAATCACGCTACCCGATTGTAAAGCATTCACTTTTGCATAAGCGGTCAGACCCAAAACGGCGGCACTATTAGGAATTAACTCCCAAGTACTGGTTAAGGTTTTGCGTGTCCATAATTGATGATCCATGCCAATACCTACCAGCGTACCGTCACCTGTCACAGTAATGCCGATAACCGCGCCGCTGTTGGGGATGAGTTGCCAAGGGCTGGTTAAAGTTTTGCGTGTCCATAATTGGTTGTCCATACCAATACCGACAATCGTACCGTCAGCTAAGACAGTAATGCCGATAACCGCGCCGCTGTTAGGAATGAGTTCCCAATTGCTGGTCAGTGTTTTGCGTGTCCATAATTGATGATCCATACCAATACCGACAATCGTACCATCGGCCAAGACAGTGATACCGATAACCGCGCCGCTGTTAGGAATGAGTTCCCAATTGCTGGTTAAGGTTTTTCTTGTCCATAATTGGTGATCCATACCAATACCGACAATCGTGCCATCGGCTAATACCGTGATGCCGATAACAGCACCACTATTAACAATATGTTCCCAATTACTGGTGAGGGTTTTGCGTGTCCATAACTGATTATCCATGCCAATACCAATTAAACTGATGTCGGCGATTGTTAAGCTATCTATACTCATGATGTCATCTCATTGTGATTAGTAAAAAATAACGCCTTTTAATAACCCATTGATTAAAAGGTGACAGATACTAACATGATTTTAGTATGAGATAACTAACAAAATAAGATTGATTTATATATTATAAAATACTAATAATAATTCAAAAATTAAGCAATTACAGCAATAAGATTAAACTAAATTTAATTAACCTAATAAATAGATAAGCTAGAATAAAAAGATAATAAATTATCGCCATCTTATCTTTATAAGATATTTATTTTTATAAGTTTTTAAAAGTCTTTGCGAAGCCACTCTTATCCAAAATTCAGATTATTTAGTGTTATTTACAACGCCGACTAATTAATAGCATAAAAATTTTGGTAATACTTCACAACGTCCAAGAGCATGAAAGCCGAAATCCAAAAAACATATCTCTGTAACTGAATTCCAGCATCCTCGTGTATTAAAGTTGTTGCAACAAGGTCTATTATTTACCCTGTTTTTTTGAGTTCCTAGCATTTTTATGAAAAATTACTGCTACCGTATTCAGTTTTTGATTGATTCGTGTGATAAACAAGACTACTTTTTTTTGACCATATAAGCCAAGCTCATATTGAGATAGCTTCCTATTTCATCAAGAAATAATCGCTTATTTAAGGGTGCTTTTTAGAAATATTTTTCAAATAGTAATTATTTTATTTTCTCTAATTAATTACTGTTTTTTTACGCGTTAGATTCAGTTGATTTACAGTATTATTTATCATTCCTTTAGTAACTTTTATGGCTCTTCAGGATTTACAATAGAAATATAGCGTTACAAAAAATTCATCTAAAAGCATACGCTTAAAAGAGGAGTATTACATTAATATGATAAGCAAAGAATTACTAACAACTATCTTAGGATTAACAGATATAGAAACACTCACTATTAAAAATACACTTTATATTTAAGTGAACTCTACAAAAGAAGGTTATCAATATGGCAAACTAATGTAATATTATTATTATGGTAGAGAACAAAAGATAGCATTGCGCCATTTTCCCATTTTAAACGATAAAACCTATCATATTAAAAACTAAAAAATACCAATCAGAAAACTGTCATGATAAAATAACGATAACATAAGTATTAGATTGGTATGAACTAAAAAGAAAAATGCCTTGAAGATAAAATATTACTTGAATTAATAAATAGCACAATTCAAGATGTCAATTTAAAGTTGGGAAAGTGTGATTGAATAATATATTAAAACTTATATTAGGTAAAAAATAACGGAATGTATCTATTGTGAATTAAAAGATATAGTGAAGAATGGAACAAACCGTGTTGACATACCAAAATATAAATGCAAAGAATATTTAAGACAGTTCGCCCTCAAATCCTAAGAATAAAATAATAATAGCGTATGAAAAAGACGGCATAGATAAACTATTACTTGAAAAACTATCGTTAGCAAGTGTATAAATATATAAACTATGTGAATAATAACAAAAAATGTAGAACAATCAGTTAAAGTATCTGCCAAAACAGATTTTGATTTAATGAAACTGTGTACATTTCTGTAAATAATGGTTTTGGTTAGCTGTACATAGAAAAAATCACGATATTATTGGCGTTTATATTTGCGACAGAAGTGCCTCAGTATTTATCGTTATGCGACTGTCTATATGGATTATTGGGCTGCTTATAACAGTGTTATTCCTAACAAACAACATCATGCCGTAGGTAAAGAAAGCGGTCAAACTAATCATATTGAACAATTCAATAATACGCTTGCGACAATGTCTTTCTCGTTTAGTTAGAAAAACATTTTCCTTTTCTAAAAAACAAGAAAATCTTATCGGTTCTATTTATTATTTCATTCACCCTTGTAATTATCAAATACGATTAGCTTTATAATTAAAGCTATCACTCACACTTTCCCACTACCAAAACTACTTATCTAGTATCACTATCTTTAATAGTCTGTCCTAAATTAATCCTCTCCCCCCTCATTCAGCAAATTTATTATATTTTGCTTGTAGTTCTATGAATCAAAAGAGGTGGTACGTCGAAGTCTTACATAAAACACTTAAATCCAATACTCATATTGAGAGTTAGCTTACCCATACTGTACATACTCAAAGTAATCATATTTTCGTTTCGATTTATTCTACTTTTAAACTTAATCAGTTAAATCATTTTTCAGTCAAATAGAACACCATTTAGAAGCTATTAAAAGTTCTATGCTTAAGTTGCATTCTTTTACTTCTGTGTAACTTCAGTAAATAATATTTCTTTTTCCTAGCTAGGTAGTTACGAAAATTCTTGAAACTTTTCTTTTGAGCATAAAAAAAGGCTCAAGTCATTATGACTTGAGCCTTTATTTTATTGGCTCCCCCGGACGGGCTCGAACCGCCGACCTAGTGATTAACAGTCACCCGCTCTACCGACTGAGCTACAGGGGATTAAACTTTTTTCGGTATTTGTTCAAATTGGCGCGCCCGGAGAGATTCGAACTCCCGACCGATCGGTTCGTAGCCGATTACTCTATCCAGCTGAGCTACGGGCGCTAGTCAATTGAGCCGCTTATTATCTTTTTTTTTTTTACTAATGTCAAGTCAAAATTAATTAACAACATTTTAATAGTGGCGGAGAGAGAGGGGTTCGAACCCTCGATGGGAGATAAAGCCCATACTCCCTTAGCAGGGGAGCGCCTTCAGCCTCTCGGCCATCCCTCCTATATTCTTTACTTCTCTGTACTTGCTAATGCTAAATCGGTTTGTTCTTTTTTGATGCGCTCGTAGATTTCTTCTCTATGAACTGATACGTCTTTTGGTGCATTAACGCCTATACGAACTTGATTGCCTTTTACTCCAAGAACAGTGACTGTTACCTCATCACCTATCATTAAAGTCTCTCCTACTCGACGAGTCAATATAAGCATGGTTTTTCCCTTCCCTAATTACACGTTAAAAACACTACTGTCATCAAAACAGTCTTCAAGCAAGCTAGGCGGCGTATGATAACAGCTTTTTTGAATAAATAAAGCCTGAAACTTTTTTTCTCAGCAACCTCTACACCACTCGGAGGTATTTCTTAATTTTAAATCAAAGAGCTATGTCGTTACGCGCCTGCTTGCTAATTTTAATAATTAGAGTCAATTTGAAGACTATTGCGACAATACTCAACCTTGTTTTAAACGTTTATACGCATTAATTAGCGCGTTAGTTGAACAATCGTGGCTACTAATGACCTCATCATTTTTTAATTCTGGCAAAATGACTTTTGCTAAAATTTTGCCCAGCTCTACACCCATTTGATCAAAGGAATTGATATTCCAAACAACACCTTGGACAAAAATCTTATGTTCATAAAAGGCAAGTAATGAGCCTAAGGTTTTGGGTGTCATTTTTTTGAATAAAAATGAGTTTGAAGGTTTATTGCCTTCAAATATCTTAGATTTGACCAATACAGTGTCTTTTTGCTGTTCAGGGCTAAGTTCTTGCAGCACTTCAGCTTCAGTTTTACCTTCCATTAAGGCTCTGGTTTGTCCTAGAAAATTGGAAACTAATACATCGTGATGTTCAGGCAAGTCGTAATGACTGTTAGCGGCAACTAGAAAATCACAAGGGATTAATTTAGTACCTTGGTGGATTAACTGGAAAAAAGCATGTTGTCCGTTAGTACCGGGTTGTCCCCAAATGATAGGCCCTGTGTTGTAATCAACACGCACACCATTCATATCGACACTTTTGCCGTTGCTTTCCATATCGCCTTGTTGAAAATAATCCGCAAAATAACGCATGGATTGGTCATAAGGTAATAAGGCATGTGACTGGGCATTGAAAAAATTGTTATACCAAATGCCTAGCAATGCCATAATCACAGGGATGTTTTGTTCAAATGGGGTATGACGGAAATGCTCATCGGCTAAAAACGCGCCTTCTAACAATTCTTCAAAATTATCCATGCCCACATATAAAGCAATAGATAAACCCACCGCCGACCAAAGCGAGTAACGTCCACCGACCCAATCCCAAAACTCAAACATGTTCTCAGTATCAATACCGAATTTAGCCACGTTTTCAGCATGGGTTGAAATGGCCACAAAATGTTTGGCAACCGCACTGGGGTCTATAGCACGTTCTAAAAACCAACGTTTTGCCGACTCAGCATTAATCATAGTTTCTTGGGTAGAAAATACTTTTGATGCCACGATAAAAAGGGTCGTTTCAGCTGACAGTGGTTTTAATACTTCCACTAAATTAGTCGCATCGACATTAGAAATATAATGCACTTTAAGTTTGCTGGCATAAGGCGTTAGCGTCATTGATACCATTTTAGGGCCTAATCCTGAGCCACCAATGCCGATATTGACCACATCGGTAATGGTTTTACCTGTATAACCCAACCACTCACCTGAACGTACTTTGTCACAAAAAACGCGCATTTTTGCCAAGACGCGATTAATGTCGGGCATAACATCATGTCCATCAACATAGATAGGGGCATTACTACGATTGCGTAATGCAGTATGCAGTACAGCGCGATGTTCGGTGGTGTTAATTTTTTCACCCGAAAACATGGCTTCAATTTTCGCACTTAAATTGGCATGATTTGCTAAATCGATTAACAAGGGTACAGTTTCATCGTTTATTCTGTTTTTGGAGTAATCAAACAAAATGTCGTCAAAAGTGATGGAAAATTTGTCAAAGCGTTTACCATCAGCCTCGAACGCTTCGCGCAAGACGTTGTCTTTAGTTTGCTGATAGTGTGCTTGCAAAGCAAGCCACGCGTTTGAAGTAGTCAAAGATGACATGTTTTACGACTCCATTTAAATAAAATTGACTTAAGTCTACGAAAAGGGCGATAAGATAGCAATAGCACACTTGCTAAGGTGGTATTTACTACAATGGTTTGTTTCTTGTCTTAATTTAAGTTTATCCAAGCTAACAACTCAATTTCAGTAAAATAAGCATTTGCTTGTAAAACCCTTGCCATTCGAGCATTTAAAGCTAAAATAGCACACCGACTATGAGTTGTACTACTGTTCTTGATAGTGAATTCTAGCTTAATATCTTAGTTATTAAAATTAAATGCTAACCGCTTGAATTTACCAGTATTAGCTATTAAAGAACTGCTGTAGGTTGGTTGCGCATAAAAGTTATCTATGCTATGGCTCAAGCTATAAAAACATAAAAAGCGAAAATTAAAGGATTTAATTTTAGAAAAAATCTTTTAATAACTCGTTGTTAATAATTATCCATAGAAAACGGGAAGGTGTTATGAACAAAATAAAATTATTAAAAAAAGCAACACTAGGGTTTGCGGCATTATTTTTCTCTACCGCGCTATGGGCGCATGGTGGCGCGGCTGGTACGGATACTGATCAATGTAAATTTGAATTAGAACCCACGCATTGGATTCATTACACCGCCTATCAACCTAAATCGTATCCTGCTGAAGAATTCTGCGGAAAACTGCCCGGTTCTGATACCTCAACACAATTAGTGTTTGACTATCAAGATATGCGTTATAGAAATATGACCGTTGAATTTGAAGTCACCAAAGAACCCGAAGGGACTCGCGTATTTTTCCAACCTGCGGCAAAACACAAATCAGGTACAGTAAATTTAGAATTACCCAATGGTGTGCCATTACCTGGTAAATATTTAATTCACATCACTTTAGTCCCCGACCAAGGTGAGCGTTTAGATGCCCACATGAGCTTTACAGCAGGTGGCGGCGAAGCCATGAAGAGAAGTAGCATGTTGTTATATGCCTTCTTTGCGGCGGCGGGTTTATATGTCGTTTATTTGTCTAATGCGGGCTTTAAAAATAAAGTTGATGATATTATCAATAAAATCAAAGCCTAATCGCATTAAACACATCACCATACCTTAAGCTAAAATAAGCATTAACCACACGCGAGACCTAATAACGATGAAATTATTATCAGTTGCTATCTTATCGTTGAGTATTTTTTCTGCCTCAGTGGTAGCTGAGGAGTATCAAGAACATGATGGGATGCTCATGAATCACGGCGATGGTCATTTAATGGACATGGCAGGTGGTATGGTGATGGGACAAAATAGCGAAACCTTGCCTGGTGGTTGCGATAAAATTGCCGAAAATCGTGAAATTACCGTTCACGCAGGTCACAAATATGCAGAGAAATTTCCTGGGCGTATGTATGCTTTTGATACGCAGGAATTTAATTTCAAACCCTGTACCAAACTCACCGTGCATTTTGTCAATGATGACCATATTCGTCATCAATGGATGATGCACGGTTTGCCTAAGTATTTGTATCCTAAAGGCATGTTCCACTTAGAAATTTCAGGCCCCGGTAAAATCTCAGGTACATTGATTTTACCACCTGGGGATAAAACCTATTTAGTTCATTGTGATATTGCGCAACACATGGAAAAAGGCATGAAAGCGCAATTGAAAGTAGGTAAAGGCGATGGTGATTTGCCCAGTATTCCAGGGCTGACCGCTTATATCGTGGCTGATGATTACAATGCAACTTTGGCGGATTTGGAAGAAAAAGCTAAAAATGCCGTAGAAGAACCTGTTATCGCGCCAGCAATGGCAACAACAGCGGTTGATCCTGCGGTCAGTGCAACAGCACCAACACCTGCTAATGAAGAACCTTTTATGTCAGGGGTCACGATTATCGGTTTGGCGATAGGCCTATTACTCGCACCATTCTTGGCAACAAAATTCCAAGGTATGACCACAGTTGAAGTGATTACCACGGTATTCAAATGGCTACGCATAGGCATTGATAGTATTGTGGGTTTATTAGCACGCGTGTTTGGTTCTAAAAATAAAATACTGCCTGAAAAATAATCATTTTTGCAGTTTCAACTTTATTCAAAACCCTGCGCTTTGTTTAAGCGTAGGGTTTTTTTTCGGAAAAAGAGTATGCAAGATGCCGCTTTGGGTTTATGGGGATTGTTTGTTAGCGCGTTTGTGTCCTCAACGATTGCGCCGGGTGGTTCAGAGGTGGTACTGGCTTATATGGCAACGCAAGCCAGTTATTCAGCTATGCAATTACTACTGGTTGCCACTTTAGGCAATACCTTAGGTGCGTTGACCACATGGAGCTTAGGACTAGTTGCAGCAAAGAAATTTCCCGTTGCAAATTTATTACCCCAAAAAAAACAACAAGCACTTGAACTGGTTAAAAAACACGGCGTGTGGCTATTGTTTTTTTCATGGCTACCTATTATCGGTGATGCCTTTTGTTTTGCAGGGGGTTGGTTAAAACTACCCTTTTTCTTAGCCACCTTAATTATTTTATTAGGTAAACTAAGTCGTTATGCCGTAGTTATTGGCTTATTTGCCTAAATCAAATTTACTTTTAATTTATTTATCAATTACAAAGAGATTTTTTTAATGCTTAATCATTTTCCGCGTAGCAATGTTATTTATGCGCATCACAAGCGTGATTATTATATTGCTTTCATTACCTTTATGGGCGTAGCAGTGTGTTTGCTAGGTGATGCCACTGCTACTTTAGCAGAGCAACATACTTTAGGGATTTATGGTTGGATAATTTTGTGTGGTTTATTGCTAGGTGAAAACAAAGAAGTGCGCGTCCAAGTCGCTATTGCCATCCTATTTGCTACGCTTGGTGAACATTTTGCTTCACCCTATATGGGCGGTTATACCTACCGCTTTGAAAATGTTCCCGCTTATGTGCCACCCGGTCATGGCATGGTCTATTTAACAGCCGTAGCTTTGGCGCGTTCAGGTTTGTTTTTAAACCATGCGCGGCGCATTGCTATTTTAGTCATCGCGCTATGTGGTTTGTGGTCATTGTGGGGGATTAGTGGTTTTGCCCAGCAAGATGATTGGATAGGCGCGATATTATTTTGCTTTTTTGTCATTTCTTTATTTAAAGGACGCTCACCTTTAGTTTATTTAGCGGCATTCTTTATTACCACTTGGTTAGAGCTAATAGGCACAGGTGTGGGAACGTGGCATTGGGCAGAAATTGATCCTGTACTGCATCTGCCACAAGGTAATCCACCCAGCGGCGTGGCGGCGTGGTATTGCTTAGTCGATGCTGTTGCCATTGGTGGCGCACCGCATGTTTTAAATGCGGCAAGTCAGTTACGTTTATGGTGTAAAATCAGAAAAATTGTTTATGGTGAAAAATAGTTTTATTTATCAACAATGCCATACCAATGACGTAAATTTCTATTACTATCCATCGCACCATCAAATTTAGGCATTATTAAGACATTATTTAATATAGGCGTAATAACAGTATCTATAGGTGTTGTAGTTTTGATTATAAAACGAGGGGCGGTTGAGTCATCAGCTGTTATGCTAACATTATTTACTGGTGTAATCGGCGCGGTTATTTTAGGTTCAATCACTGCTTGCTCTGCATCAATAATAATCATATTAACGTCTTTATAACTTAAAAAATCCCGAGCGATTAAAGCCGATAAAGTATCATAAAAACTCAAATAAAAGCGGGGCGTAACAATACCTGTATGCACCCACTCTTCCTTTTTATCAAAAGGTAATGGTACAGGTAAAGAAACCCCCGCAAAACCTGCTTGTACCCATATTGGTTGCTTTTCTGCTACATTAAAACTAGCTGAAATAATCACTTCAGTACCTTCTTGTTTAATTCTAAAAATAACTGTTAATTTAATAAACATGACTTGATTAGCATCTTCCATATTTTGTGTACCAGCAGCCGAAATAATTAATGAATCAACATCGGAATGTTGAATTTGATAATTAGACATAATTAATAATTGTTTAACCGCATCATAAATAATGCGTGGTTCAAATAAAAACAAACGCTTTTCATAACAATTACCAATAGAAGAAAAATTATGGGGCGATTCTAAATCAGGTAAAAAACATAAAGAATTAACAGTATTTTGTACCGTCCCTTGATTATCAATACTAATAACTAAACGGTTTTCATTAATTGCATTGTTATCCATCGCAATACGTTCATGAAACTCCCAAACCGAACGCTTATTATTTAACAAAGTATAACGTAAATAGGGTTTATGTCCTGCCATCAAGGTTTTAACTTGCGTTAAACTCATCCCTTTTTTTACCTGTGGCACTATTGCCGATAAAGGCAACGCGCTTGAATACGCCGCGCCACAAGCCGACAAAGCAGAATCAATGTTTTGCCTGTCTGAACAAGCGAATTCAGCAAAATCCAGTGATAGTGGTATGTCTTCACAAGCACTACACAATAAACTGACTAATAAAATAAAAATTTTCATGCCAAAATACCTTCATTGTTTTATATAACGATGGTTCAGTGGCTTCTTAGATTAAGACTTAGCCCGTTACTAACTGAGGCTTTAAGAAAGAATAATGACGTGGCATCGCCACTTTTTTATAAAAGTTCCACTTGTGTATAAATTACACATTAAAAGATTTGTTTTTTAATTACACCGATTAAAAAAAGAGGTAATACGCAATTTCAACAATTGAAATTAATTTATCATATTATTGCTGAGAATTATGTACACTAGGACACATAGTCATATATTATTTTTGGTAGTGCATCAAAAAAGTAGGCTAGTTAATATTAAATCTTTCGGAGTTCAAACCTAGGTTTGAACTCCAGCTAAAATGGCGTTTTGTTAAAACCTACTCTTTTGAAGCACTACCTTATTTTTTATAAAAACTGTAGAAAAACAAAATAACTATATAGTCATATTTCTAATATGCACGTTATTCATAATAAAGGTACGCAATATTGTTTTATGTCTGTTGATATTTGTTATTAACACAATATTGTTTTAACATCAGGTGGCACTTGCTGATTAGCTACTGCTTCAAATCAATTAATCCAATAAGGAATTATTCATGTCAAATTCAATTTTCAGGACTAAAGCAGTTTTAATACACGAGGATAATGATTACGGGCTAAAACGCTGTTTATCCGCGTGGGATTTAGCTTTTTTAGGCGTAGGAGCGATTATTGGCACGGGGATATTTGTATTAACAGGGGTGGCGGCGGCAACTCAAGCAGGCCCTGCGGTGATACTCTCTTTTATTATTGCAGGTTTTGCCTGTGCTTTTGCGGCATTATCTTATGCCGAATTATCAGCGGCCATTGGCGGCTGTGGTAGTGCTTATGGTTATAGTTATGTGGCTTTTGGTGAATTATGGGCATTTATTATTGGTTGGGATTTATTATTAGAATATAGCGTTTCGGTGGCAACAGTATCAGTTGGCTGGGCGGGTTATTTTAATAATGCCCTAACGGCTATTGGTATTCCTTTACCTGAGGCATTAACCAAAGCCCCAATCGATGGTGGTATTATTAATCTACCCGCTTTTAGCATTATTTTATTATTAATGAGTTTATTAATAATAGGCGTTAAACACAGTGCTAAAGCTAATAACGCGATGGTCGTGGTTAAATTAATTACTATTACTGTATTTATTGCCGTGGCTTTATTTAATATTCATCCAGAAAACTGGCATCCTTTTATGCCTTTTGGTTGGTTTCAAACCCTGCCTGACGGTAAAACCACAGGGGTTTTAGCAGGTGCATCTTTAGTATTTTTTGCTTATGTGGGTTTTGATGCGGTATCGACTGCCGCCGAAGAAGCGAAAAATCCACAAAAAGATTTACCTTTTGGGATTGTGTCTTCTTTAGCTTTCTGCACAGTTATTTATATTATTGTCGCGGGATTATTAACAGGCGTTGTGCCTTATACCGATTTAAGAGTTGCCTCACCTGTCGCACATGCTTTGCAATTATTAGGGATTAATTGGGCTTCGGCATTAATTTCCACAGGGGTTATTGCAGGACTGACTACGGTTATGCTGGTTTTATATTATGGTTTAACGCGCATTATATTAGCAATGGCAAGAGACGGTTTATTATCAACCTTTTTTAGTCATATTAATTCTAATACGCATACACCCGTACGCATTATTGTAGGTTCTGGTATTTTAATGGCATTAATGGCGGGCTTAATTCCTTTAGGAACGTTAGCAGAATTAGTTAATATTGGCACATTAGCCGCATTTGTTTTAGTGTGTTTAGGTGTTATTGTATTACGCATTAAACAACCGAATATGATACGTCCTTTTAAAGCACCCTTTGGTTTTACTTTGCCCGTATTAGGAATGCTGTCTTGCACTGCTTTAATGGCGTTTTTACCAATGATAACGTGGTTACGTTTTGTGGTATGGCTAGTAATTGGCTTAATTATTTATTTTTCTTATTCGATGAATAATAGCGTATTAGCAAAAGAGCCTTGATTGTTTTAAAACAATCAAGGCTCTTAATTAGGGGTTCAAACCTAGGTTTGAACTCCAGCTGATATTAAAGCTTTTTAAATTAAGCACTCACTTGTGCAATCCAATCTTGTAGATTGTAATAATTAGTAATTCTTGCCACTTTATTATCACGAATTTCAAAAAACGCACCTGCTGGCAAACGGTATTTTTGTCCTTTAGCCTCTGGCAAACCTTCATCAGTTTGCAAGTATTCGCCTAAGACCACAAATTCAGCAGATGCTCGGCTACCGTCTGCACTTGCCATAATGACCATATCGACTAATTGTTCTTGATAATTCGTATTCATGCCGCCCATGAATGTTTCAAATGCCGCTTTGCCGACTTCGCGTTTGCCTTGATTAATGTCGTGAATCACATCATCGGTTAATAAATTTAAAAAGGTTTCCATATCACCACCGTTAAAGGCGGCATAGTAGTTTTGTACGAGGACGATGCTATTTTCTTGGCTCATAGTGATTTTAAGATAGGAATTTAAAACGGGCTATTTTATAAGTAGTCGCGGTTTTTGCCACGCACTTTTATGGTTAGTGTAATTTTATCGCGCTAGGATGACGAATCAGCATGGCATAACCGCGCTTGCTTTTATTGAAAAAGCCGCGCACTTCTAAGGTTTTGCCTAAGTAACTGTCCAATGGCGGAAATAGGCTGTTGGTATCACTATCAATACGCGCCGCGAAGTTGTCGGTGAAATTGAGATAAGTGTATTTTTTAGCTTTATAAACGTTCTGCACTTTACCTGTTATGCGCATCCAACCTGCATACTCGCCGTCTGGCGTAATTTGACTGGCGGGAATGACTGCATACTGAGTTTGTTGCCAAATGCCGCGTTTTGCCTGTTCAGCTAAATCTTGCACCTCCGTTAATTCCTTCACATAACGCAAGCTAGTAGGATAAATGTTCATCACTGCCAAACCCGCCGCCACTAACTGCACATTGAGATTTTCATTATGTTCAGTGAATACATAGGCAAGGCTTCTGCCATAATGGTCGGTAGTTTCCCCGTCAAATTCCAAACGCACTTTGACCCCATCGAGTTTATTTGCTAACCATGTTTTTGCCGCCATACCACCCATATCAGCAGGTCTGCCAAAATGGGCAATTTCGGGGGTATTAATCGCTAAAAAACGAATGCTACGTCCGTCTTCTAATTGAATTGTATCGCCGTCATAAACGCGTTTGACCGCATAATAAACCTCAGGCGCGGGTGCAATCTCAATCGTTTTAGTGCTTGCCTTATCGGCTATGGGTCTATCGGAAAAATGCGTTTCTCCGTCTGCGTCTTTCCATTGATAAATTTGCGCATTAACAGCTGTAAACACTGTAATTAATACTAACAGGATTATTTTTTTCATAAGAGGATGAATTTTTATTGCCATTTTCTTTGCCTGTATTAACTCAATATTATTAACAACTGTTTTTAACTAAAAATAATTGTATAATAACGCTTATTACTGATTTTTAATTAATCCAGTTATTTCTTTCCAACAAAACCTTTTATTTAAAATAAACATGAATAACAAAATACCGACTGTGGGATTTATTAGCTTAGGTTGTCCTAAAGCTTTAGTAGATAGCGAAAAGATATTAACTCAATTACGCTCTGAGGGCTATAACATTTCCCCCAATTATCAAAATGCCGATTTAGTGGTGGTGAATACTTGTGGTTTTATTGATGCCGCTGTTGAAGAATCCTTAGACAGTATTGGCGAAGCACTGGCTGAAAATGGCAAAGTGATTGTTACGGGTTGTTTAGGATCAACCCGCGCTGATGATATTTTAGCGCGGCATCCACAAGTATTAAAAATTACAGGCGCACATGCCTTAAAAGAAGTAGTGGATTCAGTGCATGAACATCTGCCTCCGCGTCACGACCCTTTTACTGATTTATTACCGCCACAAGGGATTAAATTAACGCCTAATCATTACGCATATTTAAAAATATCCGAAGGCTGTAATCATCGTTGCAGTTTTTGTATTATTCCCTCTATGCGTGGTGATTTAGTCAGCCGTCCTATTAATGAGGTAATGCAAGAAGCCGAGCAATTAGTTAAAGCGGGGGTTAAAGAATTATTAATTGTTTCCCAAGATACTAGCGCGTATGGGGTGGATTTAAATTATGCGAGTTATGAATGGCGCGGTAATAATTATCAAAGCCGTTTTTATGATTTAGCCAAAGCACTGGGTGAATTAGGCGTGTGGGTGAGAATGCACTATGTCTATCCTTATCCACATGTTGATAATATTATTCCTTTAATGGCGCAGGGAAAAATATTGCCTTATTTAGATATTCCTTTCCAACATGCGAATAGTCGCATTTTAAAATTAATGAAACGTCCAGCGGCCACTGAAAATAATTTAACTCGAATTAAAGCATGGCGTGAAATCTGTCCTGATATTATTTTGCGTAGCACCTTTATTGTCGGTTTCCCTAGTGAAACTGAAGAAGAATTTGAAGAGTTATTAGACTTTTTAACCGAGGCGCAATTAGATAGAGTCGGTTGTTTTGCTTATTCACCAGTGCAGGGTGCGGCGGCGAATGATTTGCCCGATCAAATACCCGAAGCAATTAAACAACAGCGTTTAGAGCGATTTATGGCGCATCAAGCCGAAATTAGTGCCGAGCGTTTACAACGCCGTATTGGCAGAGTGGAAACGGTATTAATTGATGAAGTGGTTGAAGAAGGTGCAGTAGCGCGTAGCAGTGCCGATGCCCCTGAAATTGATGGTTTAGTGTTTATTGATGGCGCGACCCATTTGAAAGTCGGTGATTTTGTGCAAGTCGAGTTAGAAGAGGCCGATGATTATGATATGTGGGGGCATTTGGTTTAAATATAGTATTTTCAATTCACTATGACTTTATAGCACGGGAGTACAAACCTAGGTTTGTACCAGTATGTCCAAGTACAAACCTAGGTTTGCACTCCATTGCATTGCGTCATTTTGAAATTAGTATAAATCGGTGTTTTAAAAGCTAAAAAGGGGCATACACACTTAAAGTGTGTATGCCCATTTGGTTTTAAATCACCATAAAATCGGCGTTAGTTAGAGTAAGACTAGTTCCCAAAGTAGCAATATGCACGGCAGAACCCTGTCCATTGGCATCAGCATCATAAGACAATACGCCAGTGCTTGGATTGTAGAGGATGAAATCATTCACACCCACCGCTGCTGTGCCGAGATGAAAATAATTGCCGCCCGCTACGCTTAGCGAAGTGAAATAAGTATGTGACAATTGAATAGTGTCATCAACCACCACGAAATCAGTGATTTTATCGATATTGCTGGTATTAATACTATCAGCAAAACGGAAAATATCTTGACCTGAACCGCCTGTTAAGGTGTCGTTACCACTACCGCCGC
>JBAQSX010000051.1:0-20068 GCA_049296695.1 Methylococcaceae bacterium | reverse complement strand
GTATGAATATCTTGGTAGTGCATCAAAAAAGTAGGCTAGTTAATATTAAACCTTTCGGAGTTCAAACCTAGGTTTGAACTCCAGCTAAAATGGCGTTTTGTTAAAACCTACTCTTTTGAAGCACTACCAATATCTTTATTGGCTAAAATAGATTTTTTACGGTCAATAAACGCACATCAAACGGAGCTGAAAAATATTGGCATTTTTTTCGCCAAAAAAATTAGCTAATGGTCGCGCTAAATCGGCTGAAATACGCTGATGTTTTACACTGGGCGTGGGTGACATTAAACTAATTTTACCTTTGATGAGTTCAATGGTTTCATCAAAAGACCACGTTAAATAATCAGCATAACTATAATTGCCATTTAAATCTAATTGCGATAACTGTGTTATTTTAGTCATGGTTTTATTTATAAACTGAAGAATTAAAAATAAAAGTATAACAGTTTGATTGCTGTTTTTATAGTTTTGATTAATCCGTCATTATCTAATTTTAGGTATTTATGATTAATAATACTATTAATCATTTCAAAACTACAAAGCCAGCTTTGTACTCCAATTTGTCTATTTTATTAATAGAATAACTAAGCTTTTAGCGCATTATTTTGATACACTAGCCAGTTTTTTATAAACGCACTGTAATAATTGCGTTAAAAATATCGAGAGCGTATTAATGTCAGATGATAATAACATAAAGAGTAGCAATTACCCCTTCGATCCAAGCTATGGTTATTCATTACAACAATTATTAGCCGTAGCAACGCCTAGAGAACCCAAAAACTTTGCCTCATTTTGGCAAAACCGTTATCAACACGCCTTAACCCTATCACCCAATCCACAATTAAAAGACAGCGGACAAACACAAGCAGGGTGGCGCGTATTTGAAATAAGCTATACCTCAACTAATAATTGTTTAATACGCGGCTGGTTATTATTACCACAGTCGGGAATAATAAAACGCGGCTTTATTATTGGACACGGTTATGGCGGGCGCGATAATCCCGATTGGCATTTACCCTTTAGCGATTCAGCTTTATTATTTCCGTGTTTTCGCGGTTTAGGCTTAAGTGTGCAAGCGGGGCTTTCTTCAGACCCTCAATGGCATGTTCTGCATCATATCGACAGCCTTGAGCAGTATGTTTTAGGCGGTTGTGTTGATGATATTTGGTTGGCAGTGACCGCTTTATTGCAATTATTTCCCCATTTGGCGGGGCATTTGGGCTATTTAGGGATTAGCTTTGGCGGCGGCATTGGCGCGTTAGCATTGGCTTGGGAACAACGCATTGCCAGAGGGCATCTAAACGCGCCCACCTTTGGCGCGCAACCCTTGCGCTTGCGCTTACCCTCACAAGGCAGTGCCAATAGCGTCCAAAATTATTGCCGTAGCCATAAAAAACAAACCTTGAAAACCTTAAGTTATTACGATGCGGCATTAGCGGCAAAGTATATTCAGCAACCCATGCACTGCGCTTGCGCTTTATTTGATCCTTGCGTTGCGCCAGCGGGACAATTTGCTATTTATAATGCGCTAACTCAATATCGCCAACTCTTTGTTTTAGAAGCAGGGCATTACGATTACCCCAATAAGTCCAAACAAGAACAGCAACTTTTAAGTGAGCTTAATACTTTTTTCGCACCACTTATCGATAATCACTCAATTGTTTAATAATTACCCCTGAGAAAAATACGCCATGAATCGTGAATACCACAAAAGCTGGAGTGAACATCTACAACGCGATATGGAATTATTAGTATTCGGACACGCGGGTGCGAAAGTATTAATTTTTCCTACCCGTGATGGTCGTTTTTATGAATATGAAAATATTGGAATGGTTGAAGTCTTACGACCTAAAATAGAACAAGGTCTTTTACAATTATATTGTATTGATAGTATTTATGGGGAGAGTTTTTATTGTTGGTGGGCGCATCCTTCGGGACGGATTCAACGTCATATTGCTTTTGAAAATTATGTCTTAAATGAAGTCATTCCTTTTATTAATAAACATAATACGCATGATTGTCTTATGTCGCACGGTTTGAGTTTAGGGGCATTTCATGCGGCTAATATCGCTTTTCGTCATCCGCATTTATTTAAAAAACTAGTAGCATTTTCGGGGCGTTATGATTTAACGCTCAGCGTAGAGAGTTTTACTGATTTATTAGATGGTTTTTACAGCGAAGATATTTATTTTCATACCCCTAATCATTTTCTGCCCGACTTGCATTGTCATGAGCAATTAATGCACTTACGCGCTATGGATATTATTTTGGTGATTGGTAAAGACGACCCTTTTTTGCACAATAATCACCAACTCAGTGAAATACTTAATCACAAAGAAATCAAGCATCAATTAATTGTATGGAATGATAGAGCGCACAGTGGTTATTATTGGCGGCGTATGGCACCATTGTATATTTAATAAAATAACGGGGAATCTTTTAAAGATTGCCCGTTGTTATGTAATTAATTAAATAATGTATTCAAAGTAGGCATGAATGAATTATTTTAAAAAATAATACCATTAAGTGAGTGAATGCGCCGTGTCAGCAGAACGCATAAAAGAAATAGGCGCGTCTTCATCAAAAGTAATCATTTCCCACGCATCGGTATCGGCAAGCAAAGCGCGTAATAATTTATTATTTAAACCATGCCCTGATTTATAACCTGTAAATGCACCGACTAGGCTATAACCTAATAAATATAAATCGCCAATAGCATCGAGTATTTTGTGTTTTACAAATTCATCAACATAACGCAAACCGTCTTCATTAATAATGCTATCGTCATCAACCACAATGGCATTATCTAAACTACCGCCTAAGGCTAAATTATTACGGCGGAGCATTTCAATATCTTTCATAAAACCAAAAGTTCTGGCTCTGCTGACTTCTTTAATAAAAGTAGTTGAGGAAAAATCCATTGTGGCGGTTTTGACATTTTCAGCAAAAGCGGGATGTTCAAAATCAATGGTAAAGGTTACTTTAAAACCTTCATAAGGTTCAAAAGCCGCCCATTTATCACCATCTTCTACGCGTATAGCGCGTTTGATGCGCAAATAACGTTTTGGGCTGTCTTGCTCTTCTACCCCCGCTGATTGTAATAAAAACACAAATGGCCCCGCGCTACCGTCCATAATTGGCACTTCAGCGGCACTGACATCAATTAAGGCATTGTCTATACCCAAACCCGCAAACGCAGACAATAAATGTTCAACCGTAGAGATTTTGACATCCCCTGCAACTAAGGTCGTTGAGAGAATAGTTTCACCGACATTATCGGGCGTGGCTTGAATGGTGACAGGCTCGGCTAAATCGACTCTGCGAAAACGAATACCCGTATCGGCGGCGGCAGGACGCAAGGTCAAATACACTTTGTCACCCGTATGCAGACCCACACCTGTTGCTCGAATAGTATTTTTTAAGGTTCGCTGTTTAATCATGATAAATAACGCTAACTGTAACGAAGGAAAAGCGGGCAATTTTAGCACACGTTAAACATCCGCAAAGGATTGAATCACTACAGCTTAATAACTGAACTTACGCAGAGTTTAGGACTGGCAGTGCTTAAAGCACTGCCAGTCCTTGTGATACCTGTCGGTTGCAGCAGACTTGTCAGGTTTTAAAAGCCTAACAGGTCTAACTTTGCGTAACTTGAGTTAATAACTCAAGTTACGCAAAGGTTGTTAAATAAACTTTAGGTGGAGTGCAAGCTTTGCTTGCAATGCAGGCAAAGCCTGCACTCCAACTCAATAATCTGCGTAACTTGAGTTAATAATGAAATACAGATTTTCTCAATCATAAGCATTTTTATGCACAATTTAAGAAAACTTAATGCTACCCTGTTGTAACTTCATTTTTATTGTTAGCTGCCATGTTAAGAAAAATATTGCAAGTGCCAGTCACTCAAAGCACATTATTAGCAACCCCGTCTTTAGAGCAACACTATCAAGACAGCGTTGCCAGCTGTCAATTACACTATGATGAAGCGCAATTTTTTGCCATTCAACAATTGCAACATTTATCTGAGCAACTGCAACATTTTGTTCATTATCAACAACAATCAACGTTGGCAAAACTACGTTGTTTGCCGCCTGAAAAATGTACCAGCCTTTATTTGTATGGTGAAGTAGGCGGTGGTAAATCTTTACTCATGGCATTATTTTATAAGCATTGTCCTATAGAAAAAAAACGCCGCGTACACTTTAATATCTTTATGTTAGAAGTACATCGTTTTATTTATAATTGGCAACAACAAAATGAAGGCGATACTTTAATTGCGCTAGCAAAACATATTCGAGAATCGGTAGTTTTATTATGTTTTGATGAATTTCATGTTAGCGATATTGCCGATGCCATGATATTGGGACGTTTATTTAAACTGTTATTTGATTTAGGCGTAACGGTAGTGATTACTTCTAATCGTCATCCAGAAAAGCTTTATCAAGGTGGTTTACCTAAAGATAAATTCTTATTCTTTATTGAAGTGATAAATCATTCAGCACGGATTATTGAATTAAATGCTAAACAAGATTATCGCCTACGGCACGCGCATAATGAGCAGGTTTATTATTATTATCCTTTAGATGCTGGGGCGAATAATTTTATAAAACAGCAGTATAAACAACTCGGTATTCATGAGCCTTTGCAAACTATAGTGATTCAATTATTAGGCAGAGAATTATCTGTATTAGCATCTAATAAAGTATTAGTGAGTAATTTTAATCAATTATGCGCTCAAGCTTTGGCATCGGCTGATTATTTACAATTAATTGCCCAATTTGATACCCTATTACTTAGCGATATTCCGCAATTACAAGCAGAGCATCGCAACGAAGCCAAGCGTTTTGTCACCTTAATTGATATTTTATACGAACATAAAATTAAATTAATTTGTACCGCTCAAGTACCTATCAAGGAATTATATTTAACAGGTGATGGCGCATTTGAATTTAAACGCACGGTGTCACGTTTAATTGAAATGCAGTCGAAAAGTTATCTTAATAACTCAAGTTACGCAAAAATAACAAAACTGTAGGGGCAAAATATTTTTTGCCCCTTGACAACAATGGTTTGTTATTGAGGGCAAATGTTATTTGCCGCTACATTTACAACATCTGCGTAACTTCAGTTAATAATTGGATTTTGTAGTAATTACAAAACTAACAGGCAAAAAAAAGGGTTCTCTTGTGAGAACCCTTTTTTTAAACTTGGCGGAGAGGCAGGGATTCGAACCCTGGGAGGGGATCAACCCTCAACGGTTTTCAAGACCGCCGCATTCGGCCGCTCTGCCACCTCTCCGTGAGCCGACTATAATAAACGAATCACTTAAAAAATCAATTTAAAAGTTAATTTTTGCCGCAATTATTAAGCAGTAAACTCATTTTTTTGTTGCCTTTTATCAGCTTAAGCGTAAATAGCTTTGATGGTATGCGTGGCAATGATTGTCTTGCCAAGCAGAAAAAACCTAAGTTTTCATGAGCTGTCATGTTTTGTGCTAGCAAATTCAACTATAATGCGGGTTCTTTTATTTTTTGAGAACTTAACCCATGAATTCGTCTGAATGGTTTACCGAACAGCACCTTAACTGTGGCTCTGCTTTTTCGTTAAAAATCAAACAAAAAGTCCATGAAGAACAATCGCCTTTTCAATTTCTTGAAATCTACGAAACTGAAAGTTTTGGCAATTTGATGGTGATTGATGGCTGTACCATGGTGTCTACGCGTGATAATTTTTTCTATCATGAAATGATGAGTCACCCTGCATTATTTATCCATCCTAATCCAAAACGGGTGTGGATTATCGGTGGCGGTGATTGCGGCACTTTGCGTGAAGTATTAAAACACCCCACAGTAGAACAAGCCGTACAAATTGATATTGATGAACGCGTCACCCGATTGGCTGAAATTTATTTTCCTGAATTATGCGAGTCGAATAATGACCCGCGTGCTGATTTAAAATTTATTGATGGCATTAAATGGGTCAAAGATGCAGAGCCTAATTCAGTCGATATTATTATTATTGATAGCACCGACCCCGTAGGGCCTGCTGAGGGTTTATTTGGCGAGGCATTTTATAAAGACTGTGTAAATTGTTTAAGTGAAAATGGCTTATTAGTACAACAAAGCGAATCGGCTTTATTACACTTGAATTTAATTACGCAAATGCGTGATGCTATGCGTAATTCAGGTTTAACACATCAACAAACCTTATTCTTTCCACAATGTATTTATCCTTCAGGTTGGTGGAGTGCCACTATTGCTAGCAAAAATCCATTAGCCGCTTTCCGTGCTGAGGATTGCGCTAATAAAGCTTTTGATACTGTTTATTATAATGCTGATATTCATCAAGCCGCTTTAGCACAACCTGATTTTTTTAAAAAAGCATTTAGTTAAAAGTAGCCCCAAATGCACGATGTCAATACCTTTAAATTAATTGAACGTATTAGTACCTTATTACGTTCAGAAGAACGCAAACGCTATATGGCGCAAGGTTTGCAACCTATACATGGGCAGATTTTAGAATACCTTTATACTTGTAATCGTCACAGTGATACCCCCGCCGTAGTGGCTGAATATTTTAGTTTAACCAAAGGCACGGTATCGCAATCTTTACAAGTATTAGAACGCAAAGGTTATATTATTAAAACTGCTGATAATACTGATAAACGCGTGGTTCATTTAGCTTTATCAGAGGCAGGTTTGCAATTACTTGAACAAATACGTCATATAGACGTATTTGCTAAAGCAGAACAGGCTTTATTAGAAAAGAAATTTAACACCTTAGCTGAAGCTTTAACCGATATGTTAGTGTCTTTGCAACAAGCGCATAATACGCGTAGCTTTGGTGTGTGTCAGTCTTGTATTAATTTCATTGAAGTAGACAATCAATTTCATTGTAATTTAACGCACTTAGCTCTAAGCGGTTTTGATGCTAAAAAAATATGTCGTGAACATATTTTAAAACCCATCGATACTGAATAAGAATTTATATCCTCCTCTCAAAGAGATTATTATTTATGTTATTTGATGCTAAAGCCATTGATGACCTCGCCTCTCGCCTTAGCGCGGGCTTACCTGCGGGGCTTCATAATTTTAAAGAAGATGCTGAAAAAAATAGCAAAGCTATTTTACAAAGTGCTTTGGGTAAATTAGATTTAGTAACCCGCGAAGAATTTGAAGTACAAAAAATGGTACTTGCTAAAACCCGTTCTAAATTAGAAGCCTTAGAAAAACGGGTGGCTGAAATGGAACAAAAGATTATCAGTGATGATAAATAGTGACTAATAAATGATTATTTTAAGTTGGATATTTTATATTATTAGAATAATACCAACATAATCATGTAGAGACGTTACATTGCAACGTCTAAACAAAACGAACATTTACAAATTAACAATTAATTATAGTGGTTTCATATCAAAGTGACACAACGACTGCCAGTCCTCTGAGGACTAGCAGTCGTTTTTACGCGCTATATTGAAAACAGTATATATAAATAATTTGTGTTGTTATTTTGAATAATGTCGTTAATTTAAGACGTTGCAGTGCAAGATCTCTACGGTGTGATGAATATTTATGGTTTTATTAGATATTATTCAAGTACAAGTATTAGCTGATTATGTTTTATTACTTGAATTTGAAAATGGTGAACATCGCCGTTTTAATATGACACCTTATTTATCACAGCGACCTTGGCAATCGCTTAAAAAAAATGCCTTATTTCAAAGTGCAACTGTTGATAATGACACAGTTGTATGGGTAGATAATATCGACATTGATCCAGAAACACTTTATGAGTTTTCTGAATTAATCAATTAACTTACAAAATTATTGATATGGCAACTAGAGACAGTAACGGCAACGAACTCAATGACGGTGACTCAGTTACCGTTATTAAAGATTTAAAAGTAAAAGGTTCTTCAATGGTCTTAAAACGCGGTAAATTAGTGAAAAATATTCACTTAACCGATGATGAAGATGAAATTGAATACCGCGAAGGTAAAACCACCATGGTTTTAAAAACCTGCTTTTTGAAAAAAGCTTAATGGGGTTGTATTATGGCTTTAGCGGTTATTTATAGTCGAGGGCGTAGTGGTATTCATGCCCCATTAGTCACCGTTGAAGTGCATATTACTAATGGTTTGCCTGCTTTAAATATTGTAGGTTTACCAGAAACCGCAGTAAAAGAAAGCAAAGACAGAGTACGCGGGGCAATTTTAAATTCACATTTTAGTTTCCCCGCGCAACGCATTACTGTTAATTTAGCCCCCGCTGATATTCCCAAAGAAGGTGGTCGTTTTGATTTAGCCATTGCTTTGGGAATATTAGCCGCTTCAGGACAAATACCCCATAAACAATTAAATCAGTATGAATGCGTCGGTGAATTATCATTAAGTGGTGATTTACGTTCTATTAATGGCGTATTACCTGTTGCCATTCAAGCCAGAAATCAACAACGGCAATTAATTTTACCTCAAGATAATTTAAATGAAGCCGCTTTAATTAAAGGCGTTCAATTAATTCCTGCTGAGCATTTATTAGCCGTCTGTGCGCATTTAAATGGACAACAAATAATCCCCCATCAATATCCACAAACTCCCCTCACTATTAATGACAGTGATATAGATTTTGCCGATGTGCATGGTCAATATCATGTCAAACGCGCTTTTGAAATTGCCGCCGCAGGGGCGCATAACTTATTAATGTTAGGGCCACCCGGTACGGGAAAATCGATGTTAGCGGCGCGATTGCCCACGATTCTGCCCTTATTAAATGAAAGCCAAGCTCAAGAAACTGCCGCGATTGCCTCAATTAGTGACCACGGTTTAGATTTGAGCAACTGGCTCAGACCGCCGTTTCGCGCGCCGCATCATACTGCCTCAGCGGCCGCTTTGGTGGGTGGTGGTAGTAATCCACGGCCGGGTGAAATTTCCTTAGCGCATAATGGCGCGTTGTTTTTAGACGAACTGCCCGAATTTGATAGAAAAGTTTTAGAAGTGTTGCGCGAACCCTTAGAAACAGGGCATATCACCATCTCACGCGCCGCTCGACAAGTGGATTTTCCTGCGCGTTTTCAATTAATTGCCGCGATGAATCCTTGTCCTTGTGGTTATTTGGGTGATAGCAGTGGTCGGTGTCATTGCACCGCAGAGCAAGTGGGACGTTATCGCGCTAAAATCTCAGGGCCGTTGCTGGATAGAATTGATATGCACCTTGAAGTGCCACGCGTTTCGCATGAAGTATTACGCAAAGGCTCACCGCAAGGTGAAGAAAGTAGCGCGGTTATTCGTTTAAGAGTATTGGCGGCGCGAGACTGGGCAATGAATCGCGCTGGTAAAACTAATGCAACATTAACGGCTAAAGAAGTCAAACAATTGTGTTTATTATCCGATGCGGGGCATAGTTTATTAGAACAGGCTATGGATAAATTTGGTTTATCGCATAGAGCTTATCATCGCATTTTAAAATTAGCGCGGACTATTGCTGATTTAGCGCAGTCACCCACTATTGAAATTAAGCATTTAAGTGAGGCGATTAGTTATCGTAAATTAGATAGACGGACTTAATATTACAGTTTTGTAACTACCTAGCTTGCTTGTATTTGAATCAGAATTTTCTATGGTTATAGAATTACAGAATAAATCCTGTTAATTTTGTAAATCCTGATGCAGACAATAGACTAATTAAAATCAGCTAGGTAGTTACACAGTTTTTTCAAAATCATTTTTGCCCTTAATAACAAGTCAATTTTAGTTGGTGTAAAGGTGATATTCACATTGAATTACTGTATAAGCTTAAGCAAAGCTTGACTTCCCAAATATAAAAAGGGTGCGAGATAATATTATCTCGCACCCTTCATAATCCTAATTAATACTTGCAAGTATTAAAAAGTAATAATCTCTTCACCGTCACTGACTAAGACAATATCAGCTGGGCGATTAGCAAAAATACCACAGCACACCACACCTGTTATATTATTAACAATCGCTTCTAATTTAGCAGGTTCAATAATATCTAAATTACGCACGTCAATTATTTCATTACCATTATCAGTAATAAAACCTTCACGCCATACAGGTTGACCACCTAATTTCACCATTTCACGCGCCACATAACTACGCGCCATAGGGATTACTTCAATAGGCAAAGGAAACGCGCCTAAAACATCCACACGTTTTGAACCATCGGCAATACATAAAAAAGTTTTACTCGCCGCCGCAATAATTTTTTCACGCGTCAACGCGCCGCCGCCGCCTTTAATTAATTGTTTGCGTGGGTTAATTTCATCCGCGCCATCAACATAAATTTCAACAGTGCCGACCGCGTTTAAATCAAATACAGGAATACCTAATTCTTTTAAACGTTTGGTAGTGCCTTCAGAACTAGAGACCCCGCCTTCAATTTGTCCACGCATATCCGCTAAAAAGCTAATGAAATGGTTAATGGTTGAGCCTGTGCCTACGCCTACAATGGCAATGTCTTTAATATAAGGTAATGCCGCCTCTGCCACTTTCTTTTTTAATTCGTCTTGAGTCAAGCTCATGGGTTATCTCCGTTTGTTGTTATGAATAAAAACTGGTGTGCGATAATAGCTTAATCGTTGCCGCTAAACAAATGCGGCTAAGCATAATCATTTCGCCGTTTTCACTTATAGTAATAACTACATGCCTACCAAATACTTAGAAAAAATCCTCCGCGCAAAAGTTTATGACGTGGCCATTGAAACCCCGCTCGATTTTGCCCCTAGTTTATCGGAGCGTTTAAATAATAACGTTTATTTAAAACGTGAAGACTTGCAATCGGTGTTCTCGTTTAAATTGCGTGGCGCGTATAACAAAATGTCCTTATTAGATGACACTGCCAAAGCCAAAGGCGTGATTGCCGCGTCTGCGGGTAATCATGCCCAAGGCGTGGCGTTATCGGCAAAACGCTTAGGGATTAACGCCTTAATTGTCATGCCCACTACCACGCCTGATATTAAAATCAAATCCGTACAAAAAATGGGCGCGGACATTATTTTATTTGGCGATTCTTACAGTGAAGCCTACAGCCACGCGCATCAACTGGCGCAAAAATCTGAGCGAGTATTTATTCATCCTTATGATGATGAGGACGTGATAGCAGGGCAAGGCACGGTGGCAATGGAGCTGTTGCGGCAACAAACTGACGCGCTGGATGCGATTTTTGTACCCGTAGGCGGCGGCGGTTTAATTGCGGGTATTGCCGTTTATGTCAAATTTGTGCGCCCTGAAATCAAAATCATCGGCGTTGAACCCGATGATGCCGATTGTTTAAATCAAGCTTTAAAAGCCCATAGTCGGGTGATTTTGCCGCAAGTGGGTTTATTTGCCGATGGCGTGGCAGTCAAGCAAATTGGTGAAGAGCCTTATCGTTTGGCTAAATTATATGTTGATGAAGTAATAACTGTTAGCACCGATGAAATATGCGCGGCAATAAAAGATAGTTTTGATGATACGCGCTCAATTAGTGAACCTGCTGGCGCGTTAGCGTTAGCGGGATTAAAAAAATATGTACAGCGGACAAACTGTTTAAATAAAACTTTAATTGCCATTAATAGTGGTGCGAATATTAATTTTGACAGATTGCGTTATGTAGCAGAACGCGCTCAAGTGGGTGAGCATAAAGAAATTTTATTAGCGGTGACTATTCCTGAAATTGCGGGCAGTTTTTTGCGTTTTTGCCAGTTATTAGGCGGACGGAGTATTACTGAATTTAATTACCGTTATTTTGATGATACTGCCGCTCATGTATTTGTAGGAATATCCAGTAATGGTTCAGAAAGCGATAGACAAACCATTATTGAACATCTGCAAAGCCATGATTTTCCCGTCACTGATATGACTACCAATGAATTAGCCAAAGAACATAGTCGTTATATGGTCGGCGGTCATCCACCGCATAAATTAAATGAAACCATTTATCGCGTTGAATTCCCCGAACGGCCCGGTGCATTATTAAGCTTTTTAAAAGAATTAGGCGGCAGGTGGAATATTAGTTTATTTCATTACCGCAATCATGGTTCTGCGTTTGGTAAAGTTTTAATGGGCTTGCAATTACAAGCAGGTGAAGAAAAAGCTTTTCAACATTGTTTAAAACATTTAGGTTTTAGTTATCAAGAAGAAACCAATAATATTGCCTATCAATTATTTTCAGGTGATTAAAAATGAATGCTATGCAAGAGCAGTTAATTGTTTTTTTTGCCGCTTTAATTGCCAATATTTTTTCCGCGCTGGCAGGTGGTGGCGCGGGTTTAATTCAATTCCCAGTATTAATATTTTTAGGACTACCTTTTGGTATTGCCTTAGCTACGCATAAAGTCGCCTCCGTAGCTTTAGGCGTAGGTGCTACCGTGCGTTATTTAAAAGAAGATATTATTGAACGCTATTTTGCTTTATTCATGTTAATGGCAGGCATTCCAGCAGTTGTTATTGGCTCATTGGTGATTATTCATGTGCCACAAGAGATTGCCAAAATAGTCTTAGGTTTATTAACCATGTCGATGGGACTTTATTCGGTTTTTCAAAAACAAATGGGCTTAAATTACACGCCACAGCATCGAAATCAACAAGGTTTTATTATCGGTGGTATTGGACTTTTTATTATTGGCTTTTTAAATGGTTCAATTGCCTCAGGCACGGGTTTATTTGCTACCTTATTATTAATTCAATGGTTTGGCATGGATTATAAACGCGCCGTGGCTTATACTTTAATTGTGGTTGGCTTGTTTTGGAATGGCGTTGGGGCGGTTACTTTAGCATTAATCGCTGAGGTTAAATGGGCGTGGATTCCTGTGTTATTATTAGGCTCGTTTATTGGCGGTTATACAGGGGCGCATTTAGCTATTTTAAAGGGCAATTTATTAATTAAACGCAGTTATGAAGTGATTACTATTTTAGTGGGTTTGAAATTATTGTTTTAGAGTGTTTGATAAAAATAGTAACTAGCTTGCTTGTGTCTGAATCAGGATTTACAGAATTATAGGATTTTCAGGATAAATCTTGTGAATCCTGAAAATCCTGATTCAGACAAGAGAATGAAGTCGTTACAAAAAATGATAGTCATAATTGAGTAGCGATAAATAACCTATCATTAATAAAATCTGTACTATTATTAAATTTTAATTACCGAGGTTATCAACAATGAAATACAAAATAATACCGTTTTTAATAGCCACCGTATTGCTTAGCGCGTGTGTTAATCGAGAAACACATGAAAACGTTGTTGATAAAGGCCCACAAGTCGCTTTTGCACCTCTGCCACCCGCTGAGCGAATAACGTTAGCGATTGCCCGTTTTACCAATGAATCGGTGTATGGCAGTGGTTTATTTACCGATGCCTCAGGCGACAGAATCGGCAAACAAGCCTCTGATTTATTAGCAAGACATTTATCAGCAAGCGGTCGTTTTAATATTGTAGAACGTCAAGATATGGGCAAGCTAAAAGAAGAAGCGAAATTAATGGGCTTAAATGAAGAGCAGTTTTCTAAAAATATGAAAGGCGTTGATGCGTTAATTTTAGGTTCAGTTGCTGAATTAGGACGCGATACTACAGGCAATATTTGGCTATTGGGCAAAGAAAAAACCCAACGCGCTCGTGCTAGAGTGGTATTGCGTTTAGTTGATCCTAAAACGGGCGAGATTTTTTATAGCCAAGAAGGTTCGGGTGAGGCAATGTTATCTGATACCAGCACCTTAGGTTTTGGCGGTACAGCGGGTTTTGATTCTACCTTGGAAGGTAAAGCCATTGATGCGGCCATTGTTAATATGATTAATAATGTTATTCAGACTTTAAATACGCGCCATTCGCAACAACATTGAGGCTATTTATGTTTAAATTACATCGTTTAATACTCATTAGTTTTAGTGCATTAATATTATCGGCTTGTACGCCCGCGCCACTGTTTTATTGGGGTGATTATGAAACGTCTATTTATGATCGTATGGTTAAAAATGATAATAATCAAGGTGAAGATGCTCTTAAAAGTATGATTGCTCAAATAGAATCAAGCTCAAAAAAAGCACCGCCCGGTTTATATGCCGATTATGGTTTTATGTTATATCGCCGTGGTGATTTTGCGAATGCCATTGCTTATTTTGAAAAAGAAAAACTGACTTTTCCTGAATCTAAGCAATTAATGGATACGATTATTAAGAAAATTCGAGATAAGCAGGAGAAAAAACTATGAAACGTTTTTTAATTGGCAGTTTATTAATAAGTACCCTACTCTCAGCTTGTACAACGATTGAAAAAAAGGATTATTCAGCATTTTATGCCCATCGTCCCCGTTCAATTGTCGTTGTGCCTGCTTTAAATAATACCACTGAAATTACTGCAACTCCTGTATTCGCTTCCAGTATTACTGCACCTTTAGCTGAACGGGGTTATTATGTATTTCCTGTTTATTTAACTGATATATTATTAAAAGATTTAGGACTTTCAGAAGCGGGACATATTCATCAATTACCTGCGAGTCGCTTTCGAGATTTATTTGGTGCAGATGCAGTATTATTAGTAACCATTAAAGATTGGAGTACCAAATACATTTTAATTTCTTCATCGGTTGTGGTTAAGATGCACTATGAATTAAAAGATACTCAAACAGGTTTAACGCTGTGGCAAAAAGATCAAGAATTTGCCCAAGATTCTGGAGGAGCGGGTGGTGGTGGTATTGCGGGTTTAGTCGTTATGGCAGTTCAAGCCGCTGTTAATGCTATTGCTACCGATTATCTGCCGCTGGCACGCTCAGCTAATCAATTAGCCTTTCAACCTTCAACAGGATTACCCGCTGGGCCTTATCACCCTGAATATCAAAGCGATCAAAGTAAGTTTTAAATTGGTTTATATTTAATTTAAAACTCGCAAAAAAAAGCCCTAGTTATTCAACTAGGGCTTTTTTATTTCAAGCAATTAATTTAAAAAATTGCTTATTTGTTAGGCAATGCAAATACTGAGAATACGCCGCCAGCTTTAGTGAATTTACCCAAGCTAGAGTATGCACCCGCCGCACCCAAAGCTTCTTGGGTTTTGCGTAACAATTCTTTTTCTAATTCTGCTTTTTTACCAGCATCTTTTTCGTTAGCGATTTTGTCTTCTAAAGCCGCGATAACTTTATCGCCGTCAGTTGCCACAACCGCGCCAGCCCAACCGCCGATACCTGATAATACGCCAACATATTGTTTGCCATTATAGCTCCAAGTGTTCACGTTACCGATAATGCCTGATGGGGTTTTGAATTTGTACAATTCTTTACCTGTTTTAGCATCAACCGCTTTCAAGTAACCTTCTAAAGTACCGTAGAATACTACGCCACCCGCAGTTGCCACTGAACCTGACCATACAGAGAAAGGTTCGCTGTTAGACCAAACAATTTTACCTGTTTTAGCATCCCAAGCAGTGAACTGACCTAAGTTGTGTGTACCGTCTGGTTTGCCAGTTAATACGTCACCTTTAGCAGGCATCATATCCAAAGTCGCGCCTACATAAGGTTGACCTGCGGTGTATGAAACTTGGAAAGGTTCGTAGTTCATACACAAGTGGTTACCTGAGATATAAACTAAGCCAGTTTGTGGCGAGTAAGACACAGGCTGTTGGTTTTTAGAACCTAACGCCGCAGGACATACGTTGTCTGAACGAACGTCTTCACCGTTGTGTTCAGTTGAGAATTGTGGCACAACAACAGGGCGACCTGTGGTCATATCAACATGTGAAGCCCAGTTGACAGTTTTGTCGAATTTTTCAGCAACTAATAATTCACCTGTGACGCGGTCTAAAGTATAACCAAAGCCGTTACGGTCAAAGTGAACTAACGTTTGGCGCATTTTACCGCCAATTTCTTGGTCGATTAACGCAACTTCGTTGATACCGTCAAAGTCCCATTCGTCATGTGGAGTCATTTGGTAAACCCATTTAACTTCCCCAGTGTCAGCGTCACGCGCCCACAATGACATAGACCATTTGTTGTCGCCTGGACGTTGTACAGGGTTCCAAGTTGAAGGGTTGCCTGAGCCGTAATAGACCAAGTTCAATTTTGGGTCATAAGAATACCAACCCCAAGTTGTACCGCCACCGATTTTCCATTGGTCACCTTGCCATGTGCTGGTGCTAGATTCCGCGCCAACTGGAGTGACTTTACCATTTTCCCAAGTTGTGGTTTTACCTGGTTTAATCATGGTGTCTTTATCTGGACCGATGCTATAGCCTTTCCAATCCAATTTACCCGTTTTGATGTCATAAGCGGCTAAGAAGCCACGCACACCAAATTCACCACCTGAAATACCTGTTATTACTTTATCTTTAACAACTAAAGGTGCGTTGGTGTTGGTCATGCCTAATTTAGGATCACCGTTTTGAACGCTCCACACTCTTTTACCTGTTTTTGCATCTAATGCAGTTAACACAGTGTTAGATTGTTGCAAGAAGATTTTGCCATCGCCATAAGCCAGACCACGGTTGACAGTATCGCAACACATCACAGGAACCGTTACATCAGCGTCTTGTACGGGGGTGAATTCCCAAAGAATGGCTTGAGTTTTTTGATCTAAAGCGTAGACAGTGTTAGGGAATGGTGTGTGGATGTAGATAATATCATCAACAACTAAAGGACCACCTTCATGACCACGCAGAACGCCTGTTGAGAAAGTCCAAGCAGGTTGCAGATTTTTTACGTTATCAGCTGTGATTTCTTTTAATTCACTGTAACGGGTACCCGCGTAATCACCGCCCCATGTTGCCCAGTTTGCTGGATTTTTTGTTAATTGTTCAACATCGCTGTTAGCTGTTGAAATTGCAGGTGCTGCCAATAATGCTGCAACACTTGCAGAAAGTAGCCAACTTTTTAAGGGACTCTTCATACTAATTTTCTCCTAGAGTTTTGTTGTACCACAAAATACTGATTATGTTTTTTAGACTAGTCGTTTTTTTGCAAATCGCTTGTGTCTTGCAAACCGCAATAGCGCGGTGTGTTTTGGCTGATTTTTATTAGTTCCCAAAAACGGGAATTTTTCACACCAAAGTGCTTAGATTTAAGCATTTTGCCCAAAAAGTCAACTTTTAATAGGGGCGATAATTTGCTACTGTGCTTTAACACAATAAGATGACAAGCTTGCATTGAGCTTTAACTGACTTAACTTGCTAAATAGACTCAATTTTATAGCCTTGTGATTGCCAAGATAAAAGCTCTGCACCGTCTTTTTGCCATTGCGCCAAAACAAACCGTTGCGCCGATAATCCGTCTAAATCAAAACTATGCACATCGGGTCTATGGGTATGACCGTGAATTAAGCGCGAACAATGATGCTCACGCATCACTGCTAATACCGTTTGTTGATTGACATCCATAATGGCTTGGTTTTTTTTACGTTTATGAAAAAAACTACGCACGCGATACCAACGTGCTACTAATAAGCGTAATAACAAAGGTTTTGCTAAAACACTCGCTTGCCATGTTTCGCTACGCGCTTTAACTCTAAAGCTTTGATAGGCAATATCATCGGTGCATAATAAATCACCGTGAGTAATTAATGTTAGCGTGCCAAATAAATCAATAACCGTGTAATCTTCTAATAAAACTATTCCTGTTTGCTCGCAGAATTTTTGACCTAACAAAAAATCCCGATTACCCACTTGCAAATAAACGTTTACACCTGTATCAGTTAATTGTTTTAAATGCTGGCGAATCTTATTCACAAAAACAGTATTATCATCATCACCCACCCAAACATCGAATAAATCACCCAAAATATAAATACTATGAGCATGAATAGCGCGATACTGTAAAAAATCTAAAAAGCGTTTAGTAATAGCGGGTTTTTCTAAGCTGAGATGAATATCGGAAATAAAAAAAATAGTTTGTTTCATAATAGTTATGATAATTAATGTTTTTATAAAAATGAATCTACTTGACTACAATAGATAATAATAAATAACTGTTAAATTTTACCAAAAGCTAGTCGTAATATAACACTAGCCAATAAAATATATCACTGAAATGTCGATATATTAACAATAACAGATTAAATAATTATGATAATTCATTTTACGATTGGTTTTTTATTTTATTTTTTAAAATTTTCTTGTATGATTTGCCCGCTCAACTGAGCGCGATTAATTCAAAATTATTATTATTGAGGAAATAAACCCATGAAGAAATTAGTTAATGCCTTAACCTTGGTTGCGGCTGTTGCGGTTAGCTCATCGGCTTTTGCCGCTTGCAGAGATTTACCTAAATATGATGCGTTAAAAGCGGCATTAATTGCGGCAAGAACGGCTGATGCTGACCAAACACCAAAAGGTAATGGCGGTTTTAATTTAGATATGTGGGGAACCATTGTTGATAGAGATGGCACTGTCTGTGCGGTTGCCTTTACAGGTATGGCTCGTGGTGATCAATGGCTGGGCAGTCGTGTTATTTCAGCGCAAAAAGCCAATACCGCCAATGCCTTTAGCTTACCGCATTTAGCCCTATCAACGGCTAATTTATATACAGCCACTCAACCAAGTGGCTCATTATTTGGTTTGCAAATGAGTAACCCTGTCGATACTAGCGTCGCTTATGGCGGTAATGCCTCACATTTTGGTGCTAAAGGCGATCCTATGGTCGGCAAAAAAATCGGTGGTATTAATGTATTTGGCGGTGGTTTAGCCTTATATGACGCATCAGGCAAATTATTAGGTGCGGTAGGCGTGAGTGGTGATTCTTCTTGTGCTGACCACAATATTGCATGGCGTACGCGTAAAAACTTGGCATTAGATAATGTTCCAAGTGGCGTGGGTCCTGGTGGTAAAGACGGTATTGACTACACCGTAGGCAGTGGTTGGGCGCATCCTGTTTGTTCACAAGACGCAAAAGATATTGCTGTTCGCATCGGTGCAGGTGGTTAAGACTTAAGCGTTTAATGCTGATAATAATTAGCAACACAAAAAACGGCGGCTTTTAGTCGCCGTTTTTTTTACAATGACTTTTTTTATTGACTTTTTATAACCATGACCCAACCCGACACGCTTTTTCAACAGCTACATAAAATAGAAGATTTTGTTTTTGACGAGCGCGTGGCGCGCGTATTTGACAGCATGGTCTCGCGCAGTGTGCCGTTTTATCATGATATTCAACGCGCTCAAAGCGAATTGATTATGGATTTTTTACCCAAACAAGGCGGCGTGGTATGTGATTTAGGTTGCTCAACTGGCACGACCATTGATTATTTAAGCAAACAACAACAGTGTCCGCTTGATGTACGCTTTATTGGTTATGACAATTCTGAGGCGATGTTAAATCAAGCGCGTGAAAAATTAGCGAGCGTTATAAACACAGGACGCGTTGAACTCCATTGTCTTGATTTAAGTCAGTTAGAACAATTACCCACCTGTCATGTCGTCATTTTAAATTGGACTTTGCAATTTGTACGACCGATTGAACGTGAGGCATTATTAAAAATGATTTATAACGCCTTGCAAGCCAATAGTATTTTATTATTATCTGAAAAAATTCTCAGTCATGACCCTTTATTAAATCGTTTATATATCGACCATTATTTACGTTTTAAAAGTCAGCAAGGTGGTTATACGGATGTGGAAAATCAGCGCAAACGTGAAGCTTTAGAAAATGTTTTAGTGCCTTATCGGCTTGATGAAAATATCGCTTTATTAAAACGTGCGGGCTTTAAACATGTGGATACTTATTTTCAATGGTTTAATTTTGCTTGTTTGATTGCAATTAAGTAACTCAAGTTACGCAAAGGTTGTTAAATAAACTTTAGTTGGAGTGCAAGCTTTGCTTGCAATGCAGGCAAAGCCTACACTCCAACTCAATAATCTGCGTAACTTGAGTTAAGTAATTTAACTACAATTACGCAGTTCAATGGAGTCCAAAGCTTGCTTTGTGACCTAAAACCACAAAGTACAAAGCAAGCTTTGGATTCCAGCGTTATTTTAAATATGCTATGCCACTCAATTCTGCGTAACTTCAGTTAAGTAAAAACTATCGGTAGTGCATCAAAAAAGTAGGTTAGTTAATATTAAACCTTTCGGAGTTCAAACCTAGGTTTGAACTC
>JBAQSX010000050.1:0-15434 GCA_049296695.1 Methylococcaceae bacterium | reverse complement strand
GAACGAGGCGGACGATTTGAAATTCGTGGGAGCTTATTAAATTGTTTTCGTAAAGGGCAAGATTTTTTTGAAATTAGTATTGAAGATAAGAGTATTTATTGTAAAAATAGATATACGAATGAATCTGAAAAATTTTTACGAATATATAAAGTTAGTTTAAACCCAACAATAAATAAAGAAATTGTTAGTGATAATATACGAGATATTGCTGGGTTAGATTACAGCGAAAATTGTGAAAGTGATAGTATTGCAATATCTTATGGCGCGGATGAACATACTGATTTTTCTTATTCTCGTGATTATGAAAGCTATTATAGAGAATGGGAAGATATAGTATTAGAAAAATTAGGCAAAGTTTATTCTTATGAACTTTATCCAAGATTCATGCGTGGATATTCAGAAATTGGTTTAAGTCAATTAAGTAAAAATGGTTCTAATTTATCATCAGTTTTATATTATTTGCATCAAAATAAACCTGAAATTTTAGAAGAAAAGATATTAAAAAATATCAAAGGATTACCTGAAGAAGATATAGAAATCTTTGATTTTATTACTACATCAGATAATAGCGATGTATTAGTCGCGTTAAAATATACAAATGGACAAGTAATTAGCGCGAAATTATTATCTGACGGCACATTACGCGCTTTAGCAATACTGACAGCCTTAGAAACAGTACCCGAAGGTTCACGCATTATTATTGAAGAAATTGATAACGGGATTCATGCTTCGCGGGTTAATGTTTTATTAAATGCTATTTGGGAAGCGAGTAATCGTAGAAATTTACACACGTTAATTACAACCCATAATCCCGCAACCTTAGATAATTTAAGCGAAGAACAATTAGATGGTGTAGTTGTTTGTCATTATGATAAACAAAGCCAATCCGCTAAATTAACACCGTTCTTTGAAATACCCAATGTTGATGTATTAATGCAAAAAGGGAAATTAGGCGGCTTAGTGACTAGAAATGTCATTGAACGTTATTTAGACCCTGATTTTGAAAAAATTAGAAAAGCAAAAATAAAAAGCTGGAGACGTTTATCAAATGTCTAAAAAAGATAATAAAAACGTCAATGCAATAATTAAACATATCGTAATAGATACAACTGTTTTACTAGAATTATACAAAATTGATAGAAAAGGCAATAAAGCGGGTACATATTACACTGAAAAAACGCATCAAGAAGTTACAAAACTTTTTGATGAAGCTGATGAAAAAGATTATAGATTTTATTTTCCTATACCTGTTTTATTTGAATTTGCCAGTCATATAGCCGATTCTAGTAACAGACAAGAAAAATCTAAATGCTTAATTGGTTTAGTTGAAGATTGCCAAAATGATGATTTTTATCAAATAGTACCTTGTAGCGATGCTAATACAGTTGATAATCTAATTAAAGATTTGATATTCTCTATAAATAGATTCGATTCTGATTTTCTTAGTTATTCAAAAATAACCTTAACTAACGTTAGTATTATTACTCAAGTTGAATTATTAATAGACGATATTAAAAAAAATAAACGAACCAGTCATAAAGTAGAAGTTTGGACTACAAATCAAAGTATATTAAATTTTTTAACTAAATTTTTGGAAGACGGAATTTATATACAAGACGTTAATATACAAGATATTAAAATCTAATGTACCAACTCCACAACGAAGATTATTTAACAGGTATTACAAAAATAGCAGACAATAGTATTGACTTAATTATTGCCGACCCACCTTATGGACTAGGTAAAGATTACGGCAATGATTCCGATAAAAAAAATAATAACGAATTACAAGCATGGACAGAGCAGTGGTTATTATTAAGCCTGCCTAAATTAAAACCCACAGGCTCACTTTATATCTTTACCACTTGGCAACACGCCCCTGAGATATTTAGTTTTTTAAAACAACATCTACTCATGATTAATGAAATTATATGGGATAGACGAGTCCCTAGCATGGGTGGCACGATACGCAAATACAGCTCAGTTCATGATAATATTGGTTTCTTTGTGAAAAACAAACACGATTATTATTTTGACCTTGATGCCATTCGTATCCCCTATGATGCTAAAACAAAAAAAGCCCGAAGCCGTGCCTTATTTGTGGGTGAAAAATGGTTAGAATTGGGTTATAACCCCAAAGATATTTGGTCCATTTCACGACTGCATCGCATTCATGCAGAAAGAGAAAACCACCCCACCCAAAAACCATTGGCATTAATTGAAAGAATGATTAAAGCCAGTTGCCCTGAAAATGGTTTAGTTTTAGACCCTTTTGCAGGTTCGGGTACAACCTTAGAAGCGGCTTATCGACATAATCGCAATAGTATTGCTTATGAAATAAATCCCAATTACTGCACCATCATTGAAGACAGAATGAGACGAATTATGAATTGTGAATTATAGTAATGCGCCTTTAAGTATTATTAATAACGCTTAATTCATCATTCATTTTAAAACCTAATAATAATAGACTTACATGAAAACACCTTCCTTTCCTTTTGATGCTCCTTATAGTGATTCGCAACGCGCTTGGCTTAGCGGTTTTTTCGCAGCGATGCACACCCGTTTAATTCAATCAAGCAATTCAAATGACAGCAATCAACGCAGTTTAACGATTTTGTACGGCTCACAAACAGGCAACGCCGAATCAGTAGCAAACGATGCCGCCCACGCCGCTAAAGCGCAAGGCTTAAAAGCCGTGGTCAAAAGCATGAGCGAAATCGACAGCGCGGCGTTGGCAAGCATTGAAACTTTATTGATTGTCACCAGCACCTACGGCGAAGGCGAAATGCCCGACAATGCCCAGTTATTGTGGGACGAAGTGAAAGCGGACACCATGCCGCGTTTAGAAGCCTTAAGCTTTGCAGTGCTGGCGTTGGGCGACACCAGTTATGATTTATTCTGCCAAGCGGGGATTGATTGGGACAACCGTTTAGCTGAGTTAGGCTCTACTCGTTTGCAAACCCGCGTGGATTGTGATGTCGAATTTGAAGAACCTGCTGAGCAATGGATTAGCACCGTTATTGCTCAAATTGCTGGCAGTGAAGCCCAAGCGGTGAGTTCAGAAAGCAAAGTTGAATCAGGTTATAACCGTAAAAACCCTTTCCCCGCGCCATTGAGCGTGAATAAATTAGTCACTGCCGCTAATTCATCAAAAGAAATTCGCCATTATGAATTATCGTTAATGGGTTCGGGTTTAAGTTATGAAGCGGGTGATGCTTTAGGGGTATTTGCTAGCAATAATCCGCAATTAGTTGATGAATTATTGAGTGCATTAAATTTAAATGATGATGGTTTAAAAGACGCATTACTGAATCAATATGAAATTAAATTACCCAGTAAAGAATTAGTTTTAGAAATTGCCAAACGTTCGCCTGATAATACTGAATTAAATACCGCAATTGCTGATAAAGACGCATTAGCTAAGTATTTATGGGGACGTGATACTTTAGATTTACTTTTGCAAAATCCAAGCGTTAATTTTACTAGCGAAGAATTTATTAGTTTATTAAAGCCTCTGCAACACCGCGCTTATTCTATTTCCTCAAGCGGACAATTAAATCCTGATAGCGTGCATTTAACCGTTGCCAGTGTGCGTTATGATGCCTTTAATAGAACCCATAATGGCGTGTGTTCCACTTATTTAGCCGATTTAGTTTCTCAAGATGAGCCAGTGCGTTGTTTTGTCATTCCCAATAAAGTATTTAAAGTCCCCGAAGATAATAATCTACCCATGATTATGGTAGGCCCCGGAACAGGTATTGCGCCTTTTAGAGCGTTTTTACAAGAACGCCAATATAGAAAGGCGCAAGGTAAAAACTGGTTATTCTTTGGTGATAGAAATGCGGCAACGGATTTTATTTATCGTGACGAATTAGAAGCTATGCAACAAAGTGGATTATTAACCCGTTTAGATTTAGCGTTTTCACGCGACCAAGCGCAAAAGATTTATGTACAAGATAAAATGCGCGAACACGGCGCAGAATTATTTGCGTGGTTAGAACAAGGCGGTTATTTCTTTGTTTGCGGTGACGCTTATGCAATGGCAAAAGATGTTGATAAAGCTTTATTAGATGTGATTGCCCAACATGGTAATTTAACTGAGGCGCAAGCTATAGATTATGTGAATAATTTGAAAAAGACTAAACGTTATGTGCGTGACGTTTATTAATTTTTAATTATTATTATTCATTAAAAAAGCGGTCTTATAGTATCAATACTGTAGACCGCTTTTTTTATGCTTATGGTATATTGATATATGAACATACAGTCAGTTAAATTTAATAGTAATGATTAAAACCTTTAAAGATAAAAATACGCAAGCCTTGTTTTTAGGTGAACGGGTACAACGTTTTATTGCTATTGAAACTGTTGCCTTGCGTAAATTAGCGATATTAAATCGAGCGGCGTGTTTAAATGATTTGCGTGTACCACCTGCTAATCATTTAGAAAAGCTTAAAGGCGACCGTGTTGATAGTTATAGTATTCGTATTAATGACCAATTTCGTTTATGTTTTCGCTTTGTACAAGGCGATGCCTTTGACGTTGAAATTATCGATTATCATTAGGAGTTTATAATGCGTACCGTGCCATATCCCAGTCCTGCGGAAATATTAATAGAAGAATTTTTAAATCCTTTACATATTAGCCCACAAGATTTAGCCAAAGCTATTGCAATCCCAGAATCGGTTATTAATGAAATTATTACAGGGCAAAACCAGATAACTGCTGATATAGGTTTGCGTTTATCGCGTTATTTTGGTTTATCTGAGGGTTTTTGGACGGGTTTGCAAGATGATTATAATCGCGCCATTACTAAAGATAAATTACAAGCGGTATTAATGCAGATTATTCCACTCAATTATGCGAATGATGTCACTGAATTGCATTAGTTGTATTTCTCTTTTTAGATAAAATTATTATGTCAGAACTTGCCCTAGAATTAATTGAAGAAAATAAAAAAACACGCGCTACTTTTTTAGATTTAGGTAAGTGCGGTTTAACTAAAATTCCTTATCAATTGGCTGAATTAGAATGGTTGGAAGAATTAAATTTTGCTGATTTTTGGTTTGATGATGAACATCATCAAACCAAAAATATCGGCAAACGCAATAATATTATTAAATTGAGTGGAAATTTTAATTTTTTTAAAAATATTAATGTTTTTCAGTATTTAAAAAATTTAAAAAAACTTTGGTTAAATGATAATGAACAACTAACTGATATAACGCCATTAGCCATTTTAGTTAATTTACAAACACTTTATATTTTTAATACACAAATAAACGATGTCAGTGCCTTAGCCAATTTAGTTAATTTACAAACACTTCATATTGATAATACACAAATAAACGATGTTAGTGCCTTAACGAGTTTAATTAATCTACAAACACTTGATATTTCTAATACCCAAGTAAACGATATTAGCGCGTTAGCCAGTTTAATTAATCTACAAACACTTGATATTTCTGATACTCAAGTAAATGATATTAGCGCGTTAGCCAGTTTAATTAATTTAAAAATACTTTATATTCATAGTACACCAATTAATGATATCACGCCCTTGGGGAATTTGTGTAATTTACAAACACTTGATATTTACAATACTAAAATAAAAGATGTCGACGCGTTAGCTAGTTTAGTTAATTTACAAGAACTTTATATTTTTCGCACTCAAATAGATAACATTAGTACATTATCGAGTTTAATTAATTTACAAGAATTTGGTGTTTCTCATACCCAAGTTAATGATATCACACCATTAGCGGGTTTAATTAACTTACAAGAACTTGATATTTCTCATACCCAAATTAATGATTTAAGTCCATTATTAGAACACATTAAAAGAGGCTTGCCTGTAAAATTAAAAAATGATTATGAAGGCGGTATTATTGTCGAAAATTGTCCGCTCACCAATCCACCTTTATCAATTGTTGAACAAGGTAATGAAGCAATTATTAATTATTTTCAAGAGACACAAAAATATGGTATCGACCATCTTTATGAAGCTAAGCTATTATTAGTGGGCGAAGGTGGCGCGGGTAAAACCAGTTTATTACGCAGACTTTATAAACCTCAAGAAGCATTACCTCAAGAAAATGAAACCACTAAAGGTATTGCTATTTATCAGCATGAATTTAATATAACTGATAGTCGTTATCCTAATGGACGTGTATTTCGTTTAAATGTGTGGGATTTTGGTGGGCAAGAAATGTATCGTCCAACTGATACCTTCTTTTTTACCCAACGTTCTTTATATATCTTATTAGACGATACCCGCAAAGACGATAAAACAATACATGATGAACGTTTTAAATATTGGCTAGAAGCGGTAGAGCTACTCAGTAATCACAGCCCTGTATTAATATTTCAAAATGAAAAAGGTGGACGCAGTAAAACCATAGATTTAGCAGGTATTAAAGGAAAGTTTGATAATGTAAAAGAGTGTTATGGTGGCAATTTAGAGTTTAATAATACCGCTGATAAAATTCGAGAAGCGATTGAATACTTTGCCAAAACTCTGCCGCATATTGGCGAAGAATTACCCGCGCAATGGTTAAAAATACGCGCTGATATTGAAAAACTCGCCCAGCAATACCCAACCATTAGTTTTACTGACTATTTAAAACTCTATGAAAACTATTTACCCGCTAATCGTGAAAAGGCTCTACGTTTAAGCCGTTATTTACATGATTTAGGTATCTTTTTACATTATCAAGATGATGAATTATTAAAACGCACGGTGATTTTACAAAATCAATGGGCAACCGAGGCAGTATTTAAAATACTCGATGATGAAAGTGTTAAAAAACAATTAGGACGTTTTACAACTAATGATTGTGCGCGTGTTTGGCAAGAATCTGTTTATGCCGATATGCACCCAGAATTACTCGCATTAATGCAAAAATTTGAATTATGTTATTTACTGCCCGATACTAATCCCAAACAATGGCTCGCGCCGCAATTATTACCGCCATCTAAACCTATTGAATTCAATACTTGGGCAAAAGCGGGTGATTTAGTATTGCGTTATCGTTATGAATTTTTGCCTAAAGGCATGATTAATCGTTTAATGGTGCGCCAACATCGTTTTGTTACTCAACCTCAATTAGCGTGGTTGACGGGGGTATTATTTGAGCGTGACGATTCACAAGTATTAGTTGAAATTCCAGCCAAAGGTGGTGAAATTGAATTACGCGCTCGTGGCATTCAAGCTAAAGAATTACTCAGCGTGATTGCTAATGATTTAGATGCGTTAAATGAAAGTTTTAAAGGCTTACCTGAAAAAGTGACGCAATTAATACCCTGTTATTGCAAAGTGTGCGCTCAACAAACACAACCTGAATCGTTTGAGAAAAAAGAATTATTACGCCGTAAAAAACTAGGTAAAGAAACCATTGAATGTCGTGCTAGTTTTGATGATATGAATGTCTTGCAATTATTAGATGGTATTACCGTAAAACAACCGCCGATTTGGAGTCAAGAAGTGAATTTAAAACGAGTATTTATTTCATATTCTAAGCATGATAATGATTATAAACAAATGCTACTTAAACATTTAACAGGTTTGCGTAATAAAATTATTACTTGGAATGATAGAGATATTTTAGCGGGTGAACAGTGGGATAAACGCATTAAAGAGGAATTAAATAATGCTGATATAGTATTATATTTAGTCTCAGCAAATAGCATGGCAACTGATTATATTCAACAAATTGAATTACCCTTAATTGAACAGCGTTGTAATGAGGGCGACTGTTTGTTAATTCCAATTATTGTAGATTTTTGTTTGTGGGAACAATTAGATTTTGCTCAATATAATGCCTTGCCCGAAAAAGGAATCCCTGTAACGGATACAAAACACTGGGTTAATGAAAATCAAGCATGGCTAACCGTTATTAAAGGTATTGAGCGGCTAGTTTGTTAATACTCCAATAATTTACTACTTTGATGTACTAGCTTTTATCTAATACAATTTTCATTAATTATTTTCAAAGCTATTCCAGTTAACCTATAACTTATTAATATTTACACAAGAACAGCGTGTAGTTTTATAAAATCAATATGTTATACTAAAATTAGCGGCAGTTACTGTACAATTTTAGCAATTTTCATTGAATTCAGTATAATTTTAAACAGACAAAAAACAGCAGTGTTAAAAATTAAGTTATAATTGTACAGTTGTAAAGACCTTAGCAGTGCAAGGTCTTTACAAAATAATTTTTCATTACTAGAAAAAGCAATAACTTATAATAATAACAAAGGAATTAAATAGATGTCTCCTATAGAATTACAGCAATTACAAGAGGAATTAGTCGGTAAAAATCCACGCGCTATTTTAAGAAAAGCCTTAGGATTATTTGATAATATCGCCATTTCCTTTAGTGGTGCAGAAGATGTAGTTTTAATTGATTTAGCTTTGAGTATTCGCAAAGATATTTCAGTATTTTGTTTGGATACGGGTCGTTTGCATCCGCAGACTTATCGTTATATTGAAAAAGTGCGCAAGCATTACGCTATTGAAATTGAATTATTAACCCCTGACAGGGATTTACTCGATAATTTTGTTAAACAAAAAGGCTTATTTAGTTTTTATGAAGATGGGCATAGTGAGTGTTGCGCGATTCGTAAAGTTGAGCCATTAAAACGTAAATTAGCGCAAGTCGATGCGTGGATTACAGGACAGCGCAAAGATCAAAGCGTAGAAACCCGCCAAGATATTCCTGAAGTGCAATTAGATACCGCATTTTCAACGGAAACGAAATCCTTAATTAAATTTAATCCGCTATTAAATTGGAGTTCAGCGCAGGTGTGGGATCATATTCAGGCTTATGCTGTGCCTTATAATGAATTACATGAACAGGGTTTTATTAGTATTGGTTGTGAACCTTGTACGCGCACGGTATTACCCAATCAACATGAACGTGCAGGGCGTTGGTGGTGGGAAGATAGTACCAAAAAAGAATGCGGTCTACATTCGGGCAATTTAAAAAATAGCGAGTCCTGATTATAGTTAATCGCTATTAAAAACTAACTCAATAGGCAAAAAAAATGCGGCTTCTTAATAGAAGCCGCATTATAAGGAAGGATATAAAAGGCTGATTTCTTAAGAAGAAATGTTCATTTAGAAATCCTGTTTAGTTTAAGCGAAAAAACCCTTTTTTAAAATGTGACAAATTGTCGCAATATTAAATTGGTATTAATTATTTTTAATAATCGAGTCACTAATATTTCGATAAACTACTATTCGAGTCAATAACAGTTTTTTAAAACTAAATAACTATTAATTGCAATGATGAGTAGATTAATGGCGATAATAAAACTTAATGACAATAAAATAATCAAGTATAAATCAGTTGCTTAAAACTAAATCATTACAAATTTGATAGGCAAAAAAAATGCGGCTACTTTTTTAAGTAGTCGCATTATAAAGAGAAGGATATAAAACTCTGATTTCCGAGGAGGAATATTGCATCTCAAGAGTTGTACATATCTTAGGACTAAAACTTATTTTTGAAAATGTGGCAAATTGTCGCGTGACAGATTGTCGCAGAGCATTTTTATTGAAAGATTGTTTCTGTTTTTCACCACATTAAATCATCGGGAATGGCATAAGCGGCGTAAGGGTCATCAGAACTGATGGTTTCGCTGGCTTTGCTATTATCAACCACAACATAACTGGCATCACGCTGGGCTATTTTTTGAGCGGCTTCTTGGGATACTACGGCATAATGATTTTCATCTCTGACAATAGCTAATCTGCCGCGTATTACTGAGTCACGCATGGTCTCGCTTAAATACAGGGTTTTAACTTTATTGTTATCATTAAAGTTATAAGCGACACCGTTATCATCGGTTTTTTGTTTATGCTCATGAATTAATTGTTTAATTTGGGCAATGATTTGTTTTTGCTGTTCTTGTTGTTGACGCAATTGATTCAGCTCGCGGTCTTTGGCAATTTTTTCAGCTTGCGCTTGTTGGGCGAGTAGTTTTGCCTCATCGACTATCACTACATTATTTTTGCGCTGTAGTTGTTGTTGTTTGTGTTTTTGCGATTTAACGGTTTTGGCTTGCGCGTTGCTGACAAGACCTGATTTGAGCAGTTGTTCTTGCAAGGATAATTTTTTACTCATGGGTTTGCGGCGGTTGTTAGAACATAAAATTTGAAAAAGCCCTTATCATAACAAGTACAAGCGTTGAAGTGATTAACACATTATGACAATAGTTTTCTGTGAATTGGATAACTATCGTTTATAATGGCACACCTTTATGATTCTTATAACTATTTATTCTGTTGTTATGCAAATTACGATGCTTAAGGCAAAATTACACAGGGCAACCGTAATCCGTTCTGAATTGGGTTATGAAGGCTCTTGCGCGATTGACGGTACGATTTTAGATTTGGCGGGCATTCGAGAATACGAGCAGATTCAGATTTACAATATCAACAACGGTGAACGTTTTACCACTTATGCGATTCGCGCCGAAGAAGGGTCGGGATTGTTTTCGGTCAATGGCGCGGCGGCACGTTTGGCGTGTCCAGGGGATTTAATTATTGTCTGCGCTTATGCGGTTTTATCTGAGCAAGAAGCAGCTGAGCATAAACCGACTTTAATTTATTTTGCCAATGCTAAAAATGAAGTTTCACATTCTGCTTGTTCGATTCCCGTGCAGAAAGCTGAATAATTAAACCTGCTTTTGTGATACCAAAAGGGCGACTTTAAGTCGCCCTTTTTTGTGTTTACTGGGTGATTTTTATCGTAATCTGGTACACAAAACACAATTACCCTTTAGTAAAAATTATTTGTTATTAAAGGGTAATTGTATTTTGCCCCTACATTACAACAATTAACTAAACATTATTGCCCAATTGCATCAATACGAAAACCTTTATTACAACTTTTATCAAAAACCGCTTTAGGCGCGTTGGGTAATAAATTTTTAAGATGAGCATTTGCGGGTAATTGCGCGGGTAGATTTAAATAAATATCAACCAACATCCCATTTTTACAGCCTAATTTAGCGTGATTACTCGCCCCAGCCCCTAAACTATTATTTAAAACCGCCAAAAAACTTTTTAAAGAAACCTGTTTGCCTATATTATCAGCCATAAATTGACTGATACCGCTATCATTAAATTGCTGTGCAAAAGCGACTGCTTGCGCATAATAAGCATCAGCGGATTCTTTTTGACAAGTGCCGTGTTTATACCATTCATGACGTTCTAAACAAGAACCCACCGCCACACTCGGCATAACCACTGCCAGTTTTTCTTCAACGGGTTTACTTAATGAAACCGCAGGGTAATCACAAAAACTAGCGGGCTGGGTTTTCTGCTCACCACAAAAACCATAATTAGTAGCGCACTCAGTTTTATTAGGCCATAAACCATGCAAAGTAAAATGTGAGGCTTGATAAACCTTAGGGTCATTAATTTTACATTCGGGTTTATCGGATTTGCTTTCACAAAACGCGGGTTGCCAACTGACTGCCAAAACATAACTATCAGCTTGATTCGCTAGCATACATGCCGTCGACACCGTTTTAGTTTTAGCAAAGCTATTACTTGAAATAAGTATTGCGGGTAAAACTAAAAATAAATAATAATTTTTCTTTAAAAAACGCATTATCAAACTCTCCTTAATAAAATTAATTTATCTTTTTTGTAACAGCTTTGAAGGATTATAAAAGCCTAAACAGGCTTTAAATAACACCATTAATAATTCTAAATTACCTTTAAAACCACTGATTTTAGTCGGCACTTCGCCTTTGGGATAACGCCTAATGGTAGCCAGTTCTAAACAACGATAATGTAATCTGGGTGCGCGATAAGATAAATAAGCTAATAATTCATAATTCATAAATACCTCCCGAAAGGGCGCGATATTATTATCAATTAATAATTTTTGGCTATAAGCTCTAAATCCTTGCGTGGTATCTGTCCATTTAAATCCTGAAAATAAACTCAACAAAGGCGCGTGAATAAAACGAATCGCTAAATCGCGTGTTTTTGGAGTATTTTCGGCAACACCACCTGCAATAAAACGCGAGGCTTGTACAAAATCAACACCTTGTTGTAAAGCATTAATAAAACGCCCAATTGCCTCAGGGTCATCTTTATCATTACCATCAATAGTAATAATGCCCAAGTATCCTTTTTGCACAGCAAAAGCATAAGCGCAACGTAATTGCGCACTTAACTTTCCTTTATCATTTTTAATTAATAAGCCCCGCACTGAATAATATTCTAACAATTCTAAAGCCAATGAACCATCACTACTACCGCCATCGATAATAATAATATCGGCTTGCTCTGCAATATTTAAATCCTGCATTCTAGCCAATAAGTTTATAATGCGCTCACCTTCATTAATAACAGGAATCACCACGCAATAAGCTTGGCTTTTTCCTTGCCATAAAGCGGTTTCAAAATGCGGCACTTGCCAATTAGTTTCTGTAAAACTCATTAATAATACTCTTAAATAAAAGTGATTTTTCATGATTGTACAGACCTTGCGGTGCAACGTCTCTACGAAGTATTTAAAATTTGAAGTATTCTGGAGTGCAAACCTAGGTTTGCATTTCAACGTCTCTTTCAGCAACATTTATCATAAAAAATGCCCAAAATTTTTAATCAACCCGCAAACTAATTAATATAACCCCTGCAATAATTAATAAGATTCCTAAAATAGTAGTCCAATAAAACGCTTCTCTAAACGAACACAAAGCCACCGAGGCAATTGCCCCTGAGGTTAATATCGGATGAGCGATATTTAAAGGTAATCGCGCTAAAGCTGCCGCATATAATAAAAAAGCCAAGCCATAAAGGCTGAGACCTAACCAAAACGGCCAATTAGTGATAATGGTACGCAATGAATCATCTAAACTAGGAAATTTACGCGGCGGTGACATTGCTAGTTTAACTAAAACACTCGCTGAGGTATTGGCGATAATACCTAAAATTAAAATTAACCATTTCATTAATTAGCACTCAACGGTAAAACATCAGTATTATGAACATCAATTAATTGAGCATGGCAAGCGGTAATGTTTAAATGACTATCGCTATTACCTATAATTTTAGTTTGCAGAATATTTTCCCCTACTAGTTTAAAATAAGCAGGGAATGTTACTTGCGTTTTTTAGGATTAATTGAAATATATCCGCCCGTATCTAAAGCAAAATTAATATTATTTTGTATCATAAATAAACTTCTAAAAATAACTGTCGTTTTATAATTAACTGTCAATTCATAATAAGTTTTTTTGGCGCATTAATTATTAATTCAGTTACGCCATTTGTTAATAATTTTGTTTGGCAAGCTACACTCCTACTAGACAAAACTTGAGTGTTTTTTTTCTACACCAAAGTTGTCGGTGATACGGCAACGACTGACCAATGACTCATCCCGCAGTAGCAAGGCTTAATAATACTAGCCATGAAATAATCGTCGATAAAATATAAGGTAGTGCTTCAAAAGAGTAGGAACGTCCAACGGCATGGATGCCGAAATCCAGAAACCACGGATGGTAATTATTATAAATACATCCCTGTAACTGGATTCTAGCATCCCCGCTGGAATGACATCGTAGTATTTATCCTACTCTTTTGAGGCACTACCAAAATATAGGTGGTGTTTCAAAAAAGTAGGCTAGTGAATATCAAGCTATCGGAGTTCAAACCTAGGTTTGAACTCCAACTAAAAGCGCGTTTTATTAAATCCTACTCTTTTAAGGCGCTACCTGAAATTATTATAACTAACTAAAGTTATGCAAACATTAAAATAATGCAGGAGTTAAATAGCTTTAGCTATTGATAAAAAATAGCTAAAGCTATTTAACTCCATTTTTTATAATCGTAATCTTCGCTAATACCACCGATACCGTATAAATCGAGTAAATTACGCGCTTTTGGTTTTTGATGATTGTTAATAAATTCAATTAATGCGGTTTCTATTAATTGATTTTTATCTTTAATAGTTACATAGGCAAAGGCTTTATTAAATAAATCATCATCAATCATTAATGTTACTTGCTGTTGCATAATACACCTTTAAAAATTTAACTGACTACTAATTAATTGCACAAGTATTAGGATAGTATTCAAAATAGCTGGCACACATTTTTAAGAAAGCCAACAAGCAATCACACTTGAAAAAAATTACCCCGCCCCCATAGTGTTTGCCATTGATACACTTTATTCATTTTTAAATAGGTACACTATGACCACAACAGCACATAAAGAAACCCTAGGTTTTCAAACTGAAGTCAAACACTTACTGCATTTGATGATTCACTCTTTGTACAGCAACAAAGAGATTTTTTTACGCGAATTAATCTCCAACGCCTCCGATGCCGCTGACAAATTACGCTTTGAAGCCTTATCAAACGATGGCTTATACGAAGGCGACAGCGAGTTAAAAATCCGCATTGAATTCGATAAAGAAAAAGGCACGATTAGCATTATCGACAACGGTATTGGTATGACCCGAAGCGAAGTGCAAGAACACATCGGCACAATCGCTAAATCAGGTACACGTCAGTTTTTTGAAGCCCTAACAGGCGAACAAGCCAAAGACAGCGAGTTAATCGGTCAATTTGGTGTGGGTTTCTATTCTGCGTTTATTGTGGCAGATAAAGTCACCTTAACCACTCGTAAAGCAGGCGCGGCGGCTAATGAAGCGACTCGTTGGGAATCGGCAGGTGAAGGCGATTACACCATTGAAACGGTTGAAAAAGCAGGTCGTGGTACTGAAATTGTGCTGCATTTAAAAGAAGCTGAAAGTGAATTTTTAGACGGCTGGCGGATTCGCTCTATCGTGCGTAAATTCTCTGACCACATTTCTTTGCCAATTGTTATGGACAAAGAAGTCACGCCAAGCTATGACGAGCCTGAAGACGAAGAACATGTGCATGATGAAAACTGCACCCACGAACATGAAGAAACAGCCAAAGCAGAGCCTGAGATTGTTGAAGAAACCATCAACAGCGCGTCGGCTTTATGGACTAAAGCCCGTCAAGAAATCTCCGATGAAGATTACAACCAATTCTATAAACACGTTGGACATGATTTCCAAGACCCTTTAACCCATGTTCACAGCAAAGTTGAAGGCACTAACGAATATACTTTATTACTCTATGTACCAAGCCGCGCTCCCTTTGATTTATGGGATAGAGACGCAAAACACGGTGTGAAACTTTATATTCGCAAAGTATTTATTACCGATGATGCAGAACAATTAATGCCGCGTTATTTGCGTTTTATTAAAGGCATTATTGATGCTAACTCATTACCTTTAAATGTGTCGCGTGAAATACTGCAGCAAAGCAAACAAATCAGCACTATTAAATCAGGTGCGGTGAAAAAAGTATTAGGTATGCTTGAAGGCTTAGCTAAAAACGAAGCTGAAAAATATGCAACTTTCTGGAAAGAAT
>JBAQSX010000049.1:0-39338 GCA_049296695.1 Methylococcaceae bacterium | reverse complement strand
GAGTTCAAACCTAGGTTTGAACTCCGAAAGGTTTAATATTAACTAGCCTACTTTTTTGATGCACTACCCTATAACTAACGACATGAATAAGGTTGTAATGTAAAGCCGCCTTTTAATGACTTATTAGTCAGCTCTTCACAATAATTATCAATATGAAAACCTAAAGTTGAGCTTTTACCTACAAGCACAACAGCAAGATTATCGGGTAATTGATAAGCATATTGACCTGAAGCACAAAGATAATTTGGAAATGTAGAATTTAATATCACGCCTGTTAATCGATGATGACATGTCCCTTTACCGCTAAAATACTGATGATGTAAAACCACAGGCGTGTGAACATTAGTGCCTATTGCGATAGTTATTAAATCGGCAACACCTTTGGTCATTATCAACCAAATCATGCCATATATACAAAAAGGTAGGGACAAAAGAATAAATATTTTATTGGACTTAGATTCTTTTTTGGGTACTTTAAATTTTTTGATTCGATAACACCAATATAAATAAGCAACTAGAACAATTGTGATTACTATTGAGACTTTATTTGCTAATTCCAACCAAAAATCGGAAGGAATATAATCTATCCAAACTGTGTAAAGCAGAGTTACTATTATTATGACTATCAAGCTTTTTTTTAACATATTTATAAGCCACTATTAAATCAATTAGCATTAATTTTTATACTATTTATTTTAAAACGGCAACTACAATCCCCCTTCGCCATACAACTTAATTGCTCAACCTCTTTATTTAATAAAGACGACATTAACGCCAAGTCAAACTGACAGATTTCAACATACTGCTTGGCTAAATCATGATAAATACAATTATGGGCTTGAATAATATCGATTTGATTAGTTTGATTAACTACAAAACCTAAGTTATTCATAATCGACAATAATTCCTTAATTTTTTCAGCTTCATTTTTATTAAAAAAATTTGCTTGTAAATTGCTTGCTAATTGCTGACCTATTTTTCGCATATAAGCTTGAAAACGTTCTGAGCCTAATTCTTGTTGCAACTGACTTAATAATAAATCCGAAAACCACGCATATTGTTTGGGAAAATAATTAATGCCTTTATCGGTAATCGCATAAAGCGTTACAGGTCGTCCTGCGGTTTTTTCTTGCGTGTGTTTACGAATATAAGCTTCGCTTTCCAAGAGAATAAAATGCTGTTGAATGGCGGTTCGAGAAATACTTAAAGCATGGGCTAAGGCGGCAACACTTAGCCCATTTTTATTAAGCAACAACTGCTCTAGGATTTGTCGTTGACGGGTGCTGATGATGGTTATCATGGTGAGTCTTTATACAGTTGAACGCAGTAGATTTTTATTAAAGCAGTCTAGCACAAGTTTTACAAGCTAAAACTTGCATAAGTAGCAAGCTTGCGCTACACTTGCGTCTAAGTAGTGTTGGTTAAATACCAATCTACTTGTATGAAACGCTTTGAATAACAACAATAAATAATACTGGAGACGATTATGACTGAAGAAGTAGTAGCGACAACAACGAATGCAAGTTTGTTTGAACAACTCGGCGGCTCTGCGGCGGTGGATGCGGCGGTGGATATTTTTTATCGCAAAGTATTAGAGGATTATCGGATTAATCGTTTTTTTGGTAATACCGATATGGAAAAACAAGCCGCTAAACAAAAGGCTTTTTTAACCATGGCATTTGGTGGTCCGAATAATTATTCAGGTCAAGATATGCGTACAGGTCACGCCCATTTAGTGAAATTGGGTTTAAGTGATAGTCATTTTGATGCGGTCATTGAAAATTTAGCGGCAACACTGACTGAATTGGGTGTTTCACAAGATTTAATTAATCAAGTAGCGGCAATTGCTGAAACCACCCGCAATGATGTTTTAGGCAGATAATTTTAAGTAGGGGCGACTGTTATTAAGTCGCCCTTTTAACGGTTTGAATTAATTAATAAAATTAAGGTGGAAATTATGCCCACTATCACTTTTGGCACAGACACTTTTGTCAGCCAAGCCGATGAAACCGTATTAGATACTCTATTACGCGAAAATCAACCTATCCCTTATAGTTGCAAACAAGGTATTTGCCAATCGTGCTTAATGCGTTGCATGGATAAAACCCCACCTGCTACTGCCCAAGCACATCTTAAAGATACCTTGGTGCAACAAAATTATTTCTTGTCTTGTGTGTGTGTGCCACAAGAAGATATGACGGTGGCGTTATTTAATGCCCAAAACCACACTATCAGTGCTAGCGTGCAACACAAAAGCTTACTCGCACCCGATATTATGCGTTTAGTGTTGCGTTATGACCTGCCTTTTGATTTTTTTGCAGGACAATTTGTTAATCTGCAACGCGCTGATGGTTTAACGCGCAGTTATTCGATTGCTAACACGCCACACATTGAACAGCGAGTCGAATTTCATATCCGCCGTTTGCCTAATGGACAGTTTAGTAATTGGGTGTTTGATGAATGTCTTGTGGGTGATACTTTAGGTTTATCGCAAGCACTGGGGAGTTGTTTTTATTTAGCAGGTTTTCCTGAGCAACCCTTGTTATTAATCGGTACAGGCAGTGGTTTAGCCCCGCTTTATGGCATTATTCAAGATGCCTTAGCGCAACAACATAGCGGCCCTATTCATCTGTTTCACGGCAGTCGTCACCGTGAAGGTTTGTATTTAATCGATGAATTACGGCAATTAGCTGAGCAGTTTGCTAATTTTTCTTATACCGCTTGCGTGTCGGGTGACAGTGAAGCAGAAGATGTGCAACGCGGTCGCGTTCATGACATAGCCTTTAATCATCTTAAGCAATTAAAAGGCTGGCGCGTTTATCTTTGCGGTCATCCTGATATGGTCAAAGACAGTAAAAAAACCGCCTATTTAAAAGGCGCGTCCCTTAGAGATATTTACAGTGATGAATTTGTTGTTGACTCAGCAACAAGGCGTTGAACGAAAATTCACTCATTAAAGCTCAAAAATCGCCTATCATATTGCTTCATAGACAGTGAGCCATAAAGCTCACTTTGTTTTTTGTATGGGGATATTATGAAACGTTGGTTTGTATTAGTGGCTATTTTTCTGGTGCTGTTCGCGCCAACTCTCAGTGCGAAAGAATCGAGTAATACGCATCAAGCAAAAACAGCGGCAAAATCTCAAGCCCTGCAATGTGTCGCCTTTAGCCCTTATGTCGGGCAGTTAAATCCTGATTATGGCGTGCATCCTCCTAAAGAATTAATTAATGAATTATTAGATAAATTAATTCAGCAAACCCCCTTTCGTTGTATTATGACCTATGGGGTTTTAAATGGCTTGGAAGACATTTTCCCCGCCGCTGAGGCGCGTCATTTAAAAGTGATTGCCATTATTTGGCTAGATAAAGATATTAATGTTAATACTCAATCCATTAATAACGGTATTAAAATCGCCAAAGCTTTTCCTAAAACCGTCACTAAATTAAGCTGTGGTTCTGAATTACGCACCCGTCATAATATGAAATACGATGGCGAGATTATTCGTTGTATTGATAAATTACGACAAGCAGGGGTAAAACAACCTATTAGTACAATTGATACTTGGTGGGAATGGTGTAATCGCGAATATCCTTGTCATGAAACCAGTTTTAGTGCCAAAGTGGATTGGATAGGGATTAATTTATTCCCTTGGTGGGAAAATCGTTTTTCAGGTTTATTTACTTGTACCTCAGCTGACCAAGCCGCTGAGGCGCATGTTGCCCGTTATGATGACGTGCAACGTGCTAATCCTAATAAAGAAGTGATTATTACTGAATTTGGCTGGCCAAACGGCCCAGTGGGTGGCACTGAAAAAAATAAACATACTGAGCAACATTGCGGTATTGCCGCTAAAGATACTCAGTTTTTAGTGGCGCAATCGACTTTTAAAAAACTCGCCGAAAAAAATATCTCAGGGGTATTATTTGAAGCTTTTTCAGAAAATTGGAAACCTAATAATGAAGGTAGTTTTGGTAGTTATTGGGGATTTTGTGAAGGCAAGCCACCGTATAGTTGTCCGCGTGGTTTAGAATTACATTAATTTAGTTTAATTATTATTCTACGATTGTAAAGACGTTGCAGTGCAACGTCTCTGTGAAATAATACTTATAGTTGTCTGAATGAAGATAATGAAGATTGAAAGATATTAAGATAAATAATCTTTACATCTCAAATCTTCATTCAGACATCTATAATACTTTTTAGCACTTAAACCAATTCTAAAAAACCACTGCCATTCTTTTTTAATTTTACAAAGTTTAAGTTATTACTATACACAAAACTTTGTAGCTGATTTTAATTCGATATTATTTTATTACATGAACCAACTGAAATTAATTTTAATGTTAGTAACAGTTTTGTTATTAACGACGCAAAACACTCATGCCCGTCATGCCGAAATTTTAATTGATGCCGATAACGGTACAATTCTGCATGAACTCGAAGCTTCACAATCGTGGTATCCCGCTTCTTTAACTAAATTAATGACCCTTTATATGGCATTTGACGCGTTAAAAGCAGGTCAAATCCAGTTAGATGACCGTATCATCGCCTCCTCACATGCGGCGCGTCAGCCTAATAGTCGTTTGGGTTTGCGTACAGGTGATAATTTGAGCGTTGAAGATGCTATTTTGGCATTGATTACCCGCTCCGCTAACGATGCGGCGGTGGCTTTAGGCGAACATTTAGGCGGCACAGAAGAAAATTTTGCCGTCAAAATGACCGCTAAGGCTCATGCTATTGGTATGAGTGATAGTTATTTTATGAATGCCACAGGTTTGCCTAATGATTTGCAAGTGTCTACCGCGCATGATTTAGGCTTATTGGCATGGCGTACTTTGCGTGATTTTCCTGATTATTATCCTTATTTTTCTGTGCCTAATTTATATTTCAAAGGCAGACAATTACCCGCGATTAATAAATTTACCAAAACCTACCCCGGTGCTGAGGGCATGAAAACAGGTTTTACTTGTGGTTCGGGCTATAATTTAATTTCATCAGCCAGCCAAAATGGTAAGCGTTTGATGGGGGTGGTTTTAGGCGGGATGAGCAGTCCGCAACGTTATCAGTTGATGATTGCCATGATGAATAATGGTTTTGCTAATCAATATACCGCTGGTCGTTCTATCACCGCGCCAGAGGCGATGAGTAGCACCTCAACACCGCCTTATCAATTAGGCTGTGGTCGTCATGTTGCCACCACGGTAGCGGTGAATGATGATGATGTGAGCAGTGATGCTATAGGGGATAGTGCTAGCAATTATCACCATGCCAGCTATCACGCGCCCAGATACTATCGTCATAGTTCGCATCGTTTTGCTAGTCATCGCCCAGTCGCTGTTCATCGTCACTTTGTTAGAGCCGTGGCTAGCAAAACGCGTCATGTCGCTGCTACAACAGCTAAAAAAACGGCTGATAGAACGCGCTATCATCGCTTGAGTCATGGCAAGCATCGCTAACGTGCAAACAAGCAGACTCACAGTAGATAATTAAGCGTAAGACAATTAATAGGTAAGAGTGATACCAATGACTATATTAAATTTGAAACGTTTTTTACTCGCTCTAGGGTTTGTTTTACTCACAGCCTGTGCAGGCGGTAAAACTTATGAAAGCACAGGTGAATATTTTGATGATGTCGTCATTACCAACAAAGTCAGAGCATCGATTTTAGGGGATTCCACCTTAAAGTTTTTGCAAATCAGTGTTGAATCGTTTCGCGGTGTGGTGCAACTTAGTGGTTTTGTCGATTCCACTAAAGCCTCAGCCAGAGCCGCGCAACTGGCAAGGACAGTCAGTGGCGTTAAATTGGTCAACAATAGTTTGATTGTAAAAGAGCCAAAAAAGTAAAAACACCTTAACCTTTGGCAAACCCTCATAATAAAACGGTAACAAGCAAAATAGCATCACTCAAAAATCGAGTGGCTTTTTATGCTATGATTGCCGTTTTTTACCGCCCTACACGTCTTAGAAGAGGTTGTTATTTGTGGCAAATATTATTACTCGTAAATCTGTAATGACACTTTTTTCAACGCCCACTTGTGCGATGAGCCACTGCGCCCGTATCGTTTTGCATGAGAAAGGCATTACCGCCGACATAGAATATTACGACTTAGCCAATCCGCCTGAGGACTTTTTAGAACTCAATCCTACTGGCACATCGCCTACTTTAATAGAACGCGAACTGGTGTTGTATGATTCGCGCATCATCATGGAATATCTCGATGAGCGTTTCCCGCATCCACCCCTGCATCAAATGGACCCTGTGTCACGCGCTACGGCGCGAATGCTGATTAAACGTATCGATCAAGATTGGTATCGTTTGCTTGATGAAATTATCAGCTCAGGTGAGAAAAAATCGGCTAAAGCTAAAAAAGCCTTAAAAGATAGCATTTTAGCCGCCGCCCCTGTGTTTGCTGACAGACCCTTTTTTATGAGCGATGAGTTTTCCTTAATTGATTGTGTACTCGCGCCGCTACTGTGGCGTTTGCCCAGTTTAGGGATTGATGTCACTACGCCTAGCGAAGTGATTAACAATTACGCGCAACGCTTATTTAAACGCCCCGCGTTTAAACGCAGTTTAAGTGATGCTGAACGTGAAATGAACGAGTTGCCCAAATGACCCCGTTAAAGCCTTATTTAATTCGCGCCATTTACGATTGGATTGTCGATAATGGTTTAACGCCTTATTTGCTGGTCAATGCTGACTATAAAGGCGCGATAGTACCGCAACAGTTTATCGAAAATGGTCAGATTGTCTTAAACGTGCGTCCACAAGCCATTCAAGGCTTGTCGTTGGGTGATGATGAAATTGTCTTTAATGCGCGGTTTAGCGGAAATCCCATGCGCATTTTTGTGCCTACCCCAGCGGTACTTGCCATTTATGCCAAAGAAAATGGTCGGGGCATGGTGTTTGATGCTGAAGAACCTCAAGAAGACGACACCCCGCCCACGCCACCCCAAAAACCTAGTCGCCCTAGTTTACGGGTAGTGAAATAATATAATTACCGCGCTTAACTATTATCTGAATCAGGATTTACAGGATTAGAAGATTAACAAGATTTATCCTGAAAATCCTATAATCTTGTAAATCCTGATTCAGACAACACTTACCAACATCATGCCTAAATTACTCCCCCTCGTTTGCCTATTATTTTCACTAAATGCCACCGCTCAGCCCCGTGCTACGGGTGATTTGGGTGTAGTGATTGAACGTGAAGCGGGTGCGGTCTTAATTGTGAATACCAGTTCACATCAGCAATTAGCCAAAATTGAACAATTGGGCGATTTATCACACGCCTCGGTGGTGTTTTCGCGTGATGAGCGTTACGCCTATATTTTTGGGCGGGATGGGGGTTTGAATAAAATTGATTTACTTGAAGATAAGCTAGTCAAGCGCGTATTACAGTCAGGCAATAGTATCGGCGGGGCAATTTCACAAGACGGCAAATTAATCGCCGTTGCCAATTACACGCCGGGGGGTGTGAAAGTGTTTTCGGCAGATACTTTAGAATTGGTTGCCGATATTGCTACTGATTACGGTAACGGTCTGCGTTCTAAAGTGGTCGGTTTAGTGGACGCGCCAGAGCAGAAGTTTGTGTTTAGCTTATTTGACGCGGGTGAAATTTGGACGCTGGACATGAAAAATCCTAGCAAGCCCGTGGTCGAAAAATTCCCCAATATTGGCAAACTGCCTTATGACGCGCTGATTTCACCTGACGGACGCAATTATATTGCAGGTTTATTTGGTGAGCGCGGGTTTGCTTTATTAGATTTGTGGAACACTAGCGCGGGGGTTAAGCGGATTTTGCCAGATTATGGCAAAGACGATGAGCAATTACCCGTCTACAAAATGCCGCATTTAGAAGGTTGGGCGGTGGCAGATGATAAAATTTTTGTGCCTGCTATGGGCAAGCATGAAGTTTTAGTGATTGATAAACGCACTTGGACTTTAGAAAAAAGCATCCCCGTACTAGGACAGCCTGTGTTTGTGATGGCGCGTCCTGACGGGCGGCAAGTGTGGGTGAATTTTGCTCTGCCCAATAACGATGCTTTGCAACTTATTGATGTTAAAGAGTTAAGCGCGACTAAAACCTTGCGCCCCGGCAAAGGAGTACTGCACATGGAATTCAGTCCACGCGGTGAACAAGTTTGGGTTGCCTTGCGTGATGATAATCAACTGGTGGTCTATGACACCCTCAACACCCAAGAAATCGCCCGACTACCCGCTGATAAACCTAACGGGATTTTCTTTAGTAGCAGGGCGCATAAAATCGGACTGTAAACCATGCTCAGTGATTTACACAAACACTTGCTTGATGATTTTCAACGCGATTTTCCGCTCACGCCACGTCCTTATTTAACCATTGCCAATCGTTTAGGCGTGAGCGAAACCGATGTCTTAAATGCTTTTGAACAGCTTAATCAACAGCAGTTTATTAGTCGCATTGGCGCGGTGATTCCACCTAATCACATCGGCTCTAGTAGCTTAGTGGCAATGGCAATCCCACCTGAGCAACTCCATGAAGTCGCTGAAAAAATCAGTGTTTATCCCGAAATTAATCACAACTATGAACGCGAACACCGTTTTAATTTATGGTTTGTGGCCGTTGCTAATTCTGCTGAGCAATTAGAATCGCTTATTATTCAAATCGAACAAGACACAGGTTATCAAGCATTGCGCTTGCCTTTAGTGCAGGATTTTTTTATTGATTTAGGTTTTAAACTCAATTGGCAACATGCTCGATAATCAAGACCGTCAATTATTAGCCGAGCTATCACAAGGCTTGCCTTTATGTACAAGACCTTATAATGAACTAGGCGTAAAGCTGGGTTTGTCTGAAAACGAAGTGATTGCGCGTATTCAAAATTTGCAACAACGCGGTTTAATCAAACGTTTCGGCGTTATTGTCAAACATGCCAGATTAGGTTATCGCGCTAACGCCATGATAGTCTGGCAAGTCCCCGAAGAAAACATTACAGCATTGGGTGAAAAAATCAGTCAATTTGCCTTTGTCACCTTGTGTTATCAGCGTCCTGCTTATCCTGAATGGAACTATAACCTCTACTGCATGATTCACGGCAAAGACCGCACTACCGTGTTAAGTCAACTCGCCCATCTTAACGACAGTTGCGCCCTGCAAACTGTGCCACAACAAATCCTTTTTAGCAGACATTGTTTTAAACAACGCGGCGCGTTTTATGGTGGCGCGGGATAGATTGACATGTTTATGAAGGTTTTAGTAATTAAAATAGACCTTGTTTATGGATGACATTGACCGCGCCCTTATTAACGCTTTGCAAGACGGCTTTCCGATTTGCGATTCACCTTATGCCCAAGTAGCCGATTCATTAAACATTAGCGAAACTGAGCTACTGGCGCGTCTGCAAACATTACTCGATAACGGCACACTGACGCGTTTTGGCCCGCTGTATCATGCCGAACGCATGGGCGGCGCATTAACCCTTGCCGCTTTGCAAGTCCCGCAAGAGCGTTTTGAACACGTCACCGCCATTGTCAACGCCTTTCCCCAAGTGGCGCATAATTATGCGCGAACGCACCGCCTAAATATGTGGTTTGTCCTCGCCACCGAAACGCCCCAGCAACTGCAAAACACCCTTGATGCCATTGCCCAGCAAACAGGTTTAATGGTTTATAACCTGCCCAAAATCACAGAATATTTTGTCAAACTCAAGCTGGAGGCTTAAAGCATGGACGCACTCGACTTAGAACTGATGCGCCTCACCCAAGCAGGCTTGCCATTAGTAGCGCAACCCTATCAACTGTTAGCAGAGCAATTAGATATTACTGCACAAGAAGTCATGAGCCGTCTTCAAGCCATGCAAGACAATGGTGTAATTCGACGCATTGGCGCAGTTCCCAATCACTACAAATTAGGTTATCGTTTCAATGGCATGAGCGTGTGGAATATAGCCGATGAAGCCATTGATGAATGCGGCAAAAAAGTGGGGCAATTAAGCTTTGTTAGTCATTGCTATCATCGCCCCCGCCAGCCACCTGACTGGCACTATAATTTATTTGCCATGCTCCACGCCAAAAGCCAAGCAGAGATTAATCAACAAATACAGCACATCGTACAATTACTCGGTGAATTTAATCGAGGTTACGAAGTATTGTATAGCACTCAAATATTAAAAAAGACGGGGTTTCGCAGTGGTTAAAATAATTAAAACACACAACAACGTTATTATTAGTCGCTATTTCGTTAATAGTATTATTCTAATCAGTTTTCTGGCGATTATTTACGCCACTTACACGCGTTGGGAAATAAAACAAAACAGTATTAGCGCGGTTAAAGCCGATATTAATAAACAAGCCGATAATGCCGCGGCTGAAATTAATCGGCAATTAAGTCATGTGATGCAAACAGGACAAAGTTTTGCCGATGGTTTAACTAATGGCACTATTGCCTACAAGAATGCTGAAAAAACCGCCGAAGTCTTGCTTAGACAAAGCATGAATAATGACAAGCAACAAATTAACTTCTTTGGCGTACAAGTCACTTTTGGTAAAGGCGACTATAATAAAGCCAATCCCGAAGAATTAGCTAATTGGTATTATTTTTATAATAAAAAAGACAGGCAAATTAAATCCAAACAATCCGATTATGATTACACCTTAAAAAATAATCCCAATAAAGATACCTCATGGTATACCAACGCCATTGATACTAAACAGCCCTTCTGGCAAGAACCCCATTTTGGTATGACCACTCAAGAATTTATTGTCGGTTATTCCATTCCTTTTTTTAATTCCCCGCAAAAAGAAAAAGCCATTGGCGTGATTGCTGTTAATTTATCCATTAAAGAACTCAATGCCATTATGAATGCCCAAGATTACCGCAAAATTGGTTATGCGGTGGTTTTATCTAAAGAAGGCAATGTTATTTATCATCCCGATACTATTGCCACTATGCTCGATGCTGATAAAAAACACAGTCATGACAATTCCAGTGTGCTTAAATTTATTAATGAGATAAAAAAGAATAAAAATCACGATGTTTTTGAAAGCTATATTATTCCTGATATTAATGAAAAAGCGTGGTTATTATCCAAAAAAATTGAAGCGACTGATTGGAGTATTGATGTTATTGTCTTTGAAGGAGAATTAAAAACTGAACAACAAACTATTAGTATTGATTTATGTTTAATCGTATCGGCATTAATACTCATTATCGCGCTATTAGTACGTTATTTATTACACAGTGATAATTATAAACGACCCAAACTATTATGGACAGCCAGTAGTTTAACAGGTATTGCCTTTTGCATAGGTATTAATGTGTTATGGCATTTAGCCGATATTACTGATTATGATTTAGGCAGTAGCACTATTCCTATTAAATCGCAAAAAGAAATTAATACCTTTGAAACCAGTATGAATGAGCTACAAGAATCGATTCATAAACCTATACCTTATTACATTCCCACAGGCACGTTTATTAAATCAACTAAATTTGATGGTTCAAATAATATCGATATTTCAGGTTATGTGTGGCAAAAATACGCCTTAGATAATCAAGAAGCCATTGATACTGTACCTGAGGATTTTTGTGATACCGTTTCAAAAAGCATTCCTAAAGGTAAAGGCGTGGTATTATTTGAAGCCGAAGAAGAAAAAATTGATTTATCTTGTAAAGATGCCAGTTACTCAGCGATTAATGAAGGTGTGGTCACTTTAGGCTGGTATTTTAAAGTGCAGTTACGCGAACCCTTCGATTATTCTAATTATCCTTTAGATAAAAATTCGATTTGGTTACGCTTGCGGTCTAATAGTTTAGATGAAAAAGTATTATTAATTCCCGATTTAAATGCTTATTCATTTATTTTTGAAAAAGCCTTGGCAGGGATTGATGTGGCTAATTTAGTATTACCTAGTTGGAAAGTATTAGGCACATTCTTTACCGAACAAGTCATTAATATGAACACTAATTTAGGGATTGATAATTACACAGGACAACAATCGCAAGATTTATTATTTAATGTGATTATTGAACGTGACTTTTTAGACGCGTTTATTTCAACCATTATTCCTATGTGTATTATTTATCTAATCCTGTTTGTGATTTTATTTAGCAGTTTAGAAGATATTTTAGCCGTCTTGGGTATTAATGCGGGATTGTTATTTTCAGTAGCATTATGGCACAGTGGTTTGCGTGCTAGTTTAGCCTCATCGGGGATTACTTATTTTGAAACTTTCTATTTTGTTTGTTATTTTGTAATTTCATTAATTTGTATTAATAGCGTATTGCTTGCCTCTAAATACACCTTAGCTTTATTGCATTATGAAAACAATTTAATTCCTAAACTGGTATTTTTACCAATGGTTTTTGGTTTAACCTTTACAGTAACTTTATTAGTTTTGTTTTAAAACACAGCGGTCATAATAGTAGGGGCGATTATCGCCCCTATTGCCTTTTAATTTTCGGTTGCTAATACTGTAATTATTGCACTAATCATTAATTGACTGGTTTTTGCACCCGCATCAATATGACCTAAACTACGTTCCGCTAAAAAAGAAGCCCGTCCTTTGGTGGCAAGCATATCGCGGGTCGCTTCCACACCTTGCTCAGCGATTGTGTTAATTTGACCAAAAACCTCAGTTAAATCCTGCCCTTGGTTGGCGGCAGTTTGTAAATAATTCGCTACAGGGATTAGCACATCGAGCATGGTTTTTTCGCCCACATCGGCTTTGCCGCGCAATTTAACCGCGTTAACGCCTTGAGCAAAAGCTTCTGAAAATCCCGCTAAATCAAGTGTTTGTTCTTTTGCGGCTTTGCTTAAAGTGACCAATAAAGTGCCAAATAATGACCCCGACGCGCCCCCTACGGTACTCATTAAAGTCATGCCGATTTTTTGCCACGCGCTCGCCCAATCTTGGGCAGTGGCTAAATCAGCACTTTGGTTTTGCAAGGCATGTAAGCCGCGTTGCAAGTTAATAACATGGTCGCCGTCACCTATAGCTTGGTCTAATTCAGTGACCGCCTCAGCGTTGTCATTGATGATTTGAACGATAGCGGTAATGATGGCGGGCAATAAAGCAGGTGTGTAACTCATGGTCATCTCCTTTTAGTAGCGATTATAATTATTTTGTGCGTTAAATAAGGCGTGATTTTTTATAATTGTAGCATTGTAAAGCAAGGTCTTTACAATAGTATTTATTACTCAGATTTAAACGATTTACAATTAATTATGGAAAACGTTACCAAGTTACTTACACTGATTTAAAAGATGAAAAACCCGCCGTTATTCAAACTTTAATGGAATTAGATGGCATTCCAGTAGGCATGGAATTATTTACTGCAATGGACGAGGAATAGTTTAATTTTATTAAACGTATTATTGATGACTGTCATTATTATTTAAACTGAGTTCGGGATAAGCTAAACGCAAGAAGATAATAGATTGTAAGTAATATTTAAGAGAAGGCTTTTTAGGTTGATAAGAATAAGCGAGTAAGTCCATAATTAATGACGACCTTTCTTTTGCAGAGTATTTTTTATAAAATATCTAAATAGCATTCTGATTTTTTAATAACTAATATACTGTTTAAGCAACAGATTAATCGTATTTTTATGAACAGGCTTAAGCTCACTATCGTATTCTACCGCTTGCAGAAAATCATTAACAAAATCGTGCAGTGACATAATTAAGCGTAGATAATATTTCAAAGTCGGTATTACACCATTAACAATCACTTCACAACCGTGATTCGATTTAATTTCAGTAATAATTGCCTTCACTTGTTCTATTTCAATAGCATCTGAGCTAGAAAAAACGCAATAACGTTTAGGATTATGCTTATATATTTTTTGTTGCACAATACGCATTAAATCAGCGGTAATAGGTTTTTTTAATTTTATTTCAATCGCTTCTATTAATTCACCGTTGTTTATTATTTCAATATCCCCTGCTGTTTTAGACGTTCTATCCGATGCCGTGTGACTACCTAAATCTTTTAAAACGCAAGCATCATAGCGTTTTAACTGAGCAACTAATTGTTTAAAAATACAATGAAAAGCAATGACGGGTAATTTAGAACCGCCTGATTCTTGATAATTATGCGTAAAACAAGCGGTTAGAAATTTAATAATGCTATCTATATCGTAGTTTTCACTGAGAGTGATTTTATTAATAATAACTTTATCGGATTGATTATTTTTGATACTACAGCTTAATAAATACGTTAATAAGGGTTTTGCCATTAATGGATTGCTTTGAACATAATCAATTAATTCAAGAAAAGCCGTTTTTAATTGAGTATTACTGATTTTACCTTGATAATCTAAATTATAAGGATAGGGTTGTTCTAAAGAACGCGTCAACCAACCACTTTCTGCCATGCACGGCAAACCTAATTCTCTTAATGTAGGCGTAATATATTTAGTATCAATCGTGCGCCCTGAAAAACCACCCAGCATGGCACTTTGATGCAAACGAATATCTTGATTAGGCTCAAGTATTTTATGGGTTAATAAGGTAATTAAAACCGTATAAACACCTTTTTGATTTAAAGCGTAATTTGCAATTAATTCAATATAGTGTTTGCAGTTTTCATCTAATGAATTATCACAGGCTAAAGTCAAGGCTGAGTTGTATATTTCTTTCAATAACTGGCTGTGATTCATGATAGCTTAATAAGTTTTGTTTGCGTATTTGCTGGGCTAATTCGGTAATCATTGGAATACACACTGAATTACCAATTTGTTTATAGGCTTCGGATTTTATCGGGGTGATTTTAAAATCTTCAGGAAAACCCATTAAACGATAACATTCTTTAATCGTGAGTTTTCTAACTGCGTCTTTATCGGGTAAATAAATAAAAAACCGCCCCGATGATTCTTGTGATGGCAGGGTTGGGTGTGTACCTAATACTGAATAAATACGATTCGGTTGCCGATGTACTCTGGATAAATGTTCAGTATTGGGTCTAATACCTGTTTTCCAGATGGCTTTATTACGATAACCCACAAAAATTAAACCTGACTGTTTTTGCAGGATAGGATTATCAATTAAGGTGTATTCATCTTTGGTTAAGAATTCAAAATCACCTTCGCTGTCTAAATAATTAATTAAGGTATCGGTAGTGGTGACGGTTTTACATTGTTTAAAATTAAAACGTTTCTTTTGAGTAGCAAAAATAATAATACGTTCTCTATTTTGCGCTACGCCAAAATCTTTAGCATTTAATAAAGCGAAATTAACTAAATAACCAAGTTCTTCTAGCGTGTTTAAAATAACGCTTAAGGTATTACCATTATCATGGTGAATTAAATGTTTAACGTTTTCTAATAACACTACTTTAGGTTTTTTAGCGGCAATAATTTCACAAATATGAAAAAATAATGTGCCTCGCGTGTCTTCAAAACCGCGTTTTTTGCCGCAAATACTAAAGGGTTGACAAGGAAATCCTGCGGTTAATACATCGTGATGCGGAATACTATCTAAAGGTATTTGGGTAATATCGCCCAGTGGACATTCATTAAAATTAGCCTGATAAGTTTGCCGACAAACGTCGTTAATTTCAGATGATAATAAGCATTGAAAACCTGCGCGTTCAAAAGCAAGTCTAAAACCGCCAATCCCTGAGAATAAATCAATAAAAGTGGGTTGTTGTAATGTCATTAATTATTTATACCTTAATTGTTCTAGCACTAATTTTAAAGCCGTAGTAAGTAATGATACTCTCTAAAATTGATAGTTTTCATAAAAACAATAACTGTTATTTTATTAATGCTGGTGGTAATTTTATTAAAACCTTGCCAGCTCCCTGATAAGGCAATAAACCAAAAATATTATTTATTTGCTCATGATGGGTAGGTTGTGGGAATTGAAAATAAGAAAGATTTTTAGCGGCGACAAAAAATAAACGTCGCCGTCTTTGTGGTGTACCGTAATCAGCCGCCATTAATTCGCGGTGTTTGACTTGATAACCAATCTCTTTAAAAGAGCGGTAAATCTCTTCTATCATATTAACCGCTTTAACTTGCGCCAAACCATAAACGTTTTCCATAATAACAATTTCAGGCTGTAGATAATGTATATGATGAATATAATCTCTATATAATGTACCTAATGGGTCATCGGTAGCTTTTTGTTTTCCTGCTACGCTAAAAGGTTGGCAAGGTGGGCCACCAATAATAATATCAGGGGTTTTTCCTAATACTGTTTTTACCGTTTCAGGATTAAGCTCTTTAATATCGGCTTTATGAAAATTCCAGTGCGGTCGATTAGTATTAATAGTAGATTCTGCCCACGATTCAATATCGGTAGTAAATTCGGTTTTAAAGTTTAATAAGGGTTGACTCGCCTGTTCAAACCCTAAATCTAAACCACCCGCGCCACAAAAATAAGAAGCAATTAATTTATCACCGCTTTTATTTTGTTTAATAAAATAATTCGCCACTTCTTCTGCTATGGCTTTAGCCAATTTTACAGGTACAGCATTACCTATTTGTTTTTGAACTTGCCCTAATGTGCCTTTAAAAACATAATCCATAGGAAAATCTTGCAAACAAGCCGCTTCTCTGGGTGTTAAATAACGGTGTTCATAAGGGTGGACAAATTTATTAAAAATATAAGCGGTTACTGTTAATGCAGGTTTATCCATTTCTAAACGTAATAAACGCATATTAGGGCCGCCTGTTTTTTTATCGCCTGTACGAATAAAACTATCGTGTTGTAAATGCGCGGGTAAATCGCCCATTTTTCCACCAGCGGGCAAGTGTTTAATACGCTCTAATACTATACCCGTATAAGCTCTTGTTTCGTGATTGGCTAGTATTTTCATACGATTAACTCACGAAGTAATGGCTGTTCTAGGGTAATGATATAATCAAAAATATAGTGTAGATTATCTTTTAAAATAACCTGCTGATTATTGATTTCTTTTAAATCAGTCTCCAAACCCCAAAGCATAGCAATAAAAGGTTCTATATAATCGTTATGATGTCGATAAGCAGGTAGATTTGAAATAATAGCGGTTTTATAGTCGGCTTGGTTTTTATGTGTTACGCCAATTTTTAAGGTTTGATAAATCGCTTTTTTAATATCATCGGTTCTATCCATACCTGCACTGGTTTTACTATCACTAATCACTTGTTTTTGTGGCCAGCCCTGTTGTTTTTTAACCTCCATCGGTGGGCTACCACAAGCATTGGTTAAATAATAAATTTTAGCTTGTCTATTTTTTTCAATATAAGCGGTTTTAGCTGTTAGCCATGTTTTAAAAAACTGCTCTATTAAATCATTATTATCTTTATTTACCATAAAATCGACAAAAGGTTTAAATGGCCAATGCTCAGAACCTATTTTCCCTAAAGGAATAATACTATTGTTATGCAGATATAAAGCAGAAAAGCTATTTTTTAATTGCGAGCTGGTAATAGAAGCTTTTTGATGATGACTGCCAATACTCAATGATTTAATATTGAGTAATAGCGGATAAGTGATTAAGGGTGCAGATTTAACTTCGGCAAGTATTTTTGTGCCATTATTATGGATAATGAACGCGTCTGCATAACCACTACCACCCATAACTAATACGCTAGTAAAATTTTCAGAAAAATGCTCAATGAATTTTAAAATAAGCTCACTGCTTAATTTACCTAATGCACCCGACTCAGGTTTTATGGCTTTTTGGTATTGCCATGCACCTTGCTCATAACAAGGCGCACATAAATTAATAAAACCAATATGGGCGTTATAACCCTCAATAGTATTATCACAGTATTCAATAGATTTTTCTAAACCCGCCGCCGCGTCAATATAGGCTAAAGACATCACCGCATCAAAAAGAAAAGCGCGAAAAAACGGTTTATTAATTGTGATGGCTTGTAATAATCTATCAATTTCACTTGCCCACGGATATTCAATAAGTGGCAAATGCCCAATTGTTTTTATAGTTTCATTCATTAATTATTTATACCTTATTGCTCAATAACCAATTTCAAACCCGCAGGCAAAGCCTCACCAAATAATTGTTGCTCATCTTTTTCAGATAACTCAGTATTATGTTCCACTAATTCAATCCAAGTATTAGGTGCTTTACTGGTTTTTAATTTATCCATGACCGCGCCGCGCACCGCTTCAGTTAAATCACGGCTACGGTCGCCACTGTTTCGCGCCAATAACATAGCGGCAAAACCAATGGTGGGCGTTTTTTTCCAATCTTCTTTGAGTAGACGCGCCAGCCACCGTTCGGCAATGTCGCTGGCAATCACATTATGGCTACTGCTATGAAACGGTTGCCGCGCACCAATACGTCCCACCGCCCACCATGTTTGACTGGGTTCGCTGGGCTTTTCCAAACGCGTTAATAACCACTGCCCTAACTGCACTTTTTGCGCCACGGGCAAACGCTCTAGTACCGCAGACAAACGCACCATGTCATCATAACTGCGGGTTTTTAATTGCTTGGTTACACCTGCTTGTTTGGCGGTTTCGGGATTTAAGAATTTGCTTAAATCATTAAAAATCTGCTCTTGCGCGGCTTGGCTTAAACCACCCGCAATGCGCCGCCACAGCGTCCACCATTCCGCCCAGTTTTGGGTTTCATTCACAAATTGAATGCCTTGACTGTAAAGCTTCCACACCTGCTCCACGCGCCAGTCATCGAGCGGATAACCAAAACCGGGCCGCAAACAATAACCCAATAAACTCAGCCAAACGCGTTCGTGTTGTTCGGAGCGTTTGCGATATTTTTCGCCGTCCAATAATTGCGCGAATAAGGCTCTACACCACGCGGTTGTCCATTGCTGACGCGGGGTAGCTAAGGTTTTTTCTAAATCAGCGCGTAAATTTTTTACCGCTTTGGCATCAATGTCTTTGGACTTCGCGCCAAACACTTGGCGAATTTTGGCTAAGGCATGTTCAAACTGCGGCGGTAGCGCGTCATCTTGGCTTAATGCAGACGCGCTGGTTTTGCGTAATTGAAACTCCACATTCCAACGTTGCGCGGGATTGTCGATTGCCACGCATTGAATATGTAATGTGCCGACTTCGGTTTGCGTTACTGCGAGTTCGACTAACACTTCACGGCTAGTTTGTTCTGCAAAGGCTACGGCTAAGGGCGGCAAAGAATGAAAATCATCGTTCAGGGCGATAATGTCGCCTGATTTATAAGCGGTGTCGCCTGTAGTTGATGCCAAATGAAAACGCACAGGAACGCCTAAACGTAAAGCAAAGCGGCGGTTTTTTAAGATGATTTCTTCGCCCTCTTCACTGCCACGCGGCAAGATGCAAATGCCTTGTTTTTCAGCAGGTTTGTCAGTATCGACCACTAAAAAATAACTCCGCGCTGAGCCGCCACCGATTTTGAGTTTTTTATCGCGCCGCGCTATGGCATAACTGACCGCGCCAAAGGCAACGGCTAATTCAGGGTGAACATTTTCGAGTAACACAGGTGGTGCGCCGCGCCATTGGCTGATTAATTCCACTAATCGCGCCGTAATGGTTTCGCTGGCAAACACGCCGCCGTTTAATAACAGCGCGTCTGGGACTGTGCCTTGACCTTGCAAGGCTTCACTAGCCGCAGAGCTGTGTAGTTTTAAAAAACCTGCAATGTGTTTGCTAACCGCTGGTTCGGCGGTATAAGGCAGACCAAATTCGACCACGCCACTGCGTTTTTTATCAGGTAATTCATGAAGTTGTGATAAGGGAAAAAAGCCGTTTAACGCAATTTCGCGCACTTCGTCACGCGTTAGAATCACCGAACGCGAACCGCCGATGAGTTTTGAACCGCCGCCCAGTAGCGTTACGCTTAATTGTTCTGGCGCGTCTTGGGCAAGTAATCGCTCTTTGGCGATGCGGCATTGTTCAATGGTGTGCGCTAACTCCGCGCTCGATAAGCGTTTTTCTGTGCCTAAGCGTTTTTCAACCAAGTGCGCTAAGGTTAAGTCGATGTTATCGCCACCCAACATTAAATGCTCACCCACGCCTATGCGGGTGAGCTTAGGCTCGTTAATACCTTGCTCGACTTTGATTAAGGTTAAATCGGTCGTGCCGCCGCCCACATCACAGACTAATAGCAAATGCACATCGTTTAGGGCTTGGCTTAAATTAGTAGCGTTACGGCGCAACCAGTCATAACACACCGCTTGCGGCTCTTCTAATAAACGCACTTTGGGCAGTTGTGCCAGCCGCGCCGCTTCTAAAGTCAGCGAACGCGCCCCTTCATCAAAGGAGGCGGGAACGGTGATAACAAGGTCTTGCTGTTCTAAGGGCGCGTCAGGAAAGCGTTGCAACCACACGGCGCGAATATGCGCTAAGTAGCTCGCGCTTGCCTCTAAGGGCGAGACTTTACTGACTTCATCAGGACTGCCCCACGGCAAAATCGCCGCGCTGTGGTCAACGCTGGGGTGCGACAGCCAACTTTTCGCACTGGTGACAAAGCGTCCTTTGCTTTTTGAGCCTAACACTCGCGCCGCCTGACCAATCACCGCAATATGCTCACCATCTTGTTGCAATTGCAAAGAGCGTGAAAAAGCAATATCGCTAGTCGATAATTCACCTTCAGCGGCGTGATAGCGCACCGAGGGCAATAAATCCCGCGCCGCTACTTGTCCTAAATTAATTAATTGTTCAATACTGAATAATTGAATCTCTGGCGCGTTATTATGTTGATAAGGACTATAAGCGACCACGGTGTGGGTTGTACCTAAATCAATGCCGACTGAGTATTTGGGTGTGTTTTGCATTATTATTGTTTTTAATTACGAAAAGTTATTCTCTCGTTCCCACGCGCCGCGTGGGAATGCTGTGTAGACGCGCCGCGTCATGTTTTAAATAAATATACCGCAAGCGCGGTAAAACTGTATTCCCACGCCGCGCGTGGGAACAAGGAAAAGAATAAAATTATTTATAGATTTCTTTGCGATGTCCAATTTCAACGGCGATTATAGTTAATTCGTTATCTATAATTTGACAAATAATCCGATAATCGCCAACGCGATACCGCCACATTCCTTTAAAACGTCCTGTTAAAGCTTTTCCTATTTGACGTGGATTAGTTAAGTTAGCTAATTCTGAGTTGATAAAATTAACAATGCGTGTGCGATTTTGCGAATCCATTTTTTTAATGGATTTACTCACATTACTATCAATTTTAATCGTCCATATCATTTACTAATACCTGATTAAATTCTTCTAAACTTAATAGTTTTGATTCACCGTTGTGTATTTTTTCAATAGCCAATTCAGCAAGTCGCGCATCGTGATAATCTTCTAAAAATTCGGTTAATGCTAATCTAATTAATTCATTAACGGGTTTATGCGCGTTTTGTGCCAGTTGTAAAAAAGGTTGTTCTAATTCAGTAGGGATGGCAATCATAAAATAATCTCTTTTTAATAATAAATACATTACGATAATAAGGTAGTGCATCAAAAAAGTAGGTTAGTTAATATTAAACCTTTCGGAGTTCAAACCTAGGTTTGAACTCCAGCTAAAATGGCGTTTTGTTAAAACCTACTCTTTTGAAGCACTACCGATAATAAGACCTGACAGGTCTTTTACTATTAATCTTCAATCGCTATATACATTATCAGATTGGTTTTTCTCGTTCCCACGCTCCAGCGTGGGAATGAATCCTGCGCCGCTCCAGCGGTGCGTGACGCAGGCGCGTCACTGGCGGCATTCCCACGCAGAGCATGGGAACGATGAATAACGATGAATAAGTAGTCATTAGTATTTTTGCCTTTGCAATATAGCTAAATTCTCTTTTAAAAGCTTAGTATTAGGATGGTCTGAGCCTAATGACTTTTCACAAATTTCTAAACCACGAAAATACAAAGGCTCTGCTTTATTATATTGTCCTTGTATTTGATAAAGCCCAGCTAAATTATTTAGCACGGCGACAATATCGGGATGATTTTTACCTAAACTATTTTCTCGAATTGTTAAGCTTTCTAAATATAAGTCTTCTGCTTGTTTATACTTATTTTGGTCTTGATAAAGCGAAGCTAAATTATTTAAAGGTGTCGCTAAATAAGGATGCTCATCGCCTAATGTCTTTTTATAAATTGCTAAACTTTGTAAATATAAATCTTCAGCTTGTTCAAACTTTTTTTGAAGTTTATAAATCCGACCTAAATTACTTAGGACAATAGCTACGTCAAAATGTTCTTTACCAAAAATATTTTCATTAATTAATAAACTACATTGCAATAAAGATTCAGCTTTAGCGTATTTACCTTTTATTCTATAAATTTCGGCTAAATTATTTAAACTATCTGCAACATCGTGGTGTTCTTTACCTAAACTATTTTCACGAATAACTAAACTCCGTTTTAATAAAAACTCAGCTTTATCGTAAAAGCCTTGAGCATGATATAAAAGACCTAAATTATTTAGCACGTTTGCTAAGTTAGGATGATTCCTTCCTAATTCTTTTTCTAAAATTATGATACTGCGTCTAAATAATCGTTCAGATTTTTTATATTTTCCTAGTGTTTTATATAAATCAGCTAAATTATTTAAACTTAATGCCACATCTGAATGATTTTTACCTAATGCCTTTTCTTTAATGGCTAAACTTCTTATATATAAAGGTTTAGCTTCGTCATATTTAGCTTGTATTTTATAAAGCTCTGCTAAATTATTTAAACAAGCAGCAATATAGATATGTTCTTTATCGAGTGTTTTTTCTAAAATAGTCAAACTCTGTAAATATAAATTTTCAGCTTTAAAATATTCGCCTAAGCTAACACAATTAAGCCCTAAATCATTCAAATACTGTGCATTTTCAGGGTCTAATTGTACCGCTTGCTGATAATAGATTTTTGCTTCGTTATAATCTAATTGCAATGTTTTAATCTGTGCTAAAGTAAATGCTTCGGCGGCGGCTTCTTTAATAATAGCTAATTTACTGGCTAATGATTGTTTAAATAATTTTTCAGCCTCGTCTAACTGACCATTATCTAAGAAAATCTTAGCTTGCTTAGCAATAGCATCACTACGGCTGGCTAATTGCTTTTCTAATTCATTATATTTTTGAATCCACGAACTAATGACCGCATCACGTTCTTGCAGTTTTACATCTTTTAATTGCAGTAATTCCTCTAATCTATCGACCACTTTTTGTGGTACACCATATTGAATATTAATATCACCACCCGCAACATTGCCGCCGTTGATATTACCTTCAACATAAACCTCAGTATTTACCTTAATGTTTTGACTATTCATGATTAGTTATTAGCAATTAATTAGCGAAAACTATCGGAGTACAAACCTTAAGTTTGTACTCCAAAAAACACTACGCTTCTACTTTTTTAAAATGATGTACCCACGCCATACCATCATCATCCCACTCCATACCCGCGTGCATTTTTAAAATAATATCGCGATAAAACTCCAAACTCGGAAAACCCTCTGCTTGCGCGTCAGCATCGGTCATATCGCCTAAACGCTCACGCGTTAAAGCCGTCACCACAAAAGGCACACCTTCAATTTCAAAGGTTTCATTAGGGTAGCCATAAACGCCATTGCGGCGTTGTTGCGTTTTAGTGCCAGCCAACGCGCTAGCAACCAAACGCGGATGCGTAACTAAACGGTCAATTGAACAAGTTTTTTCAGGGTAGTTATCCATTATTAAGCTCCAAAGTGAAAGTAAACCATTTCATTGTAACATTAGAGCCGTTAAGCACAACGTCCCACTCAACCGCTAGGAATTAAAACCAATTAAATTATTTATTATTTTTAACAATTAACATTGAATCTCTATACAATAAAACACTCTTTAAAAAAATTTAGCAAAACTGGAGTGTATTTTATGAAAACACCACAATACCTACTCAGTCTTATTTTAATAATGGGCAGTGTAGCGAATTTAAACGCGCAAGCACAAACCACTACAGCGGTACATACACCGCGTATTGTCGGGGGTAAGATTTCTACAGCAGGTAAATGGCCTTGGATGATGGCATTAGTTTCTAAAGGTTATAATAATTATAACGGTCAGTTTTGTGGCGGTAGTTTAATTAGTCCAACGTGGGTTATAACTGCGGCGCATTGCGTTGAATATAAAAGTACCAGCACTTTTAATGTAGTCGCTAATTTATTGGATTTAAAAAGTGATAAAGGACAAGTGATTACCCTTAAACGCATTATTCGACATCCAAGTTATAATCCATATACATTAGATAATGATATTGCCTTATTGCAATTATCAAAGCCTGTTACTAATGCAAAAGTATTGCCTTTAATTACGGGCAATCCATTATTGGTAAATGTCAAGGCGACTATTATTGGTTGGGGAGCTTTATCTGAAACAGATTCTAGTAATGGTATTTATCCTAGATTATTATACGAGGCAGTTTTACCTACAGTTTCTAATAACGTGTGTATTAATTCTTATGGCGCGTCTGCAATTACCAATAATATGTTATGTGCAGGGCTTGCCGCTGGCGGAAAAGATACTTGCCAAGGCGATAGCGGTGGACCACTCATGATTCAACAAAATGGTCAATGGCAATTAGCAGGCATTACCAGTAATGGTGAAGGCTGTGCTGAGCCTAATTATTATGGTATTTATACCCGCGTATCGCGTTATATTACTTTCATTAATAATACGATGAAAAAATATGGCAATTAAAAATAAATATCAAGCTATAAAGAGATTTTAATTTTTCATATTTTTTCTCGGTGCATGACAAAAAATAACACTGGCAAATAGTTATCCCTCCTAAAGACCCGCAACATATAACTTACGGGTCATTTCGTTTGATATACAGGTTTTTCAAAATCATTTAATAACTATCTAAAATTGCGCAGAGTTTATCAGTAGGGGCAAATCATATTTGCCCTTAATAACAAGTTGTTGTACAAGGGTGAAATTAGTAACTCATCGTTATGAAACCCCTGTAAAAGCCTTTTTATTATTTGCCCAAATGGCATCATTGATGCTTTCTGCCAAAGAGAGTTATTAACTCAAGTTACGCATGGCTAATAATTTCAAGCATTAGAAAGGATATATTCCCCCCTTAGAAAAAGGGGGGTTAGGGGGGGGTTAAAAAGGTTATTTTCCTTCTCTTTGTATTTAAAAGGCTTTGCTAAGACTATTTTTAAAATCCCCCTCAGTCCCCCTTTTTCTAGGTAGTGCATCAAAAAAGTAGGTTAGTTAATATTAAACCTTTCGGAGTTCAAACCTAGGTTTGAACTCCAGCTAAAATGGCGTTTTGTTAAAACCTACTCTTTTGAAGCACTACCTTTTTCTAAGGGGGAGGCTAATGCGTAACTTCAGTTATTAACTATTTAAAAATTGCAATACTATTTTTTAAAATCTGCTCTTAATTTCATTTGGCGTTTTTTACGATTATAACTTACAGCAAAATCATGCGTTGCATCGCGAATTTTACGCAACAGTAACATCATACGATTATTTTTATCAAATACTAAAGGCTGGTTTATAGTGGGCAAATAAATTTCTTCATGCTTTTTTGCCAAACCTATTAATGCAATGCTCAAATTTAATTCAGTTAATGCCTCTAATGCCGCACTTACCTGTCCCGCACCGCCGTCAATCATTATTAAATCAGGTAAAGTTTTTTGTTCGTGCAATAAACGACTATAACGCCGCGACACCGCCTCATAAATACTGGCAAAATCATCGGCTTGATTTAGAGTTTTTAATTCAAAATGCCTAAAGCCTTTTTTATTGGCTTTCATATCAATAAATTGCGTCATGCCACAGACAATATGTTCATTACCTAAATTTGATATATCAAAACATTCAATCACGCGTGGCACAGTATTTAATGATAAAACCGATTGTAAATCTAATAAGGCACTATTTTTTATTAAATCCGTCTCACTATTTTTTTCAGCCAATTGCATTAATGCCAATTTATTACCGCGTTGTGGCAAGGTTAATACCACAGCAGAGCCGCGTAATTGACTAAAAAAGGCTTCTATATTAGTTTTATCATTATCATCTTGCCACAAAATACTATTGACCATTATTTCATGAGGCAGAGGATTTTTACGATAAAAGGCTTTTAAAAATTCTAACTCGCTATAGGCATCGTTTTCAATTTTAAAAGTCTGCTTACCTAATAACACGCCTTTTTTAACACTAAATTGGGTGATATATAACCATTGCAATTGTTTATAAAACGCAAATACATCTTGGTTTTTAATATTTAAAATATCGACACTTTGTTTTTGTTGCAATGCTTGTAAACGCGTTAATTGATTACGCAATTCTAAAGCGCGTTCAAACTGTAATTCATCAGCGGCTTTTTGCATCTGCTCGGTTAATTGTTGCACTGTAGTTTTAATATCACCCGATAAAAACGCTTTGGCTTGTTGCACTTGCGTTGCATATTCTGTTTGGCTAATATTATTAATACACGGCGCGGCGCAACGGTTAATATAAAAATTTAAACAGGCTTTTTTGGGTAAGGTTTTACAATCACGCAATTTAAAAAATGCAATCACCATGTTTTGTAATTCATAGCGCAAATTATTATCGGTATACGCGCCAAAAACATCCATTTTTAAAGTGGGTTTGCGCGTAGAGAAAATGCGCGGAAAACTATCTTTAGTTAAGGCAATATAAGCAAAGGTTTTTGCATCTTTGAGTAAGATATTATATTTAGGTTGATGTTGTTTAATTAAGCGGTTTTCTAATAATAATGCCTCAACTTCATTGGCAACGATAATCCATTCAATTTGTTTTATTTGGGCAACTAAGCGGCGGGTTTTTAGGGGTAATAAATGTTGCGCACTAAAATAACTTTTAATTCGTGCGCGTAGATTTTTGGCTTTACCGCAATAGATAATTGTGTCATTCGCGTCTTTATATAAATAAACGCCTGTTTGTGTTGGAATATCGGCGGGATTTAAATCTTGAGGGGATTTAATAGTGAGCATTTACTGACAATAAAAATAGGCTAGTGGGAAAGTGTGAATTATAAAGCCAATTGTATTATTGTAATAATAAATAGAACTGACAATATTTTATTGTTCTTTAGAGAAAGAAAGCGTTGTTTAGGACAGGCAGTGCTTAAAGCACTGCCTGTCCTTGTGATGCCTGTTGATTTTTTTAAAACCTGACAGGTCTAATTCTGCGTAACCTCAGTTAATAACTCAAGCTTGTTATTAAGGGCAGATATGATTTGCCCCTACATTGATAAACTCTGCGCAATTTTAGATAAAAATTAAATGATTTTTAAATTCTGTAATATATAAATTTTACTCACATTTTTAAACCACCTATTATTTTATTTATTATTACAATAATACAATACGATTAGCTTTATAATTACAAATTACTCCCTTTTTCCCATTATCAAAATACTGTATTTATAATAGACTAATTCAGCAAAGTATCAGTGGCATAATGTGTCGCTGAAACTCAATAATTGCACCTATCCTCAAAATAACATTAATTTCTCAAACACTTAGCGAAAACAGCACTTGATAATATCAAAATAGTGTTTATAATTCGCAGTCTTTCCTCTTAAGAAAGTGGCACTGAGAATTGGCGGTGCTTTAGGGGTGCTGAGCAAATGTAAGACTGAAAAAATTATTTTTTATCAGCAACTTGTGTTGATGACGTTTAAATAAACAACAGAACTACTGTTGAATTGATAACTATGAATCACCTGCTATTTAAATAGATTATGTGTAATGGAGTGTTAGACAATGTATGCGGTCATTCAAACCGGTGGTAAACAGTACCGCGTTCAAGAAGGTACTTATTTAAAAATCGAAAAACTGGACTTAAACACAGGCGACAGCGTTGAGTTTGATAAAGTTTTAATGGTTCAAACAGATGACGATGTTAAAGTCGGTTTGCCATTTATCGAAGGTGGCAAAGTCACCGCGACTGTGCTGTCACAAGGCAGACACGATAAAATAAAAATTATTAAATTTAGAAGACGTAAGCACCACATGAAACAAATGGGGCATCGTCAATACTACACAGAAATCCAAATTACTGGCATTTCTGCTTAAATCACGGAGAAATAACAATGGCTCATAAGAAAGCTGGCGGTAGTACCCGCAACGGACGCGACTCTAATGCCCAACGCTTAGGCGTTAAACGTTTTGGTGGCGAAAGCGTTACTGCTGGAAGCATTATCGTACGTCAACGTGGTACAAAATTTCATGCAGGTTTAAATGTTGGTGTTGGTAAAGATCACACCTTATTTGCTACTGCTGAAGGCAAAGTGGTTTTTGAAATCAAAGGTGCGAATAATCGCAAATTTGTTAGCATCATTCCTGCCTAATTATAATAACTACCATTTAACGGTAGTTTGGGTCACGTTAAGTGACCACCCCTAAAAAAAGCTCCGCCGTTACTAACGCGGGGCTTTTTTTGTTTTGATGACTTAGAATTCAAAAAGTTGGAGCTTAGCTCTGCCTGACTCGTCAAGCAAAGTGTGACCTCCTCCTACAATTAAACTGGTTTAAAAAAATGAAATTTGTTGATGAAGTAGAAGTCCGCGTAGAAGCGGGTAATGGTGGCAATGGCGCGGTGGGTTTTAGACGCGAAAAATACATCCCAATGGGTGGCCCGGATGGTGGTGATGGTGGTGATGGTGGCTCAGTGTATTTAGTCGCCGTTGAAAACATTAACACCTTGGTTGATTTTCGCTATCACACCGTCCATCGCGCTCAAAACGGACAAAAAGGCGGCGGTCGTTGTTGCACTGGACGCAAAGGCGATGATTGTTACGTCTCCGTGCCAATTGGTACAAAAATATCCGATGCCGAAACGGGCGAGGTCATTGGTGATTTAACCCTCACAGGACAAACCCTATTAGTGGCGCAAGGCGGCTTTCATGGTTTGGGCAACACCCGCTTTAAAAGTAGTATCAACCGCGCCCCACACAAAGCCAGCAAAGGCTCAGAAGGTGAGCATCGTGTGCTTAATTTAGAGCTGACCTTAATTGCCGATGTGGGCTTGTTGGGTATGCCTAATGCGGGAAAATCCAGTCTCGTTCGCGCCGTATCTTCGGCAACGCCTAAAGTCGCTGATTATCCTTTTACTACGCTTTATCCTAACTTAGGCGTAGTGCGTATCGATGACGAGCGCAGTTTTGTGATTGCCGACATTCCGGGTGTAATTGAAGGCGCGGCAGAAGGCGCGGGTCTTGGCTTACAGTTTTTAAAACATTTAGCGCGTACTCGCTTATTACTGCACGTTATTGATATTGAACCCTATGAAAGCGATGAAACGCCTGTGCAAGCCGCGCAAAAAATCAGTGCGGAAGTAGCAAAATGGAGTGATGATTTAGCAAATAAACCGCGTTGGTTAATACTCAATAAAACCGATAGAGTTTTAGATGAAGAATTAGACGCGCATTGCCAAGCTATTATTAATGAATTGAATTGGACTGCCCCTGTTTTTAAAATAGCTGCCATTAATGGCACAGGTACACGCGAACTGAGTTTTGCTATTATGGCGTTTTTAGAAGAGCAGAAAAGAATAGCGGCTGAAGCGGCGCAATTATTAATCGATAATCCAGTGGCTGAGTGGTAATTTATTCATTATCTGAACGATAAAATGTATAAAACAATTGATTTATTTGCAGGAATTGGCGGCATTCGTTTAGGGTTTGAAAATTATAATTGTCAGAACGTCTTTTCTTGCGAATGGGATAAAGACGCGCAAACCATGTATGCGGCAAATTTTGGCGAAAAACCCTTTGGCGATATTAATTTAATCTGCCCTAATGAAATACCCAATCACGATATTTTATTAGCGGGTTTTCCGTGTCAAGCTTTTAGTATTGCAGGTAAAGGTTTAGGTTTTGCTGATACCAGAGGCACATTATTTTTTAATATTGAAGCCATATTAAAAGCCAAAAAACCACAGGCGTTTTTATTAGAAAATGTTAAACGTTTAACCACGCATGATAATGGACAAACCTTTGCGATTATTTTAGATAAATTAAAACAACTTGGCTATACCGTTTATAGTAAAGTATTTAATAGCTTAGATTTTGGTTTGCCACAAAAACGCGAACGCATTTATATTATTGGTTTTTTAAATCCGATTGATTTTAACTTTCCAAAACCCTTAGGTTATTACCAACCATTAACTACTATTTTAGAAGACGATAATCAAATAGCCCCTAGTTATTTTTTATCAGAAACGATTAAACAAAAACGTTTTAATTCAGTAAAAGCCAATCCGCCTATGCCTTCAATATGGCATGAAAATATTGGCGGTAATATCTCAGCCTTGCCTTATTCGTGCGCGTTGCGGGCGGGTGGTAGTTATAATTATTTAGTCGTTAATGGTATTCGGCGTTTAACGGATAGAGAAATGTTACGCCTACAAGGTTTTCCTGATAGTTTTAAAATTAACTTGCCTTATTCAGCAGTGCGTAAAGTGGCGGGTAATTCAGTATCTGTTCCCGTAATTAAAGCCATAGCGGGTGAAATGATAAAGGCGTTGCAAAATCAAAAACAAGCCCTACAAAATCCTGAGCAATTATCATTAATTTGAGTCAATAAAGTGAATACAGTATTAGCAAAACAAGCCTTAGATAAAGTGATTGATAAAGCCAGAGTGCATCTTTATAAACCGATTCAAATTGCTGAAATACTGTATCGCGATAGAATCGCACAAGATATTAATCTATTAGAGCTAACTACTTATCGCACACAATCAAAAAAATGGCGTGATATTATTTGTATTCAATTCTTAGGTAGAACTAGCACCTCATCAGCGCGTTATCAAGATGATATATTTAATGATAACGCTATTCCTCCGATTATTTTAGATAGTTTAGGACAAGAAAATAGAGCTAATAATGGTATTGTGGAAGCTTATATTTATCGTAAGTTTCTACAGCGTTTTAGTCAAATGACCACAGGATTAGATTATTGTTTAAATCACGATAAAACTAATTTTCAGTTAAATGAGTTTTTAGATTTATTTTGGCGTGAAGCGGGATTACGGCGCAGTATTGATAAAATTTATGAAATAGTCGTTTATGCCTTATTTTCTGCTTTAGTTGAGGTTTTAGAAGTTTCAGTTGAAATCAGTATGAATCTTGAAAAAATAGATATTCTCGAAGAATTTGCTGATTTTTCTAAAAGTGTTATGCAACTCAATTCTGAACAAACTTCTTTAAAATTAAAAGCCAGAATTAATCGCGTTGGTGTAACGAATGCCGCTGATAGAGGTTTGGATATGTGGGCGAATTTTGGTTTAGCGATTCAAATAAAACATTTATCGCTAACCGAAGAATTAGCCGAAAATATTGTTTCTTCGGTATCGGCTGACCGTATTGTTATTGTGTGCAAACAAGCTGAACAAAAGATAATCGTTTCTTTACTCAATCAAATGGGTTGGAAATCAAAAATACAAAGTATTGTCACTGAAAACGATTTATTATTATGGTATGAAAAGGCGTTGCGCGGTCGTTTTGCACAATCCATTGGCGATAGTGTATTACAAAAAATAGCCGATGAAATACAAGTTGAATTTCCGACTACTGATAAAAAAGAATTTCTACAATTTATTGAAAAGCGCGGTTACGATAAATTAAGTAACGAACATTGGATATAAAGTATTTACTAAATTAAAAACACAGAGATTACCGTGAGCAGAACACATTTTAAAGACGTAAAACGCGTTGTCATAAAAATAGGGAGTTCCTTATTAACTAAAGGCGGCAAAGGCTTAGATAAAACCGCTATTGCAGGTTGGGTTAAACAAATGGCGCAATTACGCAAACAAGGCTTAGATGTCATTTTAGTATCATCGGGTTCAGTTGCCGAAGGCGTGTGTCGTTTGGGTTTAAAAAGCCGCCCGACAACCTTGCATGAATTGCAAGCCAGCGCGGCAGTAGGGCAAATGGGGTTAGTTAGAATATTTGATGATGAATTTCAAAATCATGGTTTTCATGCCGCGCAAATATTATTAACTCACGATGATTTATCCAATAGACAACGTTATTTAAATGCGCGTAGTACCCTATTAACTTTATTAAATTTCGGCGTAATCCCCGTTATTAATGAAAATGATACGGTTGCCACTGAAGAAATTCGTTTTGGTGATAATGATACTTTAGCGGCATTAGTGGCTAATTTAGTCGAAGCGGATTTATTAATCATATTAACCGACCAACAAGGCTTATTTACTAGTGACCCCAGTATTAATAAAGATGCGATTTTAATTTCAGAAATCAGTATTAATGACCAGCGTTTAGAAACCATGGCAGGAGAGAGCCGTAGTGGTTTGGGACGCGGTGGTATGTATACCAAAGTACGGGCGGCACGATTAGCGGCGCGTTCAGGGGCGGCTACTGTGATTGCCGCTGGCGCAGTATCTGAAGTCATTACTCAAGTATTAACAGGCGAAGAATTAGGTACTTATTTCTTAGCCGATGTTGAACCAATTGTAGCCAGAAAACGTTGGCTTGCTGGACAATTACAATTAAAAGGCAATGTGGTATTAGACGCAGGTGCGGTTAGAGTATTACAAAACGATGGCAAGAGTTTATTAGCGGTGGGTATTAAATCAGTATCGGGACAATTTGAACGCGGGGAATTAGTGGCGTGTTTAAATGAACAAGGTATTGAAATCGCGCGGGGCTTAATTAATTATAGTTCAGCAGAAACGGCATTAATTGCGGGTAAAAATAGTTTAGAATTTGAAACCATACTGGGTTATTGTGATGATGCTGAATTAATACATCGTGACAATATGGTATTGGTTTAAAAAAAACCTGCTAGGTTTTAAACTTAGCAGGTTTTTTCATTATTGAGCAACCGCGTCAATTAAAAAAGCTTTCTTTTATCTTTCCTATTTATAATGAAATTGAAAGCTTACCTTATTTAAAGACTGGCTATTAACACAGCCACAATTAAACACTGAAATATTATTAATTGACGATGGTTCTCATGATAATTCTTTAGTATTTTTACAACAATGGGCAAACGAAGATAAGCGTATTAGAGTCATAGTATTTAGCCGCAATTTTGGACATCAAGCCACCGTGACCGCAGGATTAGAACATGCCACAGGTGAGGCAGTCGTTATTATGGATGCGGATTTGAAAGACCCATTATTAGTTGTTAATGAAATGATTAAACAATATGAAAAAGGTTTTGAAATTGTTTATGGTCAGCGCATTAAACGCAAAGGCGAATCAGTATTTAAAAAATTCAGTGCGTGGTTATTTTATCGCTTATTAAAACGCGCTCAGCGTAATTTGCCTTTAGATACAGGTGATTTTAGATTAGTATCGCGGGCTTGTGTTAATGCGATTAATAATCTGCCTGAAAAAAGTCGTTTTTTACACGGTTTATTTGCGTGAGTGGGTTTTCCACAAATTGCCGTGCAGTATCAGCGTGATGAGCGTTTATATGGCAAGATTAAATATCCTTTATGGAAAAGGCTTAAATTCGCATGGCAAGGTATTACTGCGTTTTCACTCGCGTCAATTCGTTTTGTCACTATATTAGGCGTTAGCGTGTCAGTATTAAGTTTTATTTATTTATGCTATGCCTTATTTGCTTATACGCAAGGTCAAACCATTACAGGGTGGACAACGATTGTGGTATTACAATCCTTTTTAGGCGGTTGTATCTTATTGGCAATTGGTATTGTAGGTGAATATATTGGCAAAATCGTTGAAGAAGTTAAAGGGCGACCTGTCTATATTAAATACCAAGAATTTTCTCAGCAACAGTCTACTCATAAAGAGACTTAAATCAGGTGAAAGAGGCTAAACTGTTTTTACGGTTTTTATTTTCAGGCGGATTATTTACCGCTTTAGATTTAGTTTTATTTTATTCATTACTTAATTTCACTTCTCACGAACTCGCTTATATTACCGCTTACGCCTTTTGTATTGTGTTACGTTATTTTTTTGATAAAGCGTTTGCCTTTAAAACTAAAAATCACAGCATTAAACAATTAAGCCGCTATATTCTGGTTAATAGTTCAGTATTAATCTTGATTTTTTTAGTTTTCAATTTGCCTCATTATTTATTACATTATTACCCGCAAAACTTTCCTCTATTCCCGTCACCTTAGTTTGTGGTTTTATTCTCACGCGCTTATGGGTATTTAAAACATGAAACTCATCATGCAAAAATTACTACCTACTTTATCGGTATTAGTGCTTATTGTTTTAGCCTTATTTAATACCTTTACTAATATAGAACAGCAACAAATCGCCCAATGGGATGAAGCGCGCCATATTGGCTCAGCCATAGAAATGCTAAAAAATCAGCAATGGTTAGTGACTACTTATTTAGGGGAAACCGATTATTGGAATGTAAAACCGCCGCTATCGATTTGGCTCACCGCATTAAGTGTGCATTTTTTAATCCGCCTTTACTGGTCATGAGTGCGGCGATTATTGTAAGTTTATGGGCTAAATTAAATAGTATTGCCGCATTGTCTCTTGGTATATGTCTGAGTTTGAGTTTTTTGTTGCAAGAACAAATAATTATTGATTATGTGATTGAAGTTGTTCCAGCAGAAGATAAAATCTCTTTAGCTTTAGAAAAATTATCTAAGAGTGCGCCTGATAAATACTTTAAAGTTTTTATGGAATCAAATCCTAATTTCTTTCATAGTAAACATTATTTTTATCAACACCATTATGCCACTGCATTAATGCTGGGCAATATCGAGTTAATTAAAGGCGGTAAAGGGGCTTTTTTACAAACGCTTGATAGTGAGGTTTTTTTAATTGATAAAAATGGACAAATTGTGCTTAAACAAGCTAAGTCTACTGATTAAATGCTTTATAATCATCTTTGATTATCGTGCTTCTAGTATTTTCATTTTAAAAAGATAATAATAGTCTTTTCCGTTTTTTGTATAAATTAATTATTGGTAATTAATGGGCTAATATCCATGAACAAAGTACCCGATAATCCAACAGCTGACATTGACTGTAGCAATCTTGAACAATGCCAAGCCGAGTCGTTATCAAAACGTTATAAGATGCTTATCGATCATATCCCCGAAGGTTTTTGTTTGGTGGATAATCAAGGTTATGTGCAAGAGGTTAATCATGCTTATGTGTTGATGAGTGGTTATTCTGTTGCGCAATTACAGCAAATGCACCTGTCGCAATTAGAGGCAGAGCAGACAGTTGCAGAACTTAAAAACCGTCTTGCGAAAGTAAAAGCGTGCGGCAGTGATCGCTTTGAAAGCTGTCATCGCCACCAACGAGGGCATATTCTCGATGTAGAAGTCACCGCTTCTTTTTTGCCTGAACTTGATCATTTTTTTGTATTTATTCGTGATATTACAGAACTTAAACGTGCTGAACGGGCTTTAGCCGATAGTGAACTTAAAAATCGCAGTAATAGTGAACGACTAGATTTAGCTTCAAAAATTGCCGCTTTTGGTGTTTGGGATTGGGATATTCAAGGCGATGTGATTTTATGGAATGACACCATGTTTGATATTTATGGCTTAGAAAGAAGCGATACGGTTGCTTACCAAGCATGGATTGATAGGGTGGTCGTTGAAGATCACGCTAGGCTAATCCGCTCAGTACAAAAAGTAATTCAGGCGCAATGCCGCGATGAAATCGAATTTAAAATTACCCGTCCCGATGGGGAAGTGCGCCATTTGTTTTCAGCCAAAGGTGTGGTTAAAAATGAACTTGGTCAAGTTATCCGCATTGTGGGCGTGAATGTCGATATTACTGAGCGCAATCAAGCCCAGCAAACTATTCGTCAATTGGCTTTTTATGATGAAGTGACCCACTTGCCTAATCGGCGTTTATTATTAGAACGCCTGCATCAAAGCCTGAATGCAAAACAGCACAGCGACGCACCTTTTGCTTTATTACTGTTAGATTTAGATCGATTTAAAGCGGTCAATGACAGTTTTGGTCACGCTTCAGGGGATGAATTATTACAACAAGTGGCGTTACGATTGCAAAGTCATGTCCGCCGCATCGATACGGTAGCACGTTTTGGTGGTGATGAATTTGTGGTGTTATTAGAGCGCGACATGCAAACGACTCAAAATTATGCCTTATTTGCCGCCAATATTGCGCGAGCCATTATTGCCGATTTAAGTCGCCCATTTACGTTAAGTTTTAGTCACGATGTCCGTATTGGCGTGAGTATTGGCATTAGCTTATATCCACATCATGGCGTAACAACTGATAGCTTAATCAATAATGCCGATGTTGCCCTCTATCAAGCCAAACATGCAGGGCGGGGGTGTTTTGCCTATTTTTCTGAACAATTAGCCGCCACTATGCGCGAACGCGCCAGTTTAGAAACTGATTTGCATAAAGCTATTGAACGGCAACAATTACGTTTGTTTTATCAACCCCAAGTCGATATTAATAGCGGTGTCATCATTGGTGCAGAAGCCTTGTTACGCTGGCAAACCCCAACGGGCTTAATTTCACCTTGTCGTTTTATCAGTGTCGCCGAAGAATCGAATTTAATTGTGAGTCTAGGCGAATGGGCCTTGCGCGAAGTTTGTCAGCAAGGACAACGTTGGCTACTAAGTGGTTTGCCACGCTTGAATTTATCAATTAATGTCTCCCCCTATCAATTTAGGCGCAGTGATTTATGCCTAAGCGTGGCACGCGTTTTAGAAGAAACAGGCTTTCCCGCACACTACTTAAGCATAGAAATTACTGAAAGTGGCTTAATGGAAAATAGTGATGAGATTGTGGAAAAATTTCGTAGTTTGCGTGCTTTAGGGGTACGCTTTGCTATTGATGATTTTGGTACAGGTTATTCTTCTTTAGCTTATTTAAAACGTTTGCCCGTAGATACGCTTAAAATTGATAAAAGTTTTATTGATGATATTCCTTTACTTGCCGATGATATGACCATTACCGCCACTATTATTGTCATGGGGCATACTTTAGGTTTAAAAGTGCTTGCCGAAGGCGTAGAAAATGCTAAACAGCTTGATTTTTTACAAAAAAAAGGCTGTGATGAATATCAAGGTTATTATAAAAGTCATCCTTTATCTGCCGAAGATTTTGCGCAGTTATTACAACAAGAACAAAAAAATATTAAAGCTATTTAAAACTCACGCGCTATTACACTTAAATAACGACTATGAATACAATGCGTTTTTTATGTTTACTGTTATTATTTAATTTAAATAGCGTGTGGGCTCACACTTCTTTACAACAAGCAAAAGATAAATTAGAAGCAGGTTATTACCATGAGGCTGAATTGCAATTACAACAATTAGCCAAACAAACCCAGCCTAATAGTTATGACAACACCTTAATTATAGGATTACAAGGTTTATTAGCCCTGTATCGTCAACAAAATGAGACTGCCGAGCAATTATTAAGCACTGCTATTAATCAAGCCCGTTTGCAAACTGGGCAAGAATTAAATGCTCTGTTTAGTTTTTATTTAGGACAGCTTTATCAACAAAAAGCGAATTTAAAACAAGCCTACTATTATAATAATCAAGCCATAGCCCTAGCGCAATCACTTAATGATAAGGTGTTATTAATTGGCAGTTATACCCATGCGGCTAAATTAGCCTTAATAGTTAAAGACCATGCAGGGGCATGGACACAATTACAACAAAACCAATTACTTTTAGAAAAATTAACTCCTCATGCACGCAATAGTCAATTGTGGCTGGGCAGCGGTTATCAATTACTACAACTTTATTTAAACACGCCCAATAAAGACTATTTAGCCGCCTGCTTTTATCAACTCAATAGCGCATTATTGCAAGCACGCGACTATAAACAAAATCGCCTACAAAGTGCCGCCTTAAAACATTTAGCCACCTTATATACTTTTCAACATCGCCCAGCCGAAGCCATTAACTTATTACTCGAAGCCATTAGTTTGGCTCAATTAGACAATGCTGAAGACACTTTAATTGATTTAGAATGGCAACTCGCTGAACTTTATAAACAGCAACAACAGCCACTTGAGGCAATCTCTGCTTATAAACGCGCTCTGCAACATTTAGAAAGCATTCGTTTAGATATTCCCGTCTCTTATGAAAACGGACGTTCTTCTTTTAAAAATACCTTCGCACCCCTGTATTTAGGCTTAACTGATTTATTATTACAACAAGCCCCACTGGTTAATAAAACGCAACAACAAATATTATTACATGAAGTGCAAAACGCGCTGGAATTAATGAAAAAAAGCGAATTAGAAGATTATTTTAAAAGTCGCTGTAATATGAGTACCCTGCCTTTGGATTTAAAAAAAGTAGACCCGCACGCGGCGGCTATTTATCCGATTCAATTAGCCGATCGTTTAGAAATTATCGTTTATACCCATGATGGTCTGCATCAATTCACTCAAGCGATTACGAGTGAAACTATCGAAGGGCAAGCACGTTTATTTAGTAAACAACTGCGTAATTATCGGGGCTTTAATAAAATAAAACCGTCCGCTGAATTTTTATATAATGCACTGATTAAACCTATAGAAAGTTTATTAAAAGAACAACACATTGATACCTTAGTCTATGTTCCTGATAACGCCTTACGCGCCATTCCTTTAAATGCTTTGTATGATGGCAAACAATTTTTAATCGAACAATATGCCATTGTAAATTCCCCCGGATTATCATTAATTGCCAGTAATGGTAATGTGTATACTCAGCAAGCTATTTTATTTGCAGGGGTTAGTCAATTGGGTGATGTGGTTGAGCAATTACCCGATAGTTTATTAGCTGATTTACTGGTCAATAATAATAGTCCTGTGCAAGATTATTTAGCAACGCAAAAACAAGCCGTGCTACATACTGAAAAAACGGTAGAAAAAACCCGAACCTTGCGTGAATTACTGCATATAAAAACGGTTAATGAAAAATTAAAACAAGCTTTAGCTTTACCGGGTGTGGCAACTGAAATAAAACAATTAGCCCAACAAAACCAAATGCCTTATCTTTTAAATGAAGCTTTTTCTTTAAGTAATTTTGAACAGACCTTAAACGAAAAACACTATAAAATACTGCATATTGCCTCACATGGTTTTTTTGGTTCAACCACTGAAGATAGTTTTATTATGACCTACGATAAAATACTCACTATGAAAACCTTAGAGGATTTATTAAGCACACCTTATTTTAAAAAATATCCTTTGGATTTAATTGTATTCAGTGCCTGTCAAAGTGCCGAAGGTGATGATAGATCACCATTGGGTATTAGTGGTATTGCTATAAAAGCTAAAGTGCATAGTGCCGTGGGTTCTTTATGGGCGGTTTCCGATGAGGCAACGACACAATTAATGACCCATTTTTATGAGGCCTTAAAAAAACCCAATATCAGCAAAGCCAAAGCTTTGCAAGAAGCCGAAATTAATTTATTAAAAAGATTTAATAATCCTTCTTTATGGTCGCCATTTATTTTGGTGGGTAATTGGTGGTAAA